>CALDFB010000182.1 GCA_937942365.1 uncultured Marinicella sp. | reverse complement strand
AAGAATAGAGCACATGCTGGAAGAAAACCCAGTTTTTTTATTTATGAAAGGTAACCCACAAACTCCAATGTGCGGTTTTTCTAGTAATACAGTGAAAATCCTTAAAGATTTAATAGGAGACGGATTTGGCTCATTCAATGTTTTAGAAGACCCTGAAATCAGAGAAGGTATCAAAGCATACGGACAATGGCCAACTATACCGCAGCTGTATGTCAATAAAGAGTTGATAGGTGGTAATGACATCATTTCTGAAATGTTCAATACAGGAGAGTTACATGAGTTATTTAATTTAAGTCAGCCAGACCGAACACCTCCTAAAATCAGCATCACAGATGATGCTTTAAACCACATCAAAGAAGGTTTGAAAGACATGGGAGACCACCAGTTATTCTTGTCTGTAGATGATGAGTTCAATACCCGTTTCAGTCTTGAAATGCCAAAAGGGTATGAGATCATTGCTGATATTGGGGATTTAAAAGTGTATATGGATATAGGCACAGCTAAACGATCTGATGGTGTTGAAATCAGTTGGATAGATGAGCTACAAGGATCTGGATTACGTATAGTTAACCCCAATGAACCACCAGCTGTTCAAAACTTATCAGTGGCAGAGTTGCAAGATTGGTTGGCTACAGATGTTAAAGATCCGCATGTTTTTGATGTCAGATCAGCTGATAAAATGGCTGAAGGGACTGTTGATAAAGCCATTCGTTTGGATAAAAGTGCGATTGAATCTATCGAAGCAATGGATAAAGACACACCGTTAGTTTTTGTTTGTCAAGTGGGTCAATCATCGATGTCGGCAGCAGAGTTTTTTCGCAAAAAAGGATACACCAAAGTGTTTAATTTAACCGGCGGATATAATGCGTGGAATGAATAAAAATCCCAAAAAACTACCACCTTTAAAGCGTCTTGTTCAAGGCGCTTTTTTATTAGTTGTGATGTTTTTATCTTGGTGGTTTCAACAACAGCAGCCAAAATCTAACAATGTGTTACAAGATGCCATAATTCAGCAAAGAAGTGATGTGTTTGTTGAGTTTCAAGCAGAAATTATTAAACTGTTGGCAGATGATAACAAGGGTTCAAGACATCAGAAATTTATAGTGAAATTCAACAGCAATACAATTTTAGTTGCACATAATATTGATTTAGCTCCCAGAGTTCCGGTTAAAAAAGGGGATGTAATCAATATACGCGGAGAATATGAGTGGAATGATCAAGGAGGTGTGGTTCACTGGACTCATCATGACCCACAAAATAAACGTGTTGGAGGTTGGATTGAGTTGAATGGAAAAAAGTTTAAATAAGCCTTAAAATTACTTGCCTAATTCATTGATATATTTTATTATTGCGCACCTTGAAACAAGCTTGTTTCAATTCCCAATTGTATTATCATGATTCAAATGGGTCGTTAGCTCAGCTGGTAGAGCAGTGGACTTTTAATCCATTGGTCATAGGTTCAAATCCTATACGACCCACCATTCAAATTTTTCAGTTTAAAATCCCAAATTGATAGAAAAACGATTCAATTTAGTCTTTTTGTATGAATGATTTTCAGTATGAAATAAGCCGGTACCTTCTGGTTAAAAAATGCCCAATATTACCCCAACAAAAACAGAGTCATATATAATCAAATAACCCTTTATATTCAATAAGATAGGATTTTTAAAACCCATATAACATATGAATTTTGATGAAACAACTATACCTTGGGCTTACAAATTAAATTTCAGGCACTGTACAGCGCAAAAAAAAAGCTTTTACTAACCGACGGGTAAAAGCTTTTTTTAGGTTAAAAATGGAAACTTTGACTTATTGTTTAATACCCTCAACCGAAACGGTGAGTTCTAAAGTTTGTGATGTAGGGCCCAAGT
The DNA here is from genome assembly GCA_937942365.1 of uncultured Marinicella sp. Taxonomy (GTDB): domain Bacteria; phylum Pseudomonadota; class Gammaproteobacteria; order Xanthomonadales; family Marinicellaceae; genus Marinicella. Next base: position 35,862 of record CALDFB010000182.1, on the reverse strand, counting down.
TTTTCTTAATTTTAAAATCTGCCAAGGTAATTGTTGAAGTGGCTTCATAACCCCGGCGAAAACCACCCCAAGGATCTTTACCACCGCCGATAAATTCAACGTCAAAACTTATTTCATTGGTAACGCCGTTCAAAGTTAAATTCCCAACCATTTTTCCATGACCATTTTCAGTTGGAGTAAAAGAAGTGCTTTTGAAGGTTGCTGTAGGATGAGCTGTGACATTCAAAAAATCTTCATTGCGTAAATGTTTATCTCGAGCTGTATGGTTAGAATTGACACTGGCGGTATCTACAGTCATTTCAATTCGAGCTTTTTCAGGGTTGGCCTCATCAAACTCAAACTCTCCGGAAAAAGTATCAAAACGACCATACAGCCAACTGTACCCTAAATGTTTAATTTTAAACTGAACAAAAGCGTGAGCACCTTTGGTGTCAATGGTATATTTATCAGCATTGGCCAGAGTGGTACCCAGAATTAAAATCATCAGTAAGTATTTCATAGTAATTTTCCTATAACATGTGTTTTAAAGTATTGTCTTTATCAATCAAGTGATGTTTCAAAGCTCCGAAGGTATGAAAGAGCACCAACACCATTAATATATAAGACGTGTATTCGTGTATTAAGCCCATGGTATCGATTTGGGCGGAACTAAAGTGTGAAATCGCCGGCAATTTGAGTTCATTAAATAAAATCAATGTTTCACCTTGTCCTGTAGCTATTAGATAACCTGTGATGACCATCAATAAAACCAACAAGTAGAACATGCTTTTAATCCACTTGGCTGCTATCTGCTCAAACTTTTTATGTGTGTGGTTAATATCAGCATTTTTTGAAGAAAATAATCGAATTAAAATCCAAATCCAAAAAAAGGTCAAAATGACACCAGCCACAATGTGAAGTTCTGGCAGGGTTTGGTACCAAGAGCTGTAATAATCAAGTTCAACCATATACCAACCAGATACAAATAAACCTATAACCAAAAAAGCGGAAAGCCAATGCAATAAACGTGTGATTAGGGGGTGTTTTTCAATCATTTAATCACCAATCAAACTCTGCTATTACTGGTGTATGATCAGAAGGACGTTCCCAGGTTCTGGGTTCGACATCAATGTAAGCTGCTGTGATGGCTTCTGACATTTCATCACTACAAAGTACTAAATCAATTCTTAATCCTAATCCACGAACAAAGCCATTCATTCGGTAATCCCACCAACTAAACAACCCGCCATCATCGTGCAATAAGCGAAAACTGTCTTGTAAACCCAAATCCAAAATATCATTCAACGCTTTACGCTCTTCAGTGGTACATAATATTTTTTCATGCCACTTTTCAGGGTCATGAACATCTCGGTCATCTGGTGCTATGTTAAAATCTCCTAACACCACCACATCATCGTATTCAGTCATTTGTTGTTCAATAAAACGCGTGACTTTATCTAGCCAGTTAAGTTTATAGGTGAATTTTTCAGTGCCTGGTGCTGAACCATTCACCACATATAAATCTATGATTCGAACATCATCAACAGTCGCAGCTAATATTCGGCGTTGAGGGTCCTCCAACTCGGGAATATCAGTAATCACATCTTCAGGTTTGGATTTGGCAATAATGGCCACACCGTTATAAGTTTTTTGTCCCGAATAAACTACATGGTAACCAGCCGCTTCAATGGCCGATTGTGGAAATACCTCATCAGTCATTTTGGTTTCTTGTAAAGCCAACACATCCGGTTGGGCAGAATCAAGCCACTGTAAAACATGTTCTAGGCGAACATTCAACGAATTGACATTCCAAGAGGCAATTTTCATGATGGGACAGAAGTAAAATATTAATTTTAACAAACAAAACGAGTAAAGATCTATAAAGGTTAATAAAACATAACAAACCAAATAACCAATCACTTAAAATAGTGATCAGTCAATAAATTTATACGTATTCAATGCAACGCATCATTGGTATTGATCCTGGTTCGCGCTTCACAGGCATTGGGATCATTGATACTCAAAACCAGGCCATTCAACATGTGCACCATGAGACCATCAAGTGTGGAGACGGTGATTTTCCTGAGCGTTTGAAAACTATTTTTGTTGGGGTGAACGAATTGATTAAACAGTTTCATCCGAATGAAATGGCGATTGAAACTGTGTTTATGTCGAAAAACGCCAACGCTGCCATTAAACTGGGTCAAGCCCGTGGCGCTGCTATTTGTGCCACAGTAATTAATGACATCGTGGTTCATGAATATGCACCAAAAGCCATTAAACAAGCAGTGGTTGGTAAAGGAGGTGCTGAAAAAGCTCAAGTACAATATATGGTCAAGCTGTTATTGAATATGACAGTGAAGGTACAAAATGATGCGGCCGATGGTTTAGCGGTGGCGATTTGTCATGCCAATAATCGTTGGGCACAGCAACGTTTGGTCAACAACAACACCAGTAACTGGAGAAATTTTAAATGATAAGCAGATGTCATGATAGGTAGACTGAAGGGGCTGTTGGTACATACCGAACCACCCTCACACTTAATTGTGGATGTGGCTGGTGTGGGATATGAAGTTGAGACACCTACCAGCGTCTTTTTTGAACTACCAGAGCTAAAACATTCGATAACTTTGGTGATTCATCATTTGGTGCGGGAGGATGCATCTATCTTATATGGTTTTCGCAGTTTTGCACAACGAGACTTATTTCGAACCTTATTAAAGGTCAATGGAATTGGCGCCAAATCAGCATTGGCTATTTTATCAACCATGAGTTCGGCGGAGTTTGCTCAAGTGATTCAAGAACAAAACGTCACAGCCATAGTAAAAGTACCCGGCATTGGTAAGAAAACAGCGCAGCGATTGATCATAGAAATGAAAGATAAAGTGGATGTGACCACGATAGATAATGGCGATCCCAACCAACCTCAGCCCAGTCGTTTTGCCAACCGTTTCAGTGTTCAGGCAGAGGCTGAAAGCGCATTACAGGCCCTTGGATTTAAAGCGATGGAAGCGTCACAAATGGTTAAGAAAGTCGCCAAAGATGATATGGCAGTAGAAGACATCATCCGCATCTGTTTACAACTGAAAGGTGGCAGCTGATGGACTTTGAAGAAGATCGTTTGATGGGTGGTTTGCCAGAAAGCGCCCAAGAAAAAATGATTGAAGCCAGTATTCGGCCAAAAGTATTACAAGATTATTTAGGACAACAAGAAGTTAAAGACCAAATGGCCCTGTTTATTCAAGCTGCTAAAAATCGCCATGAGTCGCTTGATCATGTGCTGATATTTGGGCCACCAGGATTGGGTAAAACCACCATGGCTCATGTGATAGCCAATGAAATGGGTGTGCAGATGCGACAAACTTCGGGTCCGGTATTAGAAAAAGCAGGAGATTTGGCTGCACTGTTAACCAATTTACAACCACATGATGTGTTGTTTATTGACGAAATTCACCGCTTATCACCGGTGGTCGAAGAAGTTTTATATCCTGCTATGGAAGATTTTCAAATTGACATCATGATTGGTGAAGGCCCAGCAGCGCGTTCTATCAAGCTAGATTTACCGCCTTTTACATTAGTCGGTGCCACCACTAGAGCAGGCCTACTCACATCTCCTTTGCGGGATCGATTTGGGATTGTGCAGAGACTTAAGTTTTATAACACCGAAGATCTGACGCAGATAGTTGAAAGGTCGGCGAATATTTTAAATATACCTTCAGAACATGCAGGTTGTGTTGAAGTGGCCAAGCGCTCAAGAGGCACACCTCGGATTGCGAACAGACTGTTGCGACGAGTCAGAGATTTTGCTGAAGTTAAAGGTGAAGGCGTGATCACAGAACCCATCGCTTCAGCTGCGATGAATATGCTACAGGTTGATCAAAAGGGCTTGGATGAAATGGACAGGAAATTACTAGAAATCATCATTCAACAATTTGAAGGTGGGCCGGTTGGTATTAACTCTTTGGCCGCGGCCTTATCAGAAGAAAGAGGTACGGTTGAAGACGTGATTGAGCCTTATTTGATTCAACAAGGTTTGATTGCTCGGACGGCTCGAGGTCGCGTGGCTACAGCTAAAACATGGCAAACCATGGGTATCAGACCGCCCAAAGATAAATTTAATCAGGACATATTTGAATGAGCTTACTAATTTTTTTATCGATAAAAAATGAAGCTAGGAACGGTGCTAATGAGTAAATACACCCACCAATTCAGGGTTTATTACGAAGACACAGATGCTGGTGGTGTGGTTTATCATGCCAATTATTTGAACTTTTTCGAGCGCACGCGGACAGAATGGTTACGTTCTAAAGGTTTACAACAAAGCGTGATGCGAGAACAAGCCAATGTGATATTAGCGATCCGCAATATGAACATTGATTTTATACTGCCTGCACGGTTAGATGATTTATTAACCGTGAGTACTGAAGTAGTCAGTCACAGTAAAATTACCATGCAAGTTTCTCAAGAGATGCATGTTAAAAACACCTTAGTTGCAAAAGCACAGGTACAAATAGTCAGTTTGAACGCTGAAAAGTTCAAACCGATGCGCTTTCCAACCCAATATTTAGAGGAGTTATTGTTTTGAACGACAGCGGACAATTTTATTACGAAATTATTATGAGTGCGTCATTTCCGGTGAAGGCGGTCATGGTGATATTAATTTTGGCTTCGGTGTGGTCCTGGCTGATTATCTTTTCCAAAGGGCGCATGTTGGCCACTGCACAAAACAGGGCAAAAAAATTTGAGGAACATTTTTGGTCTGGGGTTGATCTTAATAAGCTTTACAACTCATTATCAAGCAAAAAAAACTCAGGTTTGGCAAAAATTTTCGAAGCCGGTTTTAAGGAGTTTCAACGTAAAAAAACAGTCAATAATGGTTCTATCTTATCAGTAGAGGGGTCAGATCGTGCGATGCGTGTTGCATTGAACCGAGAAATCGAAGACATGGAAAGCAACTTACCAACCTTGGCGACCATTGGCTCAACCAGTCCTTATATTGGTTTATTTGGTACAGTGGTGGGCATCATGTTGGCTTTTCATGCCTTATCAGATGTAACACAGGCCACCATAGCGTTGGTAGCACCAGGTATTTCGGAAGCTTTGATTGCTACCGCAATGGGACTGTTTGCTGCCATACCTGCGGTTATTTTTTACAATAAATTCAGTGATAAAGTGGAAAGAATTTATGCCCAATATGATGCTTTTAAAGAAGAGTTTTCTACTATTTTGCACCGCCAAATAGGTTGATCACATGAGGCGACCCCGAAAAGTAAAAGCAGAAATTAACGTGGTACCTTATATCGATGTGACGTTGGTGTTGTTGATCATTTTTATGATCACGACGCCACTGATGAACTTGGGTGTGGATGTAAACTTACCGGAATCCAACGCCAATACCATCACCATTGAGACCGAACCTGCGGTTATTAATGTCACAGCCAATGGTGACTTATACCTGAGTATTGGTGGTGAGTATGAGCTCATAGACGGTGAGTCATTAACTAAAAAATTGGCCGCTTTTGTCCAAGTTAATGACGAGATACCAATCATGATTGGTGCTGATAAATCAGTCAGTTATGGACAGGTTTATCAAGCCATGGCGATTGCACAGCAGGCGGGTGCTAAAAAAGTGGGCTTAATCAGCGATCCGATTAAGCCAGGACAATGATGGCCTAAACACATGTCGGTATTGAGCTTAGAGCCAGAAAAAAGACAAGGACTGATTTATTCAATTGGCTTGCATTTGGCCATTGTTTTGTTGTTGGTTTTTTCTACCCAACAAGGCCCCAGTATTATTCCACCAAAAGGCATAGCCATTCAGGCTGAAATTATGGACTTGGACCAGTTCATGAATAGTCAAAAAACGCCACCAAAAACCCCGGTTAAACCTGAACCTAAAGTCGAGCAACCCAAGCCTGAACCGAAAGTTGAACCCCCTAAACCAGAGCCTAAGGTCGAGCCAAAACCTGAACCCAAAATCGAACCGAAAGTTGAGCCCAAGCCAGTTATTAAACCAGAAGTAGACCCGGTGAAACGGCAAGAAAAAACAGAAAGACAAAAAAAGCTGGAAGAAATCAGGCGTAAAAGACAAGAAGCAGAGGAACAGGCCAAAAAACCACCAACTGCTGAACCGACGAATGAGCCAACCACTGATACAACGGACCCAAGTACCCAGACCACACCGCCTGTTGGGGTTGAAAATGGTGATGAAAAGGCAGAAAGAACGTTGTCTACCTTGTACCAAGCTGCGATAACTTCTGCGGTCACCAAAGAATGGTCTCGACCCAGTGGCACTCCTGCGGGATTGAGGTGTCAAATCAAGGTGAAACAAATTCCTGGTGGAGGTGTGATAGATGTTTCTATAGGCACACCCTGTAACGCCAGCGCTGTAGTACGAAACTCAATTATCAATGCGGTTAAAAAAGCCGACCCCTTACCTTATACTGGCTTCGAACAAGTGTTTGATCGTCGCCTTAACTTTACTTTTCAATACCAAGGAGAATGATCCATGAAACGACTGGTTCTATTGTTCACAGCTGTATTTACCCTCAACAGCCAAGCCCAACTAAACATCACCATTGAAGATGGCAATGCATCCGCTTTACCCATTGCTGTGGTAGATTTTGTCAACCCCAATGATGCTTTAGCCACGGATATGGCTGAAGTCATTCGCAATGATTTGGCTCGATCAGGACAGTTCAAACCGTTGAATAAAGAGTTGATGGTAGATCAACCTGGCTCTGATGCTGATATCAATTTTGGAACTTGGCGCCTGTTAGGCGCGGACTATTTATCCTATGGTGACATCACCTATTTAGATGGTGGGCGTATGGAAGTTCGCTTCAGATTGTCTTCTGTGGCGGAACAGAAACAGCTGTTGGCATTGACCTTGCCATTGAACCAAGCCCAAGCCAGGGCGGGTGCGCACTACATTGCAGATCGAATTTATGAAGAAATCATAGGAATACCAGGCGTATTTTCGACTAAATTGGCATACGTCACAGCAGTAAAAACAGGTCAAGACTTTAAGTATCAATTAATCGTGTCTGACTCCGATGGTTACGGGCCACAGTCACTGGTCACCTCAAAGGAGCCTTTGTTATCACCTTCATGGTCACCGGATGGTAAGAAGTTAGCTTACGTATCATTTGAACAAGGTAACTCAGCTATATACGTTCAAGACCTCAGTTCTGGTGCAAGAACACTGATATCAAACTTTAAAGGCATCAATGGTGCGCCCAAGTTCTCACCCAATGGTCAGCGCTTAGCTGTTGCATTATCAAAATCAGGAAACCCGGAAATTTATACCATCAATATTTTTGATAAACAACTGACACAAATTACCAACCACTGGGGTATAGACACAGAGCCTGAGTGGTCGCCGGATGGACAGTCAATATTTTTCACTTCGGACCGAGGTGGTAAGCCACAAATATATCAGTCTAATATCATCAGTAAAAAAGCCAAGCGAGTCACTTTCGAAGGTGATTACAACGCCCGCCCCAGTTTATCACCAGATGGTAAATACATAGCGATGGTTCATGGTAATAACAACCGCTACCAAATTGGTTTACTGCATCGGCCTTCAAATACACTGCAACTCATCAGTAATGGCAGTTTAGATGAGACTCCCAGCTTTGCGCCCAATGGTGCCATGGTTTTATTCGCCACCAAGACACCCGCGGGCAAAGGTTTATTAAAAGCGGTATCAACAGATGGTCAAACATCTAATGATTTGGTGTTATCCAGTGGCCATGTTCGTGAACCGAGCTGGTCGCCGTTGTTGAAGTAAGATGAGTAAGAAAGTAGATACCATTGAATGTGAAGAACACGGCACCTGTGAAACAGCACTGGTTTGCTGTCACTTGGCTGACTCACTAGACAATGAAGCCGTTGGGTTTTATCAGTCTTATATTGACTTGTTTGCTGAAAAATATGAGTACAACGCTTGGTGCAAATCATGTGAAACAAGTTTTGCACAGGTAGGGTATGAGTGGAATGATTTACTGGAAAAACAAGCTGATATAAAGGTTTTATGTATGGCTTGTTTTGAAGATTTAAAAGACAAACAGCTGGCATTAAACCCTGCTGATATGTCGATTACATATGTTCCCGATAACAAGAACATTGACAAGTTTTTTGAATTGGCAGATGCGCACATTGATCTGGGTAATAAAAACCAAAAAGAAAAAATAGAGGACACCAGTGAATCTTTTTTATTTGCTGCGTCTCGTTTTTCAGCTTTTGAAGCCACATTAATGGCTAAAGACATAGAAAAAAACAAAGCTGAAATCATCGATTACTATGCTTTGAGATTCAAAGAAATGTTTGTTGATAATTTAAATGATTATATTGCAAATAAAAAGACCTATTTGAAAGAAGACTAAAAAGTAATTGCCTTAAACAGCTTAAATAAATCGTTTTGATATGATAAACAACAGAAGTAAATCGGAAGAACTGGACTGGAACACGGACCAGTTTGTTCAAGCAATCGATCAAACGGTGGCTCATCTGGTTCAATATGTCGACCAGGCGGCAACTGTCCCAGTAGCTAATTTGCGGCCGATGGAGGAAAACCAACTTGAGCTGGAAGCTCAGAACTTGATGGAGTCGGGTGCTTTGGCAGAATCAGGTTTCAGTGTTTTTTTAAATACTTACTTGAGGTACAGCACCCAACTTCATCATCCGAATTACATGGCTCATCAGGTGGCCTCACCGGCAATTCCATCTGCGTTGGCAGAATTGATTCATGGGTCAATTAATAACCCTGGTGCTATTTATGAAATGGGCTCAACAGCAGCGAGTTTAGAGCATGTGGTTTTGAATTGGATGTTGAAAAAACTGAACTGGAAACCAGAGCCATTGAAAGCAACCACAGAAAGCCACGGTGCAGGCGCATTAATGAATGGAGGATCTCTGGCTAATTTAGTTTCTTTATTGGCAGCCAGATCACACATTGCACCAGAGGCTTGGGAACAAGGCAACCCTGCTGGTCTGAAGGTATTGGTTCCTGCAAACAGTCACTACTCTGTTGAAAGGTCCTTATCCATCATGGGCTTAGGTAGTCAATCATTGGTTCCAGTCGAGGTTGATGAAAATGAACGAATGATTCCGTCTGCTTTGCATGAGGTCATAAAACAAACTCAAGCAGCCGGTCATCGTGTGATGGCTGTGGTTGCCAACGCCTGTGCCACAGGCAGTGGTTTGTTTGACCCGTTAAAGGAAATAGCTCAGGTGTGTCAAAAAGAGCAAGTTTGGCTGCACGTTGATGCTTGTCATGGCGCTTCTTTTCTGATTTCAAGCAAATTGAAGCACCTCTTAGAGGGTGCTGAACAGGCAGACTCTTTCGTTTGGGATGCGCATAAAATGATGCGAGTATCTGGTTTGTGCACAGCTGTGTTAGTAAAAAATGCAGCACACTTACAAAACGCATTTAAACAACAAGCCAGTTATTTGTTTTATGGCAGTCCCTCAATGGGTAAAGACTATTTGCACAGAACGGTGGAGTGTACCAAAACAGCACTGGGTACAAAACTTTTCTTAACCTTGGCTTGGAAAGGAGAACAAGCCGTTGCACAATACATTGAAAACAGGGTAGCAATGACGAGCAAAGCTTATGATATGATCCGTTCAAGGGAAAACTTTATCTGTCCCTATGTTCCTCAAAGTAATATATTGTGTTTTAGGTACAAGAATGATGATGATTTACAGGTTGAAATTCGTGAGTCCTTATTGAAAACGGGTGTTTTTCATTTAACCTCGACGTCTTTCAACGGAAAACGCTACCTTCGGATAACCATCATGACCACGGCCACCACAGAACAAACCATCGAAAGCCTGATAAAAATCATAGAGGAACGTTGGTAAAACTAACTTTCCAAGAGCCTTTAATAACCAAAGAAAAAATTATGAGTAAAAGTGAACTGAATACACAATGGGTTGATAATTATACATTTATCAGCACCAATGAAGACAACCAAAGCGTGGTGATGGATTCACCTGCCTCAAAAGGGGATGAAAAAATTGGCCCTTTGCCAATGGAAATGGTATTAATGGGTTTAAGCGCTTGTGCTGGTATTGATGTGAAACTCATACTCAGCAAAGCCAAGCAAAACTTCAATGACATTCAAGTTAAAGTATCTGCTGACAGGCGCGAGGAAATACCCAGAATTTATACCGACATCAATTTACATTTTATTGTGACAGGTACCGAGCTCTCTGAAAAACAAGTGGCGCGAGCCATTAAACTGTCTGCTGAAAAATACTGCTCTGTTTCACATATGTTGCAAGATACAGTAAATATCACCCACAGTTATGAGTTGAATTGAAAAAAACCTTGTTCAACGGTTTTACTTGATTAAGGTTTATCTGTAAATTGAAGTTGGGCCAACTCTGCATACAGGGTGTTATCACGAATCAATTGTTCATGCTTACCAATGGCAACTATTTTTCCTTGGTCTAAAACAACGATCTGATCAGCTTGGCGAATGGTGGCCAGTCGATGAGCGATGACCAAAGTGGTGCGATCTTTCATGATGGTGTTTAAAGCCTCTTGGACCAATTTTTCGCTGCTTGCGTCAAGGGCACTGGTGGCCTCATCTAGAAGCAATACGGGAGGGTTAGTAATCACTGCACGCGCAATGGATAAGCGTTGGGCTTGACCGCCAGATAATCGCACACCGCGCTCACCCAAGTAAGTTTCATAATCGTTTTCCAGATTTTCAATAAACTCACCAGCATGAGCCAGTTGAGCCGCAGCCTTAATTTCTTCATCAGTGGCATCTGGCCTACCGTAAGCGATGTTTTCTTTGGCTGTGGTTGAAAAGATCGTTACGTCTTGAGCGACCAAAGAAAATTGTGAGCGCAAATCATTTAAGCTCAATGACTCTATTGATTCACCATCTAACTTAATGGCACCAGATTGTGGTTCATAAAAGCGCATCAAGAGCTGAAACAAAGTCGACTTTCCGGAACCGGAAGGTCCAACTAAGGCCACGGTTTGGCCAGGTACAACCTCAAAAGAAATGTCTTGTAGCACATTTAAATCAGGTCGACTTGGGTAGGCGAAATGAACATTTTCAAGGTGAACATTGCCCAGAACGGTTTTGGCAAGTTTAATCGGCACAGCCGGATCTTTAATGGTTGACTCTGTGTTCATCAGTTCGATAATGCGTTCTAAGGCACCTGCAGCTTTTTTAAGCTCACTCCATACGGTAGAAAGGGCACCCACAGAGGTGGCGGCCATGATGGCATACATGACAAATTGACTCAAAGTGCCAGCGGTCATCACACCGGTGATGACATCTTGAGCCCCTAACCACAACACAAAAACAATGCCACCAAAAATCACAAAACCCACCAATAAGGACATGATTGTGGTCATGCGAATGGACGCCACGGCTGCTTTAAAAGCATTGTTTATGGCAGAGATGAATTTGTTGTTTTCAGCAGTTTCTTGGGCATAAGATTGAACCGTGTGCATGGCATTGATGGTTTCGGTTGCCAGCGCTGATGAATCAGCAATGCGGTCTTGTTCGGCTTTGGACAGTTTTTGAATTTTACGGCCAGTTACTACGATGGGCAGCACCACCAAAGGAATTAAAAACGCGATATACATCGACAGCTTTGGAGTGGTTACTATCATCATAAAAGCGGCGCCGATAAAGGTCACGGCACTGCGTAAAGCGATCGAAAAAGTACTACCTACAACGGTTTCAACCAGTGTGGTGTCGGTATTTATTCGAGATAAAATCTCACCCGTTTTGGTTTTTTCAAAGAATTCCTGAGACTGCGTCATGACTTTGGAATACACCTGCTTACGCAAATCAGTGACGACTTTTTGGCCGATCCATGACACCCAATAATACCGCAAAGAAGTGAACAGGATCATTAACGATGAAACCACAAACACCAAAAGAAAATAATAAGACAAGGTGTCTTGGTTTTCTGCAGCAAAACCCAAGTCAATCATCTGTTTAAATGCCACCGGTATGGCCAGGTTAGCAGCCGCTCCCAGAACCAATAATAACAAGGCCAGTAAAATGTGCTTTTTGTAAGGTGTGACCAAAGGGCCAATTAACCGCAGATGGTTGAGAGAAGCTTTGTTGATTTCTTCTTCTTTCGAGGGGTTGTTCATTGAGCTAGAGAGTTTGTTTGATTGATGGTGCTTGCTATTTTACTTGAAAAAAGCTTTTGTGAACCATGTTGTTAAGGTGTTATATTAATTATTATGGATGAATTGGTTAAGTTTTTGTTTGGTTTGGTTGGCGTATTTGCTTTTCTTAATGCGCTTTATAACACCATCATGTCTTATCAGGCAAAGTCCTGGCAACCAGTATCTGGTCAAATTGATGACGCAAGTTTTTTCATAACAGAGGATGTTGATGAAACGTTTTTTAATGCAAAAATTCGATACCACTACAGGCATAACAACAAAGCCTTTAAAGGTAAAAGGTTGGCTTATGGTTTGTTTCCATCGACCGTTGAAAGCTTTGTACTTAAGCCATATCTTGAGGCCACCGATTCCTCACCGAAAACAACCGTTTATGTCAACCCGAAAAACCCCAAACAGGCAGCTTTGGTAGTCGGCATTAGGGTGTTTCATCTCTATACTCTGGTGTTTTTTGTTGTTTGGAATTGGGCTTTTTACCACTTTATTATGACCGGTAATTAGTATCGGAATACATCAGGGTCTCTTTTTTATTCGGCATGTGGTTCGTGAGTAAAAACCCATACCAATAAATGTGTAGGCTTGGTCGAGGGTGATTAGCTCTTGGACTAAACCACCCAGATAAAATTACATTTGTGATTGTAAATAGTTTGGTAAGCCTGTGAGCTTAATCAGTCTCAACTGTTTTTCTAGCCAATAGGCATGATCTGTTTCGGTGTCATCTAACAACACCAACAACTGGTCTCGGGTGACATAATCTTTTTTCTCTTCACACAAAGCCATGACCTTCTTGAGGGCTGCTTGTACACCGTACTCTATATCCAAGTCACTTTGTAACATTTCAGGAACAGTTTTGCCGATATTTAAACCGTCTCGTTTTGTTAAATCAGGTGTGCCTTCTAGGAATAAAATGCGCTCAATTAAAACCGCCGCATGACCCTTTTCATCATCAAACTCATGATCTATTCGTTCGAATAACTTAGATAGGCCCATGTCATCATACATGCGAGAATGAACAAAATATTGGTCCATGGCAGTGAGTTCAAAGACCAACAGTTCGTTGAGTGCATTGATTATTTCAGTGTGACCTTTCATTCGTTTTCTCCGATTTGGGCTTGTAGGTAGTTTTGTATGCCAATGTCTTTGATTAAAGACAGTTGGGTTTCATTCCAATCGATCGCTTCTTCTTCATACGCTAAAATATCACTTAATAAATCTCGGCTGACAAAGTCGTGACTTGCTTCACAAACTGCTATCGCATCTTGAATTACCACATGTTGCTTGTTAAGGAAGCTTTCATTGCAGCTGAGAACCTCTTCGGTGTTTTCACCAATGTTTAGATGATCTAACTTTTGTAAATTGGGCAGACCGCCTAACAGCAAAATGCGTTCGATCAAGGCATCGGCATGTTTCATGTCTTTGATGGATTTTTTATAGAAAGTCGAATCCAATTCGTTTAAACCCCAGTCCTTGGTCATTCTTGCATGCAGGAAAAATTGGTTGATAGAGGTTAGCTTACTGGTAAGTACCTGGTTAAGTTGTTGGTGGGTGTTGGCTTTTAAATTCATTACGGCATTTTTCGTGAGGTTAAATTGGATTATATAATAAAATGAACAACAAGTCAAAAAAACCTTATAAATCAATAACTTGAAAGGTAACAAGAATCACTTTCATTAGCATTGTTGTTATAAATTAGGGTGCTCAGTACAGCGGTAGTTACGGCGTTTTGGATCACTTGGTCAATTAGGCTTGGTGTTATTCGTTACTGATTAATAAACATTAAGGCTGATTTTCAGGTTTTGATTTTATGGGTTTAACAAAAGGTTGGTTGGTTTTTCATTGCACCTGGTTTTCGATCTAATCACTTCAAAATTGAACCAAAGGTAAGTACACAGTGAATATATTGGCTGATTGCTTTTAGATTTGTAAGACTTGCCCTTAAAACTGTAAGTAACAGGTATAAAAAGTAGGAGAACAGGACATGCAACAGCATAAAAAACTCTATTTAGGAATTTCATTGGCACTGTCGATGACATCAGCACAGGCGCAGTTTGATGCAGAAATTAACGTAAGCGACATCACCCCAGCCACAGGTTTTGTTATCAATGGCCTTAATCCTGGTGATGTTTCAGGGTCATATGTCAGCTCAGCAGGAGATATCAATGATGATGGTATTGATGACTTGATCATTGGTGCGCCAGATGCACCAGTTGCGGGAACATCTTATGTTATATTTGGTCGTGAAAAACCCATTTTTATTGATGGGTTTGAGGGTGATCAACCTTTAAATCATTAGGCCGCAGAAGTGGTCCTCTGGATAGTCGACTTCAGTCGGCCGAAATGTCATCGAAGTAGTTGTTGGTTTTTTTAAGAGAGGCTTAAACATGCTAAGGGACGCATCAGAAAACAAATAGTAGACTGCTATTTTTCAGTACATCGGGTTGACTGAAGTCAACTATCCAGTGAAATGCTTTCGTTTCGGTTCTCGGCATCAGCTAAAGAGCTTTGCGTTTTATTGGGTTGTCGGCTTCAGCCGACCTGATGATTGAGTTAAGTTTAATTTAGGGTCGAATCAAGTCGACAATCCAAAAATAATGATCTGGACAACCACTGATACCAGCAGTCAGTGTTTTAGGTAATATGAGGCATGAGTTGCATTAATAAAAAAATACCCGTCTTTAAGGGTGTTGTCTATGCCATAATTGCCAAGAAGTAACACAAAAAGAAACCATATGGCACAAAACAAAACCCAACCAACCGATGAAAGCGTGATTAAGTTCATCACTGCCGTTGAGCCAGAGTCAAAAAGACAAGACGCTTTTAAGTTACTGGAAATGATGGAGCGTTTGAGTGGCTACAATGCCAAAATGTGGGGGGCCAGTATCATTGGATTTGGACAATACCACTATAAATATGACTCAGGTCGTGAAGGCGATATGATGCGCATTGGTTTTTCGCCAAGGAAAGCGAAACACTCTTTGTATATTGTTTCTGGTTTTGCAGAACACCAGCATCTACTGGAGAGATTAGGTAAACACAAAATAGGTAAATCTTGTTTGTATGTAAACCACCTTAAAGACATTAAATTAGATGTCTTAGAAGAGATCATCACGGCTGATTTAGCCCACATGGCCAAGAAGTATCCAGAAGGGATTTAGGTTTTCATCAAATCAAAGCACAGGGAACTCGCCTAAGCGCGTTATATATTTTCAAACAATCCTAGATCGGTGCATCCACCAGTCTTGCTGGTTTTTCATATTTAGTCGTAATCAAACATGGCCAGATGATTTCTATTTGGAGTTAAAATAGAGCCCCATTAAGATTTCTGCCTTTGTTGGCGTGACCAATAGTAAAGATATGACATACACATCTGTTTTAACCAATTCATGAAATCATTGCCCATACAAGCGTGGGGAGAAGCTTCAGATTATCAGCCCATCTATTTCGCGCATGCCAATGGTTTTCCGCCAGAAACATACCAGCCAATCATTGAGGCTTTGGCAGGGCATCGCCAAGTGGTTTCATACCCGCAGCGACCCCTGTGGAACCCGAAACCCAACCCCAATGATTTAAAAACATGGCAACAATTGGCCGATGATGTGATTCAGTTTTTTGAACAAAACAACATGAAAAATGTGGTGGCCGTAGGTCATTCATTGGGCTCAGTTACGGCTTTTTTGGCTGCGCAGAAAAGACCTGATTTGATCAAAGCCATGGTGATGATAGAGCCTGTAACACTGCCTTGGTTTTACTGTTGGATGGTAAAGTACTTTCCGTGGTTGGTTATAAGGCGGGTCAAAATTGTTGACAAAGCATTGAATCGCCCTAATGAATTTGAATCGCTTCAAGCTGCTTTTGATTTTCACAGAAAGCCGCGTGTTTTTAAACGGGTTTCAGATGAAAACCTAATGCATTATATTCGTGCAGCAGTGAGCCAAGACAGGGATGGTGTGTATCGTTTGGTTTATCCAAGAGAATGGGAAGCGCAGATATACGGTACGGTGACCTATTTCAGGAACCAGTTGTTAAAATCAAAGTTACCCATATTGGCAATGCGCGGTGCTCATTCTGACACCATTTCAGCTGAGTTTTGGTCAAGCTGGCAAAACAACATTAACCATCAGTGTATAGGCTTTCCTGATAATGGTCACTTGTTACCCCTAGAAAATCCTGGTGCAGTGGTAAAGACGATGATGCCATTCATTCAAAAGCATTTATCATGATGAAAGTCGACCCGATCAGTGCCGAAAACCCGATTGTGCTTTCGACTTTGAACAGCCGATACATCCATTCATCTTTCAGCCTTCGATATCTCTATGCCAATTTAGGTGAAACACAGCAACTAGCGACCATCAAGGAGTTCACCATTCATGATCGAGCCGTAGATATGGCCGAGAAGTTATTGGCTATGAACCCGAAAGTGGTGGCTTTCAGTGTCTATATCTGGAATGTGGTAGAAACAACATCGGTGGTTAAGTTGTTAAAAACCATTGAGCCGAGCGTGGTGGTCGTATTGGGTGGCCCAGAAGTCAGCCACATCCCTGACCAGCCAGAAGTGGTCGAAATGGCTGATTATGTAATCAAAGGAGCCGGTGAAAGTAGCTTTAAAGCACTGTGTGAACGGTTAATCTCAGGCGATAAGCCACAAGAAAAAATCATACAAGGCATTCCTCAGGCATTGGAAGAATTGAATATGCCTTATGAGTATTATGATGATGAAGACTTACAAAATCGAATCATTTATGTTGAGGCTTCACGAGGTTGTCCATTTAAGTGTGAGTTCTGTTTGTCATCTTTGGATAAAACCTCCAAAACATTCACATTGGATCGATTTTTACAGGAAATGGATAGGTTGTATCAAAAAGGCGCACGCAACTTTAAATTCATAGACCGAACTTTTAATCTTAAAGTGGCGCATTCAACGGCCATATTACAGTTTTTTCTAGATCGCATGGATAAAGAGTTGATGGTACATTTTGAGGTGATCCCTGACCGTTTACCAGATGCTTTGAAAGACCTGTTGGTTCAATTTCCGGCCAACAGTTTACAGTTTGAGGTTGGGGTACAGACGTTTGATCCAGAGATTCAAAGCCTGATAAGCCGCAGACAAAACAACGAACAAACCAAAGCCAACCTTTTGTGGTTGCGTGAACAGACCTTGGCTCATATACACGCAGATTTGATTTTTGGTTTGCCTGGAGACACTTTGGTTGGGTTTGCGACCAGTTTTGATCAGTTATACGTACTTAAACCTCAAGAAATACAGCTGGGTATATTAAAACGCTTACGTGGAGCCCCCATCAACCGCCACACCAAAGACTATGAAATGGTCTACAGCCCAGCGCCTCCATATACGGTATTAAAAACCAAAGACATCACTTTTGAAGAATTACAACGGGTTGGCCGCTTTGCTCGTTACTGGGATTTGTTTGGTAATCAAGGTCGTTTTAAGTTCACACTGCCTTTGATCATGGAAGATGCCAATAACTCAAAAGGAACCAGTGATGCATTCAATCGCTTCATGTGTTTTTCAGATGGTCTCTTTGCAACAGAACAAAGTACCTGGAAAATTTCATTGAAACGCCAGTTTGAATTGATGTATCAACTGTTGCCCAATCTATTTAATTATTCAGAGACAACAGTGATGAATGCTTTACAACTGGACTTTGCTCGTTCAAAACAAAAGGGGCGTTTAGAGAATATATTAAATCGTTTACCCAGCCAAAAAACCAATCAAGCCAATGCCCGTCAAAAAAGACACTTGTGAAGCAAACCAAAGGAGTCAAAAGTGATTAAGGACATCAGTGATTTCTGGCTTAGCCAACCCATCACGCCCTGTGAAACCATCCAGATTGGTGGGGTTGATGTGGTGGTCAAACGTGATGATTTAAACCATGAGTATGTGCAAGGCAACAAGCTGCGTAAACTTAAATACAACTTAATTGAAGCCAAAAGAAAATCTGTGGATACACTCATCACTTTTGGTGGTGCTTATTCGAATCATTTATTGGCGACTGCTTTTGCCGCGCAGGCTTGTGGCTTTAAGTCGGTTGGGGTGGTCAGAGGTGATGAGTTGGCGGGTAATGCGGCTATTTGGTCGGAGACACTCTTTAACTGTCAGGAGTTTGGCATGCAGCTGGTGTTCATATCCAGATCAGATTATCGATTGAAAGAAAAGAGCCAAATATTTCAGCATTTGATCAAAAGTAAGCCAAACAGTTATATGCTGCCAGAAGGTGGTAGCAACCATTTAGCGCTGGAAGGTGTGTCTGAACTGATTCCAGAAATGGAACAACAACTGACCACCTCACCCACTCACTTGTTTTGTCCTGTTGGCACCGGAGGAACGTTTGCTGGTTTGGTTAAAGGTGTGACAAAACAAAACTGGGACTGTAAAGTTTTTGGTGTTGCTGTATTGAAAGGTTTACATGGTGTGAAAACAGATATAAATCAATGGCTAAAGGGGGTGCAGTTTGATCCAAACTTTGTTATTTTAGATGATTACCATGCCGGAGGTTATGCAAAAAAAACTCAAGAATTAAGTCGATTTTGTGTCACATTTGAACAACAGCACCAAATTCAGTTGGATAAAATCTATAACAGCAAATCTTTTTATGCGTTGGCCCACTTGATTAAAACAGGTGTGGTTACCGCAAAAGACAGGCCTTTGGTTATTCATACCGGTGGTTTGCAAGGTGGTGTGAATAAATAAAATCTTTCTCAAGCAGATCAAATCACCTTATAATAATAAACATAAGGGTTTATTTTATTCAAAGAGGGTGTGATCATGAATCACAAAGCACAGTTTATTCTTAAGTCTATCATCGCTTTTACATGTGTGGTTCAAAGTAATCTGGTGTTCGCTGTAAATCATGAAGCCACATCTGTATTTAAACCTGTTTACTTGTTGCTGTTGCTGTTGTTGTTTGTTGTAATCGTTGTGTTAATTCTTAAAGTCAGAAGTAATGCCCAAGTTTTAGAAACGCTGCGCAATGAGCTCAAATACTTAAGTCGCACTGATGACTTAACCCAGTTATTTAATCGCAGGTATTTTGAAAAAAGACTTTATCATATATTTGAACGACACATCAGAAACAAGTCTTCTAACAGTGTGCTCATGATGGTTGGTATACAGGGTTTTCAATCGTTGGTTAATGACCACGGTCAATCAGCAGGAGATTTGGTGGCACAAACTGCTGCCAACTTGATACAAGACCGGGTCAGAAACACCGACCTATGTGGCCGCTTCTCTGTAGACACTTTTTGGGTGTTGTTACGTGATACCACAGCGGAGCCTGCACAAAAAATTGCAGAAGAGGTGCGCAGAACACTTGAAGGTACACAAGTCTTGTATGGTGAAAAAAAGTTCCATACCACTTGCAGTATTGGGATAGCAGCTTATTCATCAAGTATGGATTCTTGTCTTGATTGGATTCAACAAGCTGACCAAGCCCTCAATAAAGAGAAACGAGAGAAAAACAACTAGATAAATAACCAAGTCATCATTTATTGATAAAGGCTTATACTCATGTCACTATAATTGAATTTAAAGAACCTATGTCAGAAAAAGCCATTAACCTCAAACAAAAAGCCAAACTAATAACTGATCATTGGTCTCCAAGAGTCATCGCTTCGGTAGACGACAGTTATGTCAAAATTGCTAAAGTAAAAGGAGCGTTCACATGGCACGACCATGCAGAGGATGAGTTTTTTATGATCATTGATGGCAGCCTGACCATTGAATTAAAAATCGATGACAAACAAGAGTCTGTCAAGCTCAGCCAAGGTGAAATTTATGTGGTTCCCAAAGGGGTCATGCATAACCCTGTGGCAGAGGAAGAGTGTACTTTGCTGTTGTTTGAAAAGAAAACCACCGCACATACCGGTGATGTGGAAGCCGATTTAACCCAAAGTATTGAACAACAGTTAAAACCGTTATAATCCATCATGAAAAAGACCATTATTTTCGGTAATTCAGGGTCAGGTAAATCTACCTTGGCCAAAAGCTTGGTGAAGGAACATCAGCTGGCACACTTAGACCTGGATAAGTTGGCATGGCAGGCCACTGATCCACCATCCAGAAAGCCACTGTTAGAATCAGAGCAGCTGATAAAGCAATTTTGCGCTGAAAATGATGGTTGGGTGATTGAAGGGTGCTATGCTGATTTATTGGATATAGTGGCTGATCAAGCTGACCAAGCGATATTCATGAATTTACCTGTCTTACTGTGTCAAGAAAATGCCAAAAACAGACCTTGGGAATCACATAAATACAGCAGCCAAGCCGAACAAGATGCCAATCTACCCATGTTATTGGAGTGGATAGACGCATATACAGCACGTACAGATGAATTTTCATATCAAGCGCATGCTTCATTGTTCCAAAGTTTCAATGGATTGAAACGGCAAATAACAAAGAACGTAACCAGAAGATAGACATGAGAACAAAAGAAGAGTTTAATTCCAGCTTCCCCATCCAAGTGCGCATTCCTGTTCAATGGGGTGAGATGGATGCGTTTGGTCATGTTAATAACACGGTTTATTTTAAATATTTTGAAACCGCACGACTGGCCTATTTTAACGCGGTTGGCGTGATGCAGGACATGCAAGATAATCAGCTGGGCCCGATACTGGCTGAGACCAATGCGAAATTCAAAAGGGCTCTGGTGTTCCCTGATCAAGTCACAGTGGGAGCGAATGTAACAGAAAAACATGAGTATGGGTTTTTGATGCAATATGGTGTATTCAGTAAACAACAGCAAACCATTACCACACTGGGTGTTGGTCGCATAGTTATGGTCGATTATAAAAGTGGAAAAAAAGTTAAGCCCTCTAATAAACTACTCCATTCCATTCAAGCGCTTGAAGAGAACAACCGAACAAAGGGCCATGAAGCTTGACCGACGGTTGTGTTGACAACCGTCGGTAATAAGAATGCTTATTTAGATAGTTTTAATGCAGCCTGTAAGATGGTATCAATGCCTTTGATCAAATCACTTTTACTTTGGGTGACTGGCACATCAGGTGTGATGCCCAAGCCAGAATCGAAGTTATCTACATCGTTGTAATATCTGAAGACAGGTATACGTGCGGTGATTCCGCTTTGAGGTAATTTAAGAAAAAAAAGGACTCCTGCGGTTGGACCTTCGACAGAGCCGCCGGTTTTTTCACCTAAGAATGTGGTATTGGGTCGAGATTTTAGTGCGCTCATTAAGTTGGTACTGCCGGATGAATTGTTGCGGCTGGTTAATACGATTAAGCGGCCGGTGAAAGCAGTTTTGTCCGGTTTGATCCATTGGGTATCATCCAGTACATTGGGCTTAAAACTATAGCTGCCATCAGTATTTTTATTGAAACGGGATGCTTTGGGGTTTAATGCCCTTTTTTCCCAAGTAAAAATATGTTCTTTTACGTCTTCAAGGTTTAAGGTTTTAATCCTCACATCTTTAGCAGGTCTGAATGGAGCGTTCATTAAATAAGCCAGCAAGCGATGGTGTGGTTCATTAGAGCCACCACCGTTTTGGCGTAAATCTAAAATCAGATCAGTGGTTTTATTTTTTTGTAGCTCTTTGAAGATGGGGTCATACAGTTTGTCTGGTTTAATGGGGTTGCGGTAATTGACAAAGGTGTCTATTTTAAGATAACCGGTATCTTCACTCAGTTGTTGGTACTTCACGGCATCAATAAAGTTTCTTTTATTGTTGGCATTGAGTTTTTTCCAATCAGCATAGACAACCCTTCGCAAGGTTTTTTTATGGCTATTGCCTGTTGTCAGGCTGGTATAAGTGATATTAACGTTTGTTTGGGTTGGCCACATTAAAGCGCCAAAATGATCCAAGGCACCACCACGGTGTTCAGATGATGCAGCAATGGCATTGATTTTACTGTGGTCAGTGAAGCCATCAGTAGGGACGTATTTATAAAGTTGTTCGATGCGATTTTTTATCGGATCGTCATTGATGTGGGTGATGACATCGCCTAACTCTAAACCTGACTCAACTGTGGCATTAAGCACCACCATTTGATTTTCGATCATTTGCCATTGGAAAGGTAAGTAAACAGGGGTAGTTTCACGGGCATCAGCCATGTTTTTAGGAAGCTCTGCTTTGGTGTGATCACAGCGAATAAGGGCCAGCGTCTCACTGAGCTGCAAATAGAAGTCAGCTAAACGCATGCCGTTATTTTGTTGTGCATTGAGCCTGATTTTTTGCCAAGCCTGTTTTAATTCCTCGCTATCAATATAGCGATCATACCCTGGATGAATTTGTTGGTAGGCAGATGCTGCTAAGTTGATATCTTGGTTAACTTGTTCAAGACTCAACCACTGATCTCTAGGGTGTTCAGCCCAGAGAGGTTGGGTAAAAAATAAAGTGATAAAGAGTAAAGCCTTCATGATGAGTACCTCATTAATTAGAAAGGTTTTAATTTACTGAAAAGATGAGATGAAGGCGTCTTAAGCCTTGATATGAGACGGAATTTACTTGATTTGAGACGTTTTAAGTGATTTTTTATATTGGCTTGGCGTCATACCGAGTTGTTCTTTAAAGACTCGATTGAAAGTGGCCTTAGAATTAAAGCCTGATTGTAGTGCGGAATTCAGAACAGAAGACTTGGATTGTTGTAGGAGTTGTTGTGAAAACTCGATGCGCCATTGGTTGATGTATTGGTTGAATGACATGCCGAGGCCCTGATTAATGGTGCGGGACACATAAGTTTCGTTTGAACCTAAAGCAGTAGCTAAATCATGAAGTGATAATCTGGGTTCAAGAAACCATTTCTCTTGCTTCATTTGAGATTCTAGTTGTGTGGCTTCATGATGCCATGACCGAATTGTTGGAGGCTCATCATCTTTACTTGTTATGGCAATCGATACTTTAGGAAAGCTGTGATTCAGTTTGCGCAAGGCTTCAAACCCAACCCAAGAGAGTATCAACATCATGAGAACCACCAATGGAAACTCTTCGATATAAGACATATCCGTAATAAACACGGGAACCAGTTGTGTAATGATAAAAAGTACCAGTAACACCAATGATGCAACCAAAAGACGGTGCAACCAAACAGGTGTAAAATCCAGTGCCGCAGAATGGCTGTGCTCTAGAAAATTTTCATATTGACGAGTGAGCTGGAAGGTTTTAACCCAACAAAAAATGAACATAAGTACAGCAAGTATAGTCTCAATTGGAATGATGTAGGGTTCATGAAAACGACTGTTATAAGCCCACTTGTTTTTGTAATCACCCAAAAATAAAAAAGCCCACGTGTAATAAATGAATTGTAAGATACCTGGAATAAGCAACCATTTGAGACGCCCCAAAGGTCGTTGATACATCAATTGATGGGCGTGGAAAAACAACAAGGGCCCAAACATCAGCTCAACATTGAATGGGGCAAAGGTTAAACCTGGCCAAACCGCGTAAAATCCGGCGAATCCAATAATCTGTGGCACAACTTTAATAACGGCCGTGACCAAGAAAAAACCTAAATAAAAAGCCGCTTTTGGTTCAGTTTTTTGCCATAACAACACCAGTGCTGACATCAAAACAGGCACACAAACAGCCAGCATCAATGCTGAGCGCCAAGTGATTTGTAGGCTTGCTTCATCGTTCATTAAAAAGATTGTAATACAATCAATAAGAAATGAACATCACCTGTGTGTCAGAGCTGCTTAAAGATAAGTTTTAAATAGAAGCAAATCAAGAGTGCCCAAGCAAAGCATCTGCAAACAATGGTGATAAGCTTTCTAATGTGGCGATTTGTTCACCACTGAATTCAGATTTACTGTTTTTGGTTAATAACAGCAGCCCGGTATTACCAGCCATGGTCAGTTTTAAAACCAATATTGAATTGGCATTAACTTGATTCAGTAAATATTTGGCAAAATGCGCATTCTTATTGGTTATGGTATGTGAAAGCACGTCTGCAATAGAAATATGTGACAACGTAGAAATGTGATCAATGGTTGAATCGTTTGAAACCAAAGCTTTGTTGATAAGACCTTTCTGAGATTGATTGGACGAAACCAAAGTAACCATAAAGGAGTCCTTTTTTGGTGTCAGGAAATATGCATTGGAAGAATTAACTATTGATTGTGTTTCGGTACGAATAACATCCAAGGCATGTTGTTTGGTGGGCGCTGTTTGAAGTTGATCCAAAATAACCAAAATACTTTTAGAGCGGCTTGATAATTGGTTAAAGTCGTTGACCAACTGTCCGATTTCATCATGACTGTTGTCTTTGATCTTAAGTCCATAATTTCCCAGTGCGACTTCTCTACATGCTCCTGCAACTTTAATGATCCTTTTAACAATCGTTTGGTTGAACCAAAGAAACATCAGCATCAACATGGCAGCAATAATACCGATGGCCAGCCAATTAAACCTTACCGTGGCTTTTTGTTCTGCAACCAGTAATTCTTCAAAAACCATGTGAGTGGTAGAAACTTGTGAAAACAACCCTGCTTGATCGGAAATAATATAATTATTACCCCACTCAAGCCGAGGGTTTTCAATGTCTTCACCAATTTCTTCACTGAAACCGCTCTCAAACTCTTGGTGGCGCTGCAACATTTGCTTAAACGCTTTGTTGTTGTTTTCGATTAACATGCCATCAATTAAAAAATTGGTGCTGCGGTTGCGGTTGAAATAGCCGTGAGATGCCTCTTTGATAAGTTGGTCGGCGGTGTTCAAATTCTCTTGTAGTTGGGAGTAATAAACCTTCAAGTCTCGGTTGTAAGACTCATAGTCCCGAGGTGCATTTTCTCCGTACTGAATAGACTGCTCTTTGACCAATTTTAATAACTGATTCAACTGGCCGGTTTGTTTGGATAGTTCAATGTCTTCTGATAATTGAGTGATGGCTCGATTACTTAAAAATAAGACCACAAAAGAAACTACCAATACCAAAGCACCAACAGCCATCATTTTTTTATTTAATCCGAATTTCATTTATGTCTCCTTCAGAGGGTTCGCCATTGTTCAACGAAAACTTCTCTGATTGTTTGATTGTCTATTTTTTCCGCAATTTGCATGATGAACTGATCTTGGGAGTGCGCGTTTTTCAAGGCGTTGGTTAAAATGAAATCAGCCATTGGGCCCATGAGTTCAGAAAGGTGGTCTCGCATGGCATCAAAGTCGTTTTCTTCAACAATCCAATCTTGAGTGTTTTGAGTTATGACCGTGCCGGTAGTAAAAAAACCACTGGTGTTATCCTCTTCTTTTTTTGTTGTGACCTGATTATCTGATTGGGCACGTATGTTTTTGATCAAAGGCCTCAGGTCTTCTAATACTTCAGTTACAGTTTCATAACGATCCGTGTGAGATAAGCTCAAGCCTTTGAGAATAAAGGTCTGCATATGAGCTGGTACCAGGGTGTCTTGTTTAAATTTATTGTGTTTGGCCAACGAAGAGAGGCCTTTCAGAGGTTCTGCTTGGTATTTGTTGATGTTTGAGACATGTCCTAATAGCTCGTATAAAATAACGAACAAGCTATAAATATCAGTATACGGGCCAAGTTCGGCTGAACCGAAAATTTGTTCTGGGGACATGTATTTAGGTGTTCCAACGGTAATGCCAATCTGTGTTTTGGTTTCATTGTCATCACTTTTAGCGATACCAAAATCGGTTAATTTGGTTGTTTTATTGTTGACCAATAATATATTTTCAGGTTTTAAGTCACGGTGAATGATTTCTTGAGAGTGGGCTTCATTCAGTGCTTTAAGTAGTTGGACAAACCACGTCATCACCAACATCAAAGGGATGGATTGTTTTCGTTTCAACACATCTTTAAGACTGGGTCCTTTGATGTATTCCATGACCATGAAAGCCATGTTATTTTCTTGGCCGAACTCTAAAATGGTGACAATATTGGGGTGTGTGCACTTGGCCAATAACTTGGCTTCTTGTATAAACCTTTCAGCAAACTCTTGGCCTGAGCTTTGTTGGTTTAATTGATCAAAAGCAACTGTTTTAATGGCTACATAACGTTCGATTTGCTCATCATACCCCAGATAAACTACGCCCATAGCCCCTTGGCCCAGAATTTTTTTGATGACGTATTTACTGATTTTTTTAGGTGTTGTATTCATACTTAACTGAGCATGCCCATGGCAGCTTTAAGGCTTCTTTGCATGCGGTTGAATGAGGCAGCAACTTGATTGATTTCATCTTGTCCACTGACCTCAAGCTCTTCTATTTTAGACTGTCCTTGGCTGATTTTATTGCTTTGTTCAGCCAAAGCATTAAGCGGTTTAAAAACTAAAATATTCATCACTAAATTCAGAAATATGAAGACTGCAAACAACAAACCCAGAACTATGCCAGAAAATAGGAATACGTTTTTATCAACAGCACTGTATAAATCCTCTTCATTGATTCGAACTATTTTAGTACCGACGACCTTGTCATTGGTTAATATGGGTTTCGCATAAACCAAAAAACGCCCTTCTTCATCAGCGACTTTGTCGTTTATTATCGGTAAAGTCGAGTCGTTTTTGAACTGTTCAATGATGTTTTGTTGCCAGATATTGGGTTTGTATATATCTATTTCGGTTTCATCAATCGCCACTTTATAATGCAAGGATGGGACCATTTTTGTCACAGACTTCATGACCTGTGTGGCTGCATATGAACCAACAGTTTGGGGCAAGAACCCGGAGTTTGCATTGTTGATTAATGGGCGGACTTCATTTTCATTGTAAGTTCTTATTGATTCAGTTATTTCAAAGGCAATTTCAGCTTGATGGGTTAAATTCATTTCGGTCTTTAACAACACAGATTCTTTGTGACACCAATAGATGACAAAAAAACTGAGCGCCAGGCAAATGACCAATAGTAGGTTGAATTTTTTTCTCAGGCCCATTTTGTTTTTCAGTGTGAAGTAAAAAGTAGAACAGGCCAGAGGTGAAATATCACAAAAAATGTGAATAAATATGAAGTACTTCACTTAAACCCTTAAAATATATATGGTTTTTTTAGGTTGGTAATGAACGTTAAAAGACTGAGTTTAAGTCAATTAAGCAGCCCTTTTAAATGATCCACCAGGTTTTTAAGCTGTTTTTGATCATAAATTTTTCGTGGTAATTCACGGCCCCAAACCACATCTGGCCATAAAGGGTCTTGGTGGTTTCGTCCAATCACATGAATGTGCAGTTGTTGAACTACATTCCCGATGGCAGCAAAGTTGATTTTTTCGGTAGCGAGTTCATTTTTAAAATAATCACTGACCACTTGACTGATGTGAGTGACCTCAGTTTGTAGTTCAGTGGGCAAATCATGAAACTCAATTTCTGTTGTTTCGGGTATGACAATCAACCATGGTAAGGTGGCATTTTTATGCAGTCTGAGGTGACATGACTTCCACCTAAATAACTCGTGACTGTCTGCAACTAACTGAAGGTGTACGACAAATTTATGTTGGTTCATATGTTATATATTACTTGTCCAATGCCTGGCTGTCATTAGAGAAGTTGAATGATATATTCAAAGAGATGCCACAAAAGCAACGAAATTTTGACACACAAGCTTCAGTTCATCTGCAGCATCAACAGGGTGTTGTTCGCTGTACGTAACCAAAGCCGTTTTGGCGTCGACTAAGTTAAAGGTAATTGATTTTTTTTCCTTGGTTGCCCTGACTTGGCTGGTCATAATCCACCTGACACCATATTCATGGTTGTAGTATGGAAAAGGGTTGCCTGAATAAGCGTCTAAGGCAATGGCTGATAAATATTGCAAATCAGCTTGTGACAAGATGGCTCGTTTTATACATGCAGCAACATCCCAATGTGCTTTCGCGTTGGGTAAGCTGTGTTCAGTGGGTAACACCACAACGGATGTAGCGTTGGGTTTGGACCAAAAATACAACCAGCCTAACATGCTCCATAGTAACAACAGAAAAACGGTTACAGCCATCAGTACGGGTCTTAAGTTTTGAGACCAGAACGAGGTGTTTTTATGGTCTGTCTTTTTGTGAGTTGTGTTTTTCGAATTAAGTTTAGGTTGCCAGCGATAACCAATTTTAGGAATGGTTTCAATCAATGGTGTGGTTATGGTTAAGCTTTTGAGTTGGGCACGTAAATCAGAAATGCAGCGAGTTAAGGCATCGTCACTGATTTCTTGATTTGGCCAAACGCCATCAAATAACTGTTGCCGAGAGACGGTGTTCGGCGCTTGTTGTAACAACTCTTTCAGTACCCGAGTATTAACTGGGCTCAAACGCAGTTTTGCGGTGTCACTGATCACTTCACCGGTCTGGGTGTTTATGGTTAAACCAGCCGAGCTGGTATGATGTGGGTGTTCCTTACTCATGGTGCACAGTTTAGCACTTGAATTCGTTTAATTGATGTCTACTCAGAGCACCCTCAGGTTTTACTCAGGTCATTCAGGGGTTTAAATTTCACAATGGAACAGTTCTTTAAACAACCAGATAAAAAATATGAGAAAAATAAAGAAAACACTTTTGTATTTA
The DNA here is from genome assembly GCA_937942365.1 of uncultured Marinicella sp. Lineage (GTDB taxonomy): Bacteria > Pseudomonadota > Gammaproteobacteria > Xanthomonadales > Marinicellaceae > Marinicella. Next base: position 7,250 of record CALDFB010000182.1, on the reverse strand, counting down.
TTCGGCTTAATTGCCTTGCTTATTATCGTCACCTTGGTGATCAACCTACCGGTCTTTGATGAAGAACTCTTGCCAGAAGTGGTGGCCATTAAAAACATCAAAGCAGAACCGTACAGTGAAAACAATGCTTATCCTGCATTGATAGCTATCAATGGCATTTCAGGTAAAAGCTTAAAAGAAGAGAGTGAAGCAGTCAGAAACTTTTTAAATCGTAAAATTGCTGAAACTGGCTTAGATTATTTAAATGCAGCAGAGTTTGAAACTCTAATAGGAAAAGATCATGATGAGAGTTGGTTAAATAGCTATTCTTCATGTAAGTCAAGATCTGATAAAAACTGTACGCAGAAATTAAATGGTGAGTTAAAAACCAAATCAATTTCTGATCCTCGGTTAATAGAGCAGCTCGAACGATATACAGACCTAATCGAATTCAATCATTTTAAAGAAGTGACGCAAATTGATGTAGATACGCCATTTGGCCCTTTTGGGCCTCTGATGAAAATCAAACAAATATATTTAGCTGATAAATTTGTTAACCACTCAGAAGGAGTATATGTTGAAGCGGTTATTAAAGACATGGCATTTTGGAGAATGATACTCAGAAAAAGCCATTTACTGATCACTAGTATGGTTTCAGTGGCCACTTTGAATGACAATATGAGTAGTCTTTCAACAGCCATAAAAAATGGTTTAAGCGAAATTCAACTCAAGCATTTACAAACCCAAATTGATGTTTTGCAGCTTGCTGAAACTGATTTAGGTCAAGTGTTTGACTATGAGTTTAAATATGGCATTAGTATAGCCGGCTATAGCTCAAATGAAATATTTGGTGGGTTTGTAGAAAATTTATTATTTCAACCTCAAGCCACACACAACACAAGATATTTTCTAACAACAAAACATATGAAAAAAGTCGCTCGATATAATTCAAAAAAATATTTTCAATATGTTAACAGCAATCAGCTACAAAAGGAGTTCAATCAACCTGTTAAGTGGTCACTTAGTTCATTATATAACCCCTCAGGAAAAAAAATAATCAGTTATATTATGCCAGCTTATAAGGATTACTTTGGGAGAGTCCATGACCTCAACGGAATGATCTATTTATTGAAGCTGCAAATAGAAATTGCTTTGAACCCTAATAAACCTGTTGAGCAAGTGATTGCTTATTCGAAATTCACCAACCCATATACGCTTAAACCCATGGATTATAAACCAGAGTCACACAGCATATATTTTGAGTGTATGGACAGGACTTCAGTTTGTGAGCTGGATTTATAATTAATACCCATATCACAGGCACAAAAAAGGGCTCCAGATGAGCCCTTTGACTGGGTATGTTTCGACTTTAAAGGTTGAAACTGAACCAGATGCCGAAGTCGCCATCACCATGTCTCCAGCCATCATGGTATGGGTAGTAGCTGTAGTAGTCACGATAATAGTCCTCATTGTGGTAGTTGATACACCAGTCGCCTTCATGCCAATGACCATAACCGTAACCTGGGCGATCAAAGTAGTGACCTAGGCCACGAATTGGGCGATACCGATAGTAATCATCACGATAGGTATGGTAGTTGTTAAAGTGACGGTATTTGTTTTTCCAGTATCTGCGGTTGTGCTTGTTCCACTTTTTCCATTTTTTGTAATACTTTTTAGGCTTGTAGTAGTTGTGAGTTATGTAGCCATGATCATACCTGTTACTGTATCTGTTGTGCTGCCCACGACTGTGGTTGTAATTATTGTTGTAGCCATAGCTGTTATGGCGACGGTTACTGTGGTCAAAGCGGCGGTTAGAACGGTAGTCGCCATTGAAACCACGTTGGCCATGTCGGGAGTTATGCTTATTGCCTTTTCTGTTGTATGCACGTTCGTTGTAGGTTTGGCCATGGCGATGATTGTTACCATGGTTGTTTCTTTGGCCGTTATAAACGCGGTCATTGTAGCTGTTGTTGCGATGTTTACTGCCACTGGCTTGTTGGCGTGCACTGTGTTGGCCTTTGAAGCTGCGGTTATTATGCGAGTGTTTTTTACCGCTTTGCTTTTGTGCATGTCGGTGGTCTTTATCGTTGTTATGATAACCGCTGTCTCTACCGCGATCAGCCAAAGCTGTGATGCTGAACGTCATCGCGATTACGGTTAAATATGTTTTAAAAGATGTCATGATTGAATCTCCTGTTGTTACTGTAAATCCCAATTTACTGGTTATGACTGAATCAAAACTGAATAATAAAAACCTGTTCAGAAAAGGTTAAGCTTCATAATCGCTTATGGAAAGTCAGGAGGTTAATGTGTAGATTAATCAACACAATTATTTGTGAGTATGAGGAAAAGTTAGGGGATAAAAAAGGGCTCTTCAGAGCCCTTGGAATTGTGTTTAAACGTGATTCACACCATTGTGAATGGTACATTATTCAGTAATGGTAGCGATTATAGCGACGGTATTTGTTTCTATAATATCTTTTTGATTTGTAATAGTTGCGTTTGTAAGCCCGGTTACTTCGCTTGTAACGGTTGTATTTGTTGTAATAACCATAGTGTTTGTAACCACGTCCATAACCACCGTAATATTTCTTGCCATATCTGTAGCCATGGCCGTAGTTGCCGTGTTTATAGTACCGGACTGGCTGTATGTACTCATTGTAGTGTTTTTGAGAGTGAAGTTGTTTATTGCCAGAGTTGTGGTGGCTGCGGTCATGGTTACGTTGTGCTGTTGCTGATAGACTGAATATCAGTGCTGTGAGGGTGAGGTAAGTTTTTAAAGATTTCATTTTTGAATCTCCTGTTGTTATTGTTGTTCTTCCTAATTTACTGATTTTGGCTGAATAATAACTGAACCCCAGCAAGTTTATTAAAGACTATTGATTGCTGTTGGATATTAGGTGGTTAATTTTTAAGGAGGTTGATACAATCTTAAAACTTATTAAAAGATATGAAATTAACCATGAAAAAGACCGCTTGTTTCTTGTTATTTTTAAGCACTTGTTTAAGTGCACAAAACAGCCTACACAATCAAAAAAACGATGAATTGTTGGTGACCAATGCCATGGTTGTTGTCGGTGTAGGCACACCAGCTGAGGGCCCGTATGACATTCATATCAAGGATGGCAAGATACATGCCATTTCAGGCGCTAAAGATGATGCAGAAATACGCAATAAAGAGATTCAACAGCTAGATGCCACTGGTACATATGTCTTGCCTGGCTTTATTAATATGCACGCACACACCATGTACACCCGAGCAGGTATCGATATGGCACAACCTTATCAACATTACCTTTGGTTGGCCAGTGGAATCACCACGGTTAGAGATCTTGGCAGCCACACTGAAGTGACTTTAAAAGAAAAAAAGCAAAGTGCCGATGGTGATATCATTGCGCCACGGATGTTTGTTTATCCGATGATTTGGGGTAATCACAGCGAAAAAGAATTGAAACAAAAGATTACTGAATTCAAGAAACAGGGGGTAGATGGCTTGAAGTTTGGCAGTATGGATAAACAAACCTTTCATGCCGCATCAAAACTGGCCAAAGAATATAAATTACCAGTGGCCAATCATGTAGGTGTTGAAGATATGAATGCCTGGGATAACATCGAAGCAGGTACCACCACCATTGAGCATTGGTATGGCGTTCCAGATGCGGCACTTAATGGTGTGCAGAACTTCCCACCAGATATGAACTACTCCAATGAGTTGCATCGATTCAGGTATGCGGGTCGTTTATGGCGTGAAGCAGACTTAGGAAAGCTCGATCAGGTTCTAGATGGGCTGGTTGAGGCCGGTGTGGCATGGGATCCTACTTTGGTCATTTATGAGGCTTCAAGAGATTTACAAAGGGCGGTTTCATCACCGTGGTTCAAAGACTATTTACACCCTGGTTTAGAGAAGTTTTTTCAACCCAACGCCGACTCACATGGTTCTTTCTTTTGGGGTTGGACCTCTTCAGATGAGGTCTTTTGGAAAAACAATTATCAGATTTGGTTTAAAGCGCTCAGAGACTTTGCTGATAAAGGTGGCATCATTACTACGGGAGAAGATGGCGGTTACATCTATCAGCTGTATGGTTTTGGTTACCTACGCGAACTACAACTGCACCAAGAAGCGGGGTTCCATCCCTTAGAGGTGTTAAAGCATGCCACAGTTAACTCAGCAAAAGTGTTGGGCCAAGGTGACACGTTGGGGCAAGTCCGCATTGGCTATACTGCAGATTTAGTCATAGTAAAGGGTAATCCAATGGCAGACTTATCGGTTTTATGGCCCAGAAACATCAAACCTTTAACAGGTGATAAAAGCACGGGAGGTATCGAATGGACAATCAAAGATGGTATTCCTTACCACGCCCCGACCATGCTTAAAGCGGTTAGGGAAATGGTTAAAGAATCAAGGAAAGAAAACCAGATAAATTACTTAGTTGATTAAAGAACAATTATAAATAATGCTGAAAATAAATAATTTAACCTTGAAACACCATATTCTGTGCTTGGACCCGATTTGATTCAGTTATTATCTATTGCTTGTAAACAATATTTATCAAAGCTGGTATTATCAATTCTGATTAAGTTGAGTTCAAACTCTTGAGACTCGCTTGAAACCAGTGCTCTCAGTTCGTGACAAGTGGTTGGCTCAATTGTCAGTGTGCCAAAGATGGACTGTGTCGGCTGTGGGTCTGGCTCAAGAAACGAACCACCTTTATAGTCTGTTAGATTAATAGTTATGGTGTCTTGATCAGGTGAGTAATCTGCAACCCCTGCAAGCCACAAAGGCTTCCCTTCGAGGTAGGTGTATATTGTTGAAAAGATATACCTAGAGCCATTAAAGCGATTGCCTTGTCGGATAAATAAACCTTGGTTTTCCAGTGTTGGATCATGCCAAATACCATTCAATAAGGTATCTATCTTTGGTTTTGTATTTAGACTAAAGATACTTTTTAGACCACTGGATTGATCAGTTAAAAAGAAATATGTGGCATTAAAATAGTTTGAAGTAATTATTCCGTTGAAACCAAACCCATTCGATTCTAATTGAGTTAAAGGGCTGCTCTCGTTTAAAGTGTTAATTTGAAAAGCAGATAAATAACGTCTGGAAGCTGGTCTGTTGACAAAAAAATCTGATTGAGTTGTGGTATGGATTGAAGGCAGTGATAAATTTGAGCCAGTTTGAAATTGTGTCAGACTATTGTTTTCAGAATCATAAGTATAATGGGTGTTCTGGTTTATGGTTGAGTTTTTGTAGTTCAAATAAAGCATGTTTGCAGTAGATGTATATTCAGTGAAGGCTCCCGTGTCATCTGAAAAAATAGTGGAGGTAATGCTTTCATCATCACCTAATTGAACAAATGAAGTGATGTTATTATCGCGAGTAAAAGCATATTTTTGATCTTTGTGGATAAAAATTTGTAGGATATTGACTTGAAATTCAAACTCATCCTCTCTAAATAGCTTGGTTGCACCAGACTGAGACACTTTTAAAACACCTCTTGGTGAATACTCTTCGTCTCGTAATTTAAAGTTGATAAAGCAGTCGTTGCCGGTTTGTTCAAAGTTAATTACCCTGAAACCTTGTGGAATCAGTGATGTTAATTCTGTACGAATAGAACCATTAACGTGTAATAACATAGGGTTTACAGACAAGCTAGAAACGATGAAATCCTGCGCCCCGAATACGCACATTTGATTGATAGACGGTCTAAAAAAGGGTTCGCTATGTCTGGTTAGAATGCCATCTTTGAATTCAATCACAGCATTGTCGTCACCTGTTCCGAAGAGGGTGTTTTGGTGGACATACAAAGAGGGTTGATTGGAACCGTGGGAAATAAAAGTTATATCACTGACTTGGCTCGTTCCTGAAGCGGTGCCATCAGTTTTCCATAAGCGATGAAAACCTGCTCCTTGAATAAGTGTTAAGAAATAAATTTCATTATTATAAAACACTAAATCTCGCGGAGCACCTCGAGTACCTACAGTATTAATTTGATTTAATTGATTGGACACTATAGAAAAAGAATATAAATGCCTTACACCATCAGAACTCGCGGTAAAAACAATGGTGTCATTATCTAAAATCTGGACGGATGATATAAATTTTAAATGTTCATTTTCAGAAAGTATAGTATGCCAGTATTGGTTTTGAGCATTTGATAGGTGGCCGATTATAATCAGTGCGAATGTCAATAAAACCTTATTCATGAGTGAGCTCCTTTTTACCGGGTGAAGTTTCGTTGAGTTGATTCAATGATAGGTATGAAATGTCAGCACACAGGTGATTAAATGATGTGTCATCAATGCGCAACAAATTTAAAGATTTATTATGTACTTCACTGTTAACCGTTAATTTAAGCTGTTCACAGTTTAATAGTTCTAAAGTTAGTTCACCAAAAAATTCCTGGTTTGGGGTTATGTTGTATTCAAATAATTGTGGGCCATCATATTGAAACAGCGAAATAAACAGCTGTTGCTGTTCTGCTTTTAAATCACTCACACCAGCTAACCATAATGGCTCCCCTTGATCATAAGTGTACAAAGTAGTGAATACGTATTCGCTGCCATCGTTTCTCCTGCCTTTTTGCACCACTAAGCCTTGGTTTGGAACCTGAGGGTCATGCCAAGTTCCATTGATTAAATCATTTAAGATTGGCTTTTCGTTAATCGAGTAGATTTTAGGTTGAGCTGAAGGAGGTCCTAGTACAACAAAGGAGTCATCGATATTTGGGTTGGTAATTACTTGTGTAAAACGAAAGTTTTCTATATGTGTGATTGTGAGGTTGTTTTGTGAGTCAAACTCTTGGATGATGGTTGTTTTATTGTCTTTGTCGAAACCAGCAATGACTTTAGTTTGTGTTGCATTTGAGTTAGCAAGCAAATAGTCACTGGAATAAGGGTAAGATGGTACAAAATTAAGGTCACTATCAAAAAAAGTCAAAGATGTTGCAAAGACATCATCATCGGATTTGGTGGAAGCAGTAATCAGTTGATTGGTGGAAAAAGCAAACCCGAACTCACTGCCACCGCCAAGAATATACTGAGCGTCATAACCCTCTATGTTTTCTTTAAAGCGATAAATGCCGTTATACAAGTCATCTTCACCAGCTAAGGCATAGAGCCTATTATGGTGTGGAAAAAGCCAAACGATTGTTGGAATGCCTGTTTGGGGGTGGAACTCTTCTGCTACTCCTTGTTCACCCAGCGTGATGATAGTTGATGGCACCAATGGGTCGTCAAGAAGACCGTTTACTACGGTAAAATAACAACGGTTA
>CALDFB010000181.1 GCA_937942365.1 uncultured Marinicella sp. | reverse complement strand
GGTGATACAAATATCCAAGCCACGCAATTCATCAATTTTGTCGTATTCAATTTCAGGGAAAATGATTTGCTCCTTCACGCCCATTGAATAATTGCCACGGCCATCAAATGATTTCGGGTTTAAACCACGAAAATCCCTGACTCGTGGTAAAGATACATTCACTAAACGGTCTAAAAACTCATACATTTTTTGACGCCTGAGTGTCACTTTACAACCAATCGGCCAACCTTCACGAACTTTGAAACCAGCCACAGACTTTTTGGCATGTGTAATCACAGGTTTTTGACCTGCTATGGTTGCCATGTCGCCGGTTGCATGGGACAATATTTTTTTATTTCCCAATGCTTCACCAACACCCATGTTTAATGTAATTTTAGTGATCTTAGGCACTTGCATTACATTATCAAACTTGCCAGTTTGCATCAGCTTAGGAACCACTTCATCTTTATAGTATTTTTCTAATCTAGCCATAATAATTCTCTTAAGCGTCTACTGCCTCACCGTTTGATTTAAAAACACGGACTTTTTTGCCGTTTTCTAAAACTTTAAATCCAACTCTTTCACCTTTACCGGATGCAGGATTATACAGCATAACGTTAGAAGCATCGATAGGAGCTTCTTGTGTTTTTATACCACCTTTCTCTTCAATTTGAGGATTAGGTTTAACGTGCTTTTTAACTGTATTAACGTTATTAACCAATAAACGGCCATCCTGCATGACTTTAAGTACATTGCCGCGTTGACCTTTACTGCGACCGGCAATTACGATAACTTCGTCACCTTGTTTAATTCTTTGCATAATCGTTTCCTTATAATACTTCTGGTGCCAATGAAATAATTTTCATGAATTTACCAGCTCTCAGTTCACGAGTAACAGGGCCAAAAATTCGGGTACCGATAGGTTCTAATTTAGCATTCAGCATAACCACTGCATTACCATCAAATCGAATCAAAGACCCATCAGATCTTCTTACGCCTTTTCTGGTTCTCACAATAACCGCGTTATACACTTCACCTTTTTTAACCTTGCCGCGAGGTATGGCTTGCTTAACGGAAACTTTTATGATGTCTCCGATACCAGCATAACGACGTTTAGAACCACCCAATACTTTAATACATTGGACTTCTTTGGCTCCAGAGTTGTCAGCTGCTGATAATCTACTTTGCATTTGTATCATTGTCAGTACCTCTTACTTGCTTGATTCAACAATCTCAACCACTTTCCAAGACTTGGTCTTAGAAATAGGTCGACATTCAGCAATTTTTACCAAATCGCCTTGTTGACATTTGTTATCAGGATCATGTGCATGAATCTTGGTCGATTTTTTGATGTATTTTTTATACAACGGATGTTTGATCTTTCGTTCAATCATCACAGTTACGGTTTGATTCATTTTGTCACTGGTGACCACACCGCTTTTGGTTCTTTGTACTTTAGTTTCTGTAGTCATGACATTTATCCTTTAGCTTGGTTCATAACAGTTCTGACACGGGCGATGTCTCTGCGGACTTCACGCATCAGATGTAGTTTTGTTAATTGACCATTACCGCGAGCCATTCTTAAATCGAATTGCTTTTGTAATAACTTATTTAATTCTTCCTGCAACTCTGCAAGATCTTTAGTTTTTAATTCTTTTGCTTGCATCACATCACCACACGTTTAACGAATGTTGTTTGTACAGGAAATTTAGCACCTGCTTTATCAAAAGCTGCTCTGGCCATATCTTCTGAAACCCCTTGGATTTCATAAATGACACGACCTGGTTTGATGGCAGCTGCCCAATATTCGATGTTACCTTTACCTTTACCCATCCTTACCTCAATTGGTTTGGCTGTAACAGGTTTATCTGGAAACACACGAATCCATAATTTACCACCACGTTTAACGTGTCTGGTAATTGCACGTCGACCGGCTTCAATTTGGCGAGCGGTTAATAAACCACGGGTAGTTGCTTTCAAGCCAAAATCACCAAAACTCACTTTATTACCACCATGAGCCAGACCGCGATTTCGACCTTTCTGTTGTTTTCTGTATTTAGTTCTTTTCGGTTGTAACATTATTTTTTACCCCGACCTTTCTTATTCGATTTTTTATCTGATTCACTGATGTGGTTTTCTAAATCGAACACCTCACCTTTATAAATCCAAACCTTGATGCCAATCACACCATAAGTGGTGTATGCTTTTGCCATTGAATAATCAATATCAGCACGTAAAGTATGTAAGGGCACTTGGCCTTCACGATACCATTCGGTTCGAGCAATTTCTGCCCCGTTTAATCGGCCCGCAACTGCAACTCGAATACCTAATGCACCTAATCTCATGGCACTAGAAACAGCTCGCTTCATAGCCCTTCTGAACATGATTCTGCGTTCTAGCTGAGAAGCTATACCTTCAGCCACTAAACGTGCGTCTAATTCAGGCTTTCTGATTTCATTCACATTGACATGTGTTGGCAGACCCATCATCTTAGACAACGCTTTCTTCAACAACTCGATGTCTTCACCTTTTTTCCCAATAACGATACCAGGTCTGGCTGTATGGATGGTGATGCGGGCATTTTTTGCCGGTCTTTCAATTTCAATTTTACTTATTGAAGCGTGCTTCAATTTTTTATACAAATAGTCCCTGACCTTGATGTCTTTGACCAGTTGATCAGCAAATTGATCTTTTTCTGCGTACCATTTTGAATTATGCTGTTTAGAAATGCCTAATCTGATACCTATTGGATGTACTTTTTGACCCATAATATTGCCTTTACGATGCTTCAGCCACTTTTACAGTGATGTGGCTGGTTCTTTTTAAAATCTGTGTACCTCTGCCTTTTGCTCTGGCGCGTCCTCTTTTTAGAGTCGGGCCTTCATCAACGTATATTGAGCTGACAAATAATTCATCAACATCCATACCATTGTTGTGCTCAGCATTGGCCACAGCAGACATCAACGCTTTCTTTACGATGTGCGCGGCTTTCTTCGGGCTAAAAGTTAACAACTGTTCAGCTTGCTCAACATTCATGCCTCTGATTTGATTAGCAACCAATCTAACCTTTTGTGCTGAAATGTTAGCTCGTTTTAGTTTTGCAATGATTTCCATAATTATCTCCCTTTCACTTTTTTATCAGCGACGTGAGATCTGAATGTTCGGGTAGGTGAAAACTCACCTAACTTATGTCCCACCATTTCTTCAGAAATCAATACTGGAATATGTTGTTTACCATTATGAACGGCCAAAGTTAATCCAACCATATCAGGAAGAATCATAGATCTTCTTGACCATGTTTTGATCGGTCTTTTGCTGTTCTCTTTAACGGCCTTGTCGACTGCTTTTAACAAGCTCAGGTCAACAAAAGGGCCTTTTTTAAGCGATCTTGGCATAAATAACTACCTTATTTTTTATCTCTGCGGCGAACAATGAACTTATCTGTTCTTTTGTTCTTACGCGTTTTATGTCCTTTGGTAGGCATACCCCATGGAGACACGGGATGACGACCACCAGAGGTCCTTCCTTCACCACCACCATGTGGATGGTCAACTGGATTCATGGCAACACCTCGAACAGTTGGTCTAACACCCCTCCATCGAGTGGCGCCAGCTTTACCAATTTTCTCAAGGTTATGCTCACTTTTTGATACCGTACCCAAGGTCGCACGACATTTGGCTGGTATTTTTCTCATCTCACCCGAACGTAAACGTAAAGTGGCGTAAACGCCTTCTTTAGCTACCAATCGAGCTGATGTACCTGCTGCACGGGCAATTTGCCCGCCTTTACCAGGTTTCATTTCTACATTGTGAACAACTGTTCCTACTGGAATGTTATCCAGAGGCAATGTGTTCCCAACTTTAATACTGACAGAAGTACCTGACATGACTTCCATGCCAGCTTCTAAATCTTTGGGGGCGATGATATAACGCTTTTCACCATCAACATAATGAAGTAAAGCAATATAAGCACTTCTGTTTGGATCATATTCAATACGTTCCACTTTAGCTGCGATGTCATCTTTGTTGCGTTTAAAATCTATGATTCTGTATTTTTGTTTATGACCACCACCAATGTGGCGTGTGGTTATACGACCATAATTATTTCTACCACCAGTTTTTGACTTCTTTTCTGTCAAGCTGGCCTCAGGTCTGCCTTTATAAAGACCAGTTCTTTTAACTTTAACTGTGCCACGACGACCTGGAGAAGTTGGTTTAAATACGATTAATGCCATGATATTTCTCCTAATTACTCAGCTTTGGTTCCAAAGTCAATCATTTGATCAG
>CALDFB010000180.1 GCA_937942365.1 uncultured Marinicella sp. | reverse complement strand
CTAGGTATTGATTTACAACAATTGGTGCATGAAGACATGAAGGCTCACTTTAATCAATATCCTGCTATATGGGGTTTAAAAAAACCAGACTCAAATATCGATCACCGCCGTGTACCTAATTTAGAAGCCTTCTTTGCTCGTCATGGTAAGGTGCTACCAGTGACTGATCAGGGAAAAGACTATCAGCCTGGCGAAATTGTAACCTGGCGTTTGAAAGGGTCAAATTTGCCGCACATTGGTATAGTCAGTGATGAAAAAGCAAGCTCTGGAAATTATAAAATCATCCACAACATAGGTTGGGGGCCACAGCTTAATGACATGTTATTCGACCATCGAATAGAAGCACACTTCAAATATTGATGGTTTTTTAAGGTTAGACAAGTTAGGTATTAATGCTGAGCTGAAATCATGTCAACTCAGCATAATTAAAACCAATCGGTATTAAGTTCTACCTGAGCCAAATACACGTTCACCTTCTTCACCTTCCCAACCTGAACTGTCACAACTCAAACCTCTAGAAACTTGAGTAGTCGTTCCATTAGCAGTTACGTTGACATTAATGGTACCAGATGTACTATCGCAGTTAACCAATGCAGAATCCTGATTGCCTTGAACACTGATACCGCCTGTGCCAAACCACTGATATGTGGCGTTATGTGGCGCAACACCTGATACATGTGCATCACATAAGTAGCTATCACTTCCAGTAGGCTCACAAACAATGATGCCTCCTGCATGAGCGGCCGAAACAATAAAAGAACTGGCGATAATGATGGTCTTTAATTTATTTTTCATAATATTCTCACTGAATTAAGTTAATTAAAATTGAGGTAAAATCCTCATGACAAATTATGAAAGCAAAAGGCATTTTTTAGGTATTACTGAACCGTCGAATTTTTTAATTATTGGGTTTTAAAGTTGTATATAAACGACAAAATTCTGCAAATATTGGATCAATTGGAGTATGCCCAATTGGTTCAGCAATGCACTGGTAACTTACTGTTCATTTTGAGCGATAAATTTTATTGGCTGCTCAATAACCAACGATTGTACTCATGTTGTAATGCAGATTTAGGATCAATAATAGCTAAAGTTTCAAGCATTCCAAGAAGTGCATTTTTACCTGCTGCATTGAGAAAAATGATGATGCCATCATGACTGCCTGAATAATAATAGGCTTGTGATATTTCTGACCAGTCGGCACCACCATGTCCTATCAATTGATTGCCACTGGGTTCATTTACATACCACCCTAAGCCATAGCCTTGTTTTTCGGGACATTCGGCAGTTGGCATCGATTGGCAATCAATTTGTTTTTTAGGAGCCAGGTCTTCACTGATAATAGCGCGTTGTTTTATTAATTTTTTATTCAAGTCTTTTCCATGCATGGAAGCAATCATAAATTTGGCATAATCCCTCACAGTGGTTACCATATCATCAGCAACTGATAATTGGCCTTCAGGACTACACCAACCTTCTGGTCGGCAATAGTAACCATAAAACTCACCTTCGGTGGAGAATGGTTTTGCTATTCTATTGTGATTAACTTTTTGGGCTGTGATGAATGTATTATTCATTGTTAAAGGTTGAAAAACAACTTCATCTACTATCGTCTCAAAGGGTTTGCTGAGCTTAAGTTCAACAAACTTGGCCAGGTATTCAAAGCCTTCACCAGAATAGCTAAATTGTGAGCCAGGTTCATTGACGAATTGAAGTTTTCCATTGGCAGAAAAAAAACGCCAGTTTAAAAACCCTGTGGTGTGATTCAAAACCATTCTTGGGGTCAGTAAATGATGCCTAGGATCATTCTTAAGATCAGGGTCCACCCAATATGCTGACATGGGTTCATCTAAACTCAGTTGTCCATCGGAGACTAAGCGCAACACAGTTTCGGCAGTGACAGATTTGGTGATTGATGCGACATTAAATAAAGTCTGTTCACTGGCTGGGATTCCTGGGGCTTGTTCACCATAATAGCCTTCCCATACCAGGATGCCATCTTTGATGATACCAATCCCGGCGGTATTGATACGATGGGTTTCAACCATAGTTTTTAAAGCGTCATCAAACTTTGCCGCTTGGGCAGCACTGACTGGTTGAATGTCACTGTCGTTATACCAGTAGACTTCATAATGAAACCGACAATTGTTTAAGGTCAACAGAATGAGTAAAAAGACAAAGGTGTTTTTAAAATTTTTCACTGATTTCTCCGATATGAAACGGCAACAAAGTTGCGCATAACTCCCAAGTTTAGGTATTGGAAATGACGAACTGTCGATGAAAAAGTTACAACACTACACACTTGTAATCAAAAAAGCTTTGATGAAATTCAACAAAGCTTTTCATGACAACAATGAATTCACCACTTAATTATTTCACTCTTTTACCGTGTTTAATGACCATGTCTACATCCTGAAGTAAGTTGATATAACGCAATACATCGCCTTTGACCGCGATGATATCGGCATATTTACCTTCGGTGATGGTGCCAACCTCATGATCGACTTTCATCATCACTGATGGCCAGTAACTGGCGCCGCGGATGGCGTCCATTGGTGAGATGCCCATTTCACGCACCCAAATATCCAGTTCATTCCAAGTTGACTGACTGTGGAATTTTAAGGGAATGCCACTATCGGTACCAACCATTAACACCACGCCAGCATCCAGTAACTGATGAATTTTACGTTTTAGTGTAGGTTTTCGTTTGCTGGTGATTTGAAAATAGGGCAAACGCTCAGGGTATGTGATGGATTGTTTGATGTCATCAATGATGTCTTGAGGCATGCCCAGGTGCCAACTGTGATTATCCAATTTTTCAGTGTTGTTTTTGACGTAATCATAATTAAATAAGCCTTCAACTGTTGGTGTCCAAAACAAGGGGCCTAGATTCATTTGAGCGGCCCGCTCACGTAAACCTGCCATAACTTCAGGAGGGTACTCTGGTGCAGTTGCTAAACCGGTGTGTTCGAAATTATCGACTCCGGCTTTAAGGCCTAATAAAATTTCTTTTGGTCGGTGGGCATGAGCAACAACTGGCAGTTTGTGCTTATGGGCTTCATCCACCACCGCCATCAGTTCAGCTTCACTCATTTGGTCTTGGTCGATCAATTTAATCACATCAACCCCAGCATCAGCCAACTGTTTTACTTTGGCTCGGGCATCTCTGGGACCATCAACGCCCCAGCGATAAATATCTGTACCTTCATAGGGGGTTTTTTGAATAAAGGGACCAGACATATACATCGTCGGCCCCGGAATGTCACCGCGATTGATGGCATCACGTACATTGATACTGGCTTCTAAAGGCGCACCCAGATCACGAGCAGAGGTCACTCCTGCCATCAGTAATTGGTGCGCTGATGCCGGCATGATTTCTTTTTCAAAACGGTCTGGATATGTACTGTGCCAGTGCCCATAGTCAGCATGACCATTGATCATTAAATGCACATGCATATCCCATAAGCCTGGCATCACAGTCATGCCTTCGGTAGAAATAATTTCAGCATTTTTGGGTATTTCTACTTCGCCCATCTGACCAACAGCTGAAATCCTGTCATCACGTATGATGACCACTGAGTTCTGTATGGGGTCATCTTTGAATCCATCAATCAGCATGCCACCAACCAAGGCTTTGATCTCCTCAGCCTGCACTGAAAAATGCATCAATGATGCCAGAATAATGAGTTTAATTTTTTTCATAGACTTCTCTCTTTTTTATTAATGTGGTTCAATTGATGGTACGGCTTCACCGCCTTTAGGGCCATAAAAAATAACCCAAGTAGCAAAGTCACAGGTAAAATCTTCAAAACGATGTTCAACCCCACAAGGCACAAACAACACTTCGCCAGGTTCAAATGACTGTCGATTGTCACCATTAACAAACCAACCTGTTCCAGAGACCACGACATACAACTCATCCCGGCTGTGAGGAGTTTGGTGATCAATTTTATCTGGTTGGTACATCTCAACAACCAGCGAGCCATGCTTGAATAGTTCAATAAATGGCTGGTCATGTTTTGATAATGCTTCCAGTGCATTGTTGGTCGTTAATCTTGGGTGGGCTTCTTTTTTAGTCATGAATTTTGTGAGGGTAACTGAGATGATAATTCATGTAAACGCAATAAACTGGCTTTTGGCCACATTTCATCGCGGTTATAGAATCGCTTGAAAGCTGGCATATCGGTGGGGAGTTCAAACCATTGTTGTTTGGATTGGGTGAAGATTTGTATGTCTGGTGGCATGAGACTGGGGTTATCTAAAGTGCCGACTTTGATAAAACTCATGAGTTTGCCGAAACTGGGGTAGTGACTCCATAAAGCAACTTGACAGTTGGGGCAGCGTGCCATCAGTTGGCCACCACCACTTTCAGAGGGCGTGTTAATCAATGCAGGTTCGCCATGGGTGAGTTCAATTGCCGAGGATTCGATCAAAGCATTGATTGCAAAAGCGGCGCCAGATTCTCTTTGACACCAACTACAATGACAACAATGTACGTACAAGGGCGATTGTTTCACTGTGTATTGAATTTGGTCACAATCACACCTGCCCAAGATGTTTTCTTTGTGTTTATTCACTTATCATCACCGATAGAAAGTAGCTATGAATTGATTTCAATAATCATAGCATTGATTCACAATTCATTCACTGATTTAAGATAAAATACGGGTTCCAAATTGCTGCTTTGCAAAAACATATTTACTGGAATTTCTTATGCGTTTATCCATACTGTTGATTTGTTCATTGGTTCATCTTGCTACACATGCTCAAGAACTCCCGGTTGTTCCAGTGACTGTTAAGCCTTTTTCTGAAGTATTGATTGAACGTCGCTTATCTGCCAATGCCGAAGTGAAAGCAGCTAATAACAGCCAACTTTCAGCTGAAATCACTGCTGTGGTGAACGAAATACATGCAGACATCGGGGATCAAGTTTCTGCTGGAGAACTCTTGGTCAGCTTGGATGCTGTTGATTTGAATCTTCAAGTCGATCAAGCCAAAGCCAATACACAGGCGGGCAAAGCAAGATTAACACAAGCCGAGTTGCGTCTAAAAAGAGCTCAAGAGCTTAAAACCAGTCAATACATTTCAGCCGATGACTTACTATCTAGAGAAACAGATGTGATGGTGCTACGAGCGGATTTGATGCGGTTAAAAGTGGCTGAAAAAGCAGCGCTCAGACAAGCCAAGAAAACCAAAATAAAAGCACCCTTCGATGGCGTGGTCACCAGCAGACAAGCCCAACAAGGACAGCTTTTGGTCTTGGGGTCTCCGGTGCTCAATTTAGTGCAAGAAGCAGACAAACAAATCCACGCCAAAATTCCAGGGCACTTAAGCGATCAACTGGCGAACGCAAACCAGATGGTGTTTATTCAGAATAACACCGAAACACCAGTGGAACTGGTTAAACTATCTGCTGTACTTGAATCCCAGTCATCCATGCAAACAGCTCGGTTCAAGCCCAATGGAGAAGTCTTGGTTGGGCAGACTGGACAATTGGTGTGGTTTCTGCAAGGGCAGCTGTTATCAGCAGATTTGGTGGTGAAACGTGGTGGACAACTGGGTGTGTTTATTGCCAAAGATGGTAAAGCTCAGTTCAAATCATTGCCGGGTGCTCAAGAGGGACGTCCAGTGGCCATTGATGACATTGGAGCTTGGCCAGGACCAGTCATCATTGGTGGTCGAGAACGCTTACAAGATGGTCAATCCATCACAGTAAAGTAAGGAAATGAAGATGTTATCCAGGATGCTCACCAACCACCCTTTGGTTAATATCATGTTCACTGTGGTCGTGGCCATGGGCATGATTTCCTATTTCATTATGCCACGTGAGCAAGACCCCGAGATTAATTTTTACTGGGTTAATATCAGTACGGTTTTACCTGGGGCATCAGCAGAGGATGTTGAAAAGTTGGTTACTTCGCCATTAGAAGATTCCATTAAAAATGTTCAAGACATCAGTTTCACCAATTCGACTTCACGTGAATCTATCTCTAATATTTTGGTGAGGTTCAGAGACATTGGTGATCGAAATTTTGATAAACGCATCAATGACCTTCGTCGCGAAATTCAAAACAAGGCCAGTGCTGAATTACCCAGTGATGCCGATGATCCCTTGATCTTAGAATTGACCACATCCAATGGCTTTCCAACCGCATTGGTGGTGGTTACAGGTCAAGCTGATGATGAGACACTTCGGTCCCAAGCAAGAAAAGTTAAAGATGATTTGGAAGGCTTGCGAGGAGTTGACCAAGTCACACCATCAGGTTTGCATGACCCTGAATTGCATGTTGAGTTTGACCCGGACTTATTAGCGGCACATGGTTTGAATGCGGCACAGTTAGCAGAAACAGTCCGTGGTGCCTTTAAAGATGTATCTGCTGGCACGGCTAAAGTTGCGGGCAATGAATGGTTGATACGGGTTGCAGGTACCACTGATCAACCAGATTTAATTGCGCAAATACAATTACCAAGTGTAGCTGGGTCTTCAGTTACCCTAGATAACATTGCCACCATTTCTCGAGGTCGCGAAGATGCGTCGCAATTAGCAGCTTACAATGGCAAGCCCGCCGTATCGATGGCAGTGACTAAAGTTTCTATGGTTAATACCTTACAACTGGTTGACCGCATCAATGCTTATATTGATGAAAAAAATAAACAAGTGGCTCATATGGGCATACAACTGGTGTTGGCAGATGATCAAACCATCATGACCAGAAATGCACTTTCAGTGATGCAAACCAATGCCGGTTTAGGATTGCTGTTGGTGTTGTTTGTTTGTTGGTTGTTTTTAGGATTTAAAATTGCATTTTTTGTTACCTTAGGCATTGGATTTTCAATCACTGGAACAATATGGATTTTGAACATGACTGGCAACACTTTGAATGTTTCTGTGTTATTGGGTATTGTGATTGTACTTGGAATGTTGGTCGATGATGCGGTGGTGGTGGTTGAAGCCATTTATTACCGCATGCAGCGGGGCGCTAATGCTTTAACCGCTGCACTGGAATCCTTAGGAGAAGTGGGTGCGCCGGTCACAGCCGGAGTTTTGACCACCATTGCGGCTTTTTTGCCTTTGATGTTGTTGCCTGGCATTCTGGGTGCCTTTATGTTCGTCATTCCATTTGTGGTGACTTTGGGGCTGGCCATCAGTTTGATAGAAGCTTTTTGGATTTTGCCATCTCATGTCATCGGTAGTGAAGCAAAACATAATAAAGCAGTGAAAGTCCGCAGTCACTTTAATCCGATTAAATACCTCAGTGCAGGAGTCAGTGCAACAGCCTCGCCAGTAAGAAGGTTGTTAACCCATGGCTCTGGCCGCATGCAAAAATGGCGTAACAGTTGGACCAGGAAATTAAGGACCAAATACACCAAAGCATTGTGTTTTATGTTGCGGCGCCCTTATGTGATTATTGTGTTCGGAGTGCTGTGTTTTGTGGGTGCAATTAATATCTTACAATCCGGTAAAGTCAGGGCTGATTTTTTCACTTTTGACCCATTCAGGATATTTTATGTCAATGTTGATATGCCATCCAATTCACCCTTGGAAAGAACTTTGGCCCAAACCATTGAGGTTGAAAAACGATTGCGACAATTCGTTGATGAAGAAGAGGTCAGGGCGATCACTTCTCTGGCAGGTATTAAGTTCACAGACATAGAAATCTTAGTGGGTGATCAATATGGACAAATACAAGTTTCACTGATGCCGAAAACTGGCAATATGCGCCCTGTTTCAGAGTTGGTGGAGGCCATGCGAGAAACGCTGGTCAATACTCCGGGTGATGGCATGATCTCTTTCTTTGAAGTTTCAGGTGGGCCACCAGCTGGAAAACCAGTCAGCGTAAAAGTGAGAAGTGATGATTTTATTGAACTACGTGCTGCGGCCGATGCCGTTAAACGCATCGTCGAAACCCGTGAAGGTTCGCGTGATGTGGCTGATAATGATGTGCCAGGGCGATCCGAATTGGTGTTGGAGTTAAACCACCAAAATATTCGCAATTTAGGCTTGGATCCTGCCACCGCTTCGCGCTTACTGCGTTTACATTTAGACGGAGAAATCGTTGCCTTGATGCGCGATGAAGGTGAAAAGGTTGAAATGCGGGTACGGGCACAAAAACGCAATTTACAGGCCATTGATGAAATCATGAATGATCCAGTGGCTCTGCCTGGAGGTGGACAAACCACTTTAGGTCATTTATTCACACAAACCACTGGCCAAGGTCGCAGCACCATAAAACATTATAATTTGCGTCGAGCCATTACAGTTGAGGCGGAAATTGATCCCGCACTGACTAATACCACCAAGATCAATGCCGATATCATCGAAGCTTGGGATGATATCAAAGGCCAATTTCCCAACACCGACTTGGACTTTTCTGGTGAATTAGATGATGTCAATGAAAGTTTGGGGGCGATGGGCTCGTTATTCTTATTGGGTTTGGGTTTGATTTATTTAATCCTTGCCACCCAGCTGCGCAGTTATTTCCAGCCATTTTTAATATTGGTGACTGTTCCGATGGCTTTCACTGGCGTGGTTTTTGGTTTATTCGCCACCACCAATCCACTGAGTTTATACACCTTATATGGCATCATTGCGCTGACTGGCATTGCAGTTAACGGTGCGATTGTTTTGATCGATGCCGCGAATCAGCGAATCAAAGCCGGAAAAAGACCTTTACATGCGACAGTTTATGCGGCCAGGCGTCGCGTGGTACCGATTATCATGACCACCACCACGACCATTGCTGGTTTATTTTCACTGGCGGCTGGATTGGGTGGTAAATCATTGTTATGGGGCCCAGTTGCCTCATCGATTGTGTTTGGTTTGGCTTTTGCCTCATTACTGACTTTGTTTATGGTGCCGGTTTTATACAGGCAATTTATGAAGGATCATTGAGATATATAGATTCAAGACTATGGAATCGTTTGTGATTCAGTTGACTTCATTTTAAGTTTCTTGTCTTGTATCCTTTGAATCACAGCATTAACTGGGTCTCTTGGGTTGATTTCAACCGGAATGATCAAAGTTGAGGCTACCCATATAATTAAATCTAAAACAACAATCCATTGCCAAGAAATGTAATTATAGAGCCAAATATTGGCGAGTATTACGGGGATATACAACAGGCCAATCATCAGCTGACCGATGACATTTGAAAAAACATTCAGACGATAACGGGTATCACATACCTGGCATTTGAGTGGAAATGAAAATGCCATCAATAACTTTTTCCACCACCTTAAACCATTTTTGCCACAAACTTCACATTTCATAAATAATGTGACAGCTACTTATTCAGAACGTTCACTGATCCTTTTTTTGAATGCCGCTAAATCTTCTTTGCGCTCGGAATATCGATCGACCAAATGCTCTTTGATATCGCGGGTCAACAATGTAAATTTCACCAGCTCCTCCATCACATCCACAATGCGATCGTACAAAGAAGAAGGCTTCATGCGATCATCATCATCGAACTCCAGCCAAGCTTTTGGAATCGAAGATTGATTGGGAATGGTCAACATCCTCATCCATCGACCCAATACCCTGAGTTGATTAACTGTGTTGAAGGATTGTGAACCGCCTGAGACCTGCATCACTGCCAAGGTTTTACCCTGGCTTGGTCTAACAGCACCTATAGACAAAGGAATCCAATCAATTTGCGATTTCATGATGCCAGTCATTGACCCGTGTCGCTCGGGTGAGCACCAGACCATGCCTTCAGACCAATTCACTAACTCATGTAATTCTTGTATCTTGGGGTGTGAACCGTCATCGGTGTCTGGTTGTGGTAATCCACTTGGGTCAAAGGTTTTCGTTTCGGCGCCAAAATACTGTAAAATCCGTGCTGCTTCTTCAGTGGCCAAACGACTGAAAGAACGTTCACGTAATGAACCATACAACAATAAAATTCGTGGTGCATGATCAGATTGATTGTTGTGAAACAAAGTTTCTTGATCAATCGGTTTGATACTCTCTGTATCGATGTTAGGTAAATCTTTAATCATATATATTCTCTTTAAATATCGTTACCAAGTTAAGCTTCAACTCTTTTGTCATCCAGCCGAACCCATCCCTACCGTTATCCCAGCCGAGCCCCATCCATACCGCCTCCAAGCGACCACATCCATACCGTCCCCAACCGACCTCACCCCTACTGTCATCCCAGCCGAGATCATCCCTACTGTCATCCCAGCCGAGCCTAAGCGAGAGCAGGGACCCAGGTACGTAATCTATCAATACCCAAGTAACAATGTCTTTCAACACCAACTCCTATCATTTCGGCTCAAACCAATGCCGCGTGCGATTCGCAAAAGCCACCAAAGACAACATCACCGGCACTTCCACCAGCACACCCACCACTGTGGCCAAAGCAGCCCCTGAGTTCAAGCCAAACAAAGAAATGGCAACCGCCACCGCCAACTCAAAAAAGTTCGACGTACCAATCATACAAGCCGGCGCTGCGATGTCATGCGTCAGGCGCATGCGTTTGGCGATGAAATAAGCGATAAAGAAAATGCCATAAGTCTGGATCAACAAAGGAATCGCAATCAAAACAATCGCGGTTGGATTGCCGATGATTTTCTCAGCCTGAAAACCGAACAGTAAAACAACCGTCGCCAACAAACCAATGATAGACCAGGGTTTTAAAGTACTTAATAAACCTTCAATGCGACCTGCCATCAGTTTACGCGTCATGGCCCCAGCTATCAGTGGTAACAACACATACAATACCACCGACAGTACCAATGTCTCCCAAGGTATCTCGATGTCATTGATACCCAGTAAAAATGCGGCTATTGGTGCAAAAGCAAAGATCATGATCACATCATTGACCGACACTTGCACCAATGTGTAATTCGGATTACCCTTGGTCAATTGAGACCACACAAACACCATCGCCGTACAAGGCGCCACACCCAGCAGTATCATCCCTGCGATGTATTCATTGGCCGTTTGCGGATCCACCCAACTGGCGAAAAACACTTTAAAGAACAGATAACCCAATGCGGCCATCGAAAAAGGTTTGATCAGCCAATTGATCACCAAGGTCAAAATCAAACCCCGTGGGTTCTTACCCGAATCCTTAACTGCCGAAAAATCAACCTGCACCATCATCGGATAAATCATCACCCAAATCAGCACCGCCACAACCAGATTCACATGTGCATATTCAAGCGCTGCAATCTGCTGAAAAATCCCCGGAAAGAAGTTTCCCAACACCACACCAGCCAGAATACACAAACCCACCCAAACCGATAAATACCTTTCAAATAATCCCATAGTTTTCCTTAGTTTCGTCATTCCCGCGAAGACGGGAATCTTCTTAAATTAATGTTAATCTGCACACTTCGGCTCCGATCAGTGCACGCACTAAAATTTCATTCAGATAAATCGTTGACTGAGCGAAGTCGAAGTCCTTATCTTAATCAAGCTACGCCCAAAACCCCTTCAATTCCAACCACAAACTCCCTTATCTCATTCCGCACCTTGCGATAACAATCCAGTTTGCTCTCCTGATCCTCGAAAGCCAAAGCCATCTTCGGCGGGTCCTCAAATCCCACATGAATTACTTCAGTATCGCCCAAAAATACCGGACAACTTTCATGCGCATGCCCACAAACCGTAATCACATAATCAAGTGGTTGATCATCAAACTCAGATAACAACTGAGATCGCTGCCCAGATATATCCACCCCAGCCTCACCCATCACTTTCACCGCATTAGGATTCAAACCATGGGTCTCAATCCCGGCAGAAAACACATTGAAATGATCACCTTTCAAATGCCGCAACCAACCCTCCGCCATCTGCGAACGACAAGAATTACCCGTACATAAAAACAAAATATTTTTCTTTTTCATAGTTTTGGGTTGTCGACTTCAGTCGACCTTTTTAAATCCAAATAATTTGAGCATCATTTCAACAACACCCCTTTTCCTGATAAACCTTCAACCTTTCCAAATCATTGATAAATGGTTCCTGATCACGCATATGATTCATATTCTGATTCAACATATCCCGCCATTCAGGTGCTAAATCTGGATTAATCCGATAATGCACCCACTGATCCTTGCGTTCGTCCAATACCAAACCAGCATCGCGCAAATATTTAAAGTGGCGAGAAATTCTAGATTGTGGGGCCTTAAGAATTTCCATAAAATCACAAACACATAGGCTTTTACACTGCGATAACAAAAACAAACAACGCAAGCGCGTGGCATCACTTAAGGTTTTAAAAAAGTCAGTTGGATTCAACATTGCCCAATTGTATATCTGTATATGCGAATATGCAATAATTAATAGTTGTTAAAGCCAACATGACTTACAAATATTCTGGTCGTCCAACTAAACCTTTTACCTTTATCCAACTAACCCCTTTAATTTCCAACTAAAGTATTTATTTAGATTCCCGGCTAAATATGGGGACTGTAAAATCTTAAAAGATAATACTGTATATAATTGATTCATGAACTTAAAAATAAAACATGTTACATGTGCGACCTGCCTGCAACTTCAGGAGAACATGCACCGCCACAATGCATATTTCCCGAAGCAAGTGATAAACGTATTAACATAATAAAGGTTCCTTCGTGCAACTTACATAATAATTTTAAGAAAGAAAATGACGTTCTTTTTCGGGATGTATTAACTTTGTTATGTGCAGATAAGAATGCTGGTGCAAATGAAATATATTTCAAAAAAACTTTATCTGCAGTTAGACAAGCACCAAGCACCCACTCTAAATTTTTTAAGGTAATCAATGATGACCCAACAAGTAACGAAGTAACACTTCAAAGTAATATTGAAAACTTTGATGAATGTATAGATTCAGTTG
>CALDFB010000179.1 GCA_937942365.1 uncultured Marinicella sp. | reverse complement strand
CCAGCAGATACGCTCATATAAGCGACGCCAGGGCTGTTAGGAGGCCCGTCAATATAGCCGTGAGGATCTCTGGAAGTTCTTGGACCTCCAGATGTGCGACACGTATCCAGTGCGCCGTCAAAGCACTGTGATTTCAAAACTCTTCCCCAATAGGCTCCCACTTCGGTTTGGGTCATTACATCAGCCTCATCGCCCCAAACCGGATGAGTGATGCCATCATTAATCTGGTCCAACTCATGAGGTCCTCTGATGTCGGCATAACCCAATAAGGTTTGGCTGGCTTGTGATAAAGTGTTTCCATAAAGGGGGTCATTGGCCATCGCTGCAAAAAACACTGCGGGAGGGAATTTGCCCATTGATTGAGCCGCTCCTGAGCCCCAGTTTCTGGTGCGTGTATCACCATCATATATCGCGTAGTACAGGTCTTTACCATAAGTCAAGACTGCTGCCAAAGCCGCTTGTTTTTCTGCCAAGGTATTGGCTTGTGACGATAAGGCCATGATGTCAGCGATAAAACTTTGTGCCACTCCTGCTCCGTAATCATCGATCAATAAGTTAGCTCTGAATGCACGTCCGCCTTCTGAAAAAGTCTGTCCGCTGAAGGTTTTTACAGCAAAAACTTCAGAGCTGTATGACCACCTTTGTCGAATTTTTTCTAATTCATTTGTACTGCTTCCAGGTATGTAATCCAGTGCAGGTAAATGATTGAAATTAAAGTCAGATAGTGCGAGTAATTCCTTATCGGTTTCATCAATGCTGGGTCGGAGTATATCTGTTCCAGCATTCGGTGGTACTTGGTCTAAAACAGTCAATACATGATAAGCTTCTATACAACTGCCAACAATGGCATTGGTTCCACAATTGCCATGCATGGCCTCATTTCTTTGAATGGCAGCTACTAAAGAGGTGTCATAATCAAAACTCAGAGGCAGGTCTGTAAGAATGTTTTCAGCAGGGTCGTGGTTCCCGTAGTTGTTACTGTTATCCAGAAAACCATTGGCTTCAAGTACTGGGTTTTCATCTAAATAGGTGTCACCACTGCCGGAGCCTTCAACCAATGATACAACGACATCAGACGCTCCATTGGCTGGCGCAATCCAGTAATCACCATTGGCAAATTGACCACATTGGGCTTCTTGGCCATTACCCGAATGAAAGGTCCATGTGAAGTCCACAGACCTGCCTTGACCGACAGTTACATGAATGTTTTTACCTGTGCAAGCAGCCAATGCATCGTCAGAGCCACAGTTGCAAGCAGCAAATGCCGATTGGCAGCTGAGTAAAGTAAGTATAAAAAACAGTGATATTGTTTTTTTCATGGTTTTTTCGTATTTTTATTGAGATAAGATAGTAGTTTAAGTTTTTGTGAATTTCAATTGCATTTCATTAAAACCTTTGCTTGGTTCTGGATTGTTGGCGAAAAAAATAAAAAATACTGATTAAGTGGGACAACGCAATCTAATCTGCCGTTGTGAGTCAGTTTTTCAACATAAAGCGTTTCATTTTCGTACTTGCCTCAGGCGATGCTGATTTATTCATAAAAGATTCTGTTAATTTGATAAACGAGTCAAGTAAAGAGCTCAGTATGGTAATTTATACCCAGATATAGTTTGTTAAACCATATCTAATGCATGCTCTTGAAGTGGCGTTGGTTTGAGGTAGTATAAATTGGTTTTTTTCTTGTTATAAGAAATGAATGTGCAGTGTCGAAGTAAAGTGGCGAAATGATAGAATCTTTTTATTTTTAAGTTTGCTAGTCAGTTAAAATAGCCTGTTTTTACAGGGTGTTT
Organism: uncultured Marinicella sp.; assembly: GCA_937942365.1. Taxonomy (GTDB): domain Bacteria; phylum Pseudomonadota; class Gammaproteobacteria; order Xanthomonadales; family Marinicellaceae; genus Marinicella. The sequence goes on along the minus strand of CALDFB010000179.1, from coordinate 3,256 downwards.
ACATGAGTATCAATTGGTTCCCAGGGCATATGCACAAAGCCCAAAAAGAAATTCGTGAACTGCTACCAGAGGTTGATTTGGTGATAGAGGTTTTGGACGCCCGTTTACCTTATTCATCGCAGAATCCATTGTTACAAAAACTGCGCGGTCAAACACCTTGTATCAAATTGCTTAATAAATCTGATTTGGCTGATGAAACTTTGAATCAAATTTGGGTGAATGAGCTGCAAAAAGATGAAACCGTCAAAGCTTATGCCGTCAATGCAACAGATACCGGGTTGATCAAACAGATCCCCCAGTGGTGCTTAAATTGGTTTCCTGAGCGAGCAGCCAATAAAAAACCCATTCAAGTGATGATCATGGGCATTCCCAATGTGGGTAAATCAACCATCATTAACCTGATCGCAGAACGCATCATAGCCAAAACCGGTAACGAGGCGGCGGTGACCAAGAGACAGCAAAGAATTAAGCTCAAAGGCAATGTGGTTTTGCATGATACGCCTGGTGTTTTGTGGCCGCGCTTTGATAATCAAAACAGCGCATATCGATTAGCAGTGACCGGTGGCATCAAGGACAATATTGTTGAGGCAGAAGACAAAGCCTTTTATTTGGCCGAGTATGTGATGGTCGCGTACAAAGACCTGATCTCAAAACGTTATGACATTGAGAGCATGCCACTAGAACCTTATGATTTATTGACGAAAATTGGTGAAAAAAGAGGTGCTTTACGATCAGGAGGCCGGGTTGATATAACTCGAATATCAAGCTTATTTATCAATGAGTTCAGATTAGGTACGGTGGGCAGGATTACGCTAGAAACTCCTGAGATGATGTACCAAGAATTAGCGGAAGTTGAAAAGCAATTGGCCGCAAAAGCTGCTAAGAAAGCAGCCAGAAAAGCACGGCCCAAAGGCAGTAGATGACACTCCAGCCCTTTATTTACCAGCCTCCAACGGACCCTTACTTGGATGTGGTTTATCAAGATGAAGATGTGTTGGTTTTGAATAAACCATCTGGTTTGTTATCCGTGCCGGGTAGAAAAGAAGAGCACAAAGATTCCCTACAAAGTCGCGCACAAGCTCAGTTTTCAACTGCAACGACCGTGCATCGTTTAGACATGGATACTTCTGGTTTGATTGTGATGGCATTGAACAAGCACAGTCACACCTCCTTAAGCCGACAGTTTGAACTCAGGAAAATTGAAAAGAAGTATATTGCTAGGGTGTATGGTCATTTAGAGAAAGAGAATGGGGTGGTTGAAGCACCTTTGATTTGTGATTGGCCCAACCGTCCCAGGCAGATGGTTGATTTTGAACATGGAAAGAAAGCTTTGACTCATTGGTCTTTAGTCAAACAAGAAGCGCAAACCAGTTTATTAGAATTAAAACCGGTGACTGGTCGTTCCCATCAATTACGTGTGCACATGCTTCACATAGGTCATCCTATTGTGGGTGACCAGCTGTATGCGCGTGGTGACGCTCTGAATTACTCAGACAGGTTGGCATTACACAGTCAGGGTCTTAAATTCTTTCATCCGATGTCTGCATCAGATATGGTTTTCGATTTGCCACCTTTGTTTTAAAAGTAAACATTGCCATTAACATGATTGGTTGTTTGGCTTGATGGAAGTGACTAAGCCTGAACATATATTTTTAAGTGATTTTTTCTGAATTGTAGATCGGAAAGTGGTTGTTATTTAAATCACCGGATTGGTTAACCAATCATTGAATTTCTGGGTTGAGGTCCTACTTCTATAACTATTCTTTTGAATCATCAAATACAATGCAACAATCCATTTTTAAACCTTTCGAACTGGGACAGCTGAAGTTAAAAAACCGCATCGTTATGGCGCCTATGACACGCAGTTTTTCGCCTGGTAATGTACCCAATCAAAAAAACATTGAATACTACCAAAGGCGCGCTTCCAATGACGTGGGATTGATTATTACTGAAGGTACGTGTGTCGGGCACAAAGCGGCCAGTGGTTATCCTGATGTACCTTACTTTTATGGTAATGAAAAACTTGCTGGTTGGAAAAAGGTGGTCGATGCTGTACACCAAGAAGGCGGCAAGATCATACCGCAGTTGTGGCATGTGGGCGGCGTCAGAAAAGACAATCTGGAACCAGATGAATCGGTGCCAGCTTACAGCCCATCTGGATTGTTGTCCCCTAATAAGCCCAATGGCAAAGCAATGATTCAAAATGATGTGGATGAAGTCATCACAGCCTTTGTTGATGCGGCAGTCAATGCGCAAAAACTTGGATTCGATGGGATAGAGATTCATGGTGCGCATGGCTATTTACTGGATCAGTTTTTCTGGGAAAAAACCAACCTCAGAGACGATCAATATGGTGGAGATATTAGCGAGAGAACCCGATTCGGGGTTGAGTTGATTAAAAAAATACGTACTGCTGTTGGTTCTGCGTTTCCTATTGTGTTGCGTTACTCTCAATGGAAATTGCAAAACTATGCATTGAAATTGGCTGAAACACCGGAGGAACTGGAGGTGTTTTTAAAGCCATTGGTTGCAGCAGGGGTAGATATGTTCCATTGTTCGACCCGGCGTTTTTGGGAACCTGAATTTGAGGGTTCAAGTTTAAACTTAGCTGGATGGACCAAAAAGATCACAGGCAAACCGACCATCACTGTTGGCAGTGTTGGGCTAGATGGTGGTTTTGTTGATGAAGAACAACGTGGTATGAATCCACATTCAGACATATCGACAGAACAGTTTGCGTTAATCGATCAGTCCATTGAGGCAGGTGAGTATGACTTGGTCGCAGTAGGAAGGTGTTTATTACAGGACCCTCAGTGGGTGCATAAATTAAAAGCCAAGAACTATGATCAGATGCAACCATATACTACAGAGTCATTAAAAACATTATATTAAAGCCCGCTGTCTCAGTTTGTCATTCCAGCGGAGCCTATACGCGATGATTGGAGTCCAGTGGTGTTATTCGAGGCGCGTTTAAAAAGTCAAAATTTATTGGTTAGATAACTTTCGTGTTTTGAGGTCGAAAAAAGTAGGCATCTTATCAGGGTCAAACATTGACACTTGTTTTAGAAAGAATAATTCCCAATAAAATCGGACGATCAAAGCAATTAAATTTGAATGATTGATTATGTGCATTCTAAAAATTAAAATGAGTTGATGATTCTGAAGTTAAAAAAGTTAGCTGATTACCTAACCACTGATTTTCTCGGTGGGCCTAAACCCTGGAAATTATCATGGGTTATTAATTTTCAAAAGGCCG
>CALDFB010000178.1 GCA_937942365.1 uncultured Marinicella sp. | reverse complement strand
CAATGGTGCTTAAATGGCTTCCGCTTACAGTTTGACGGTGCCAGAAGTTAATATCACCAAATTCATATGCACCTATATCAATGCGCTCTCCCCCAACAACTGACTTTGTTCTGTATGTCCCATCCGCATCTACAAATGGCGCATCAGCAACAAATATCAGTGACAACGAATCGCCAGAATTAATGGCAGGAGAGTTTGATTTTAAGCGTGCATTTTGCCTGTTTTTAATTAAAGGATCTGTTTGAAGAGAATTTGGCCCAGGAGTATAATTAGCATAGACTGCATTAGCCCAATACAAGTTATTGTCATTTTCAACCTCCACACCAGCACCAAAATCAAAACCAGTATTGGCAAAAGCGACAATATTATTAAAAACACCAAGTGTTACTGTACTGCCTAAAGATTCTATTGCCAAAATACCGTTTTGACCGTCCAACATGGTGTTGTTCACCACATCAACATTAGAAACACCAGATTCGTTGATCACATGAACACCAGATGATGCATATTGATCATTAAGCTTATAAAATGCATTGCTAGACACATCAATATCCATTTCACCTGAACCTGAAATTCTATTTACCAACAATCCACCTTGTGCACCACCATAGATTTCATTACCTGTGATATTTAAATCAACCAGCCCTTCAGTTTCATCACTGAGTAAAATCCCAATTGACTCATCACCTAAAGACTTCACCTCATTGCCATAAATCTGTCCAGTAATACTCCCAAAATTGCCATTTAACTTCCTCACACTGATAGCCCCAACTCTATTTGCCTCATCAGAGAAAATATTGGTAACTTTGTTGTAATTCACTCTCAAGGATAATTGAGCATTTGAACTAGAAATAACCGAAATGCTTGGAAAATCAAAGTTATTATCTAAAAGAATATTGTTTTCAATGGTTACAGTTACATTGGCTCCCAAATGATTGATGCTGATAGTGCCAGACTCCATTGTTAATCCTCGAATTGAAATAGCTCTACTGGTATCAGTATTTAAAACAAAAAATACACTTCTGCCAGCTAGAAAAGTCGGTTTATAGCCTGTACCTGCCACCAAAGAAACAGTATTATTGGTAAAAATAGTTTCATTGATCAGCTCATTGGTTCGAATCTCAATAAACTCCCCTTCTGGACTGTCATCAATACATGTTTGTAATGTCGAATTACATGGGCCAGAACCACCTGGCCAAAAATTAAATCCCCAAGTAGTGCCGAATGCCATGAGTAATATAATGGTAATGATTTTTCGCATGATTCACCTATAAAAATTAACAAGATACCCATTACTCCGTGGTTTGTTAAAAATAAGGGACATCAGATTGATGAATAATTTATTAACTGCTTATTTTGATCACTCAGATAAACTGATATTGATAAAAATCACATGTAAACCATGTAACCTTTTTATGATTAAAATATAACTTACTCGTTTACCAGTATTTAGAAATTTAACGGAATTGCTCGCTAAAAAAATATACCTATCCTGGCCGAACCCAACCAAGCTTCAGGCATCACCTGATAAAACATCAATGCCAATAAAGCATGCGAAAACGCATTGGCGTAAATATTTTTATAGGTTAACCACGCATATGACCAACAAAACCCACCAATTAAAGTGGCTATCATCAATACATGATTTGGAGCGTGAATCACTGAAAACAGCACCCCAACGAAGCACGCCACTGAACCCTTAGATACACGCCCTTCTTGGTAAATCATATCGCTGAATAACGGCCCTATCATCAATTGTTGAAGTAAAGCCCATAAGAAATAAGTTGGCAAAGTAACGATAAACTCAAACCCTGGGTTTATCCCTTGCATCAACAAGAACAATACCACCGAACCCAACCATAGATTGATTGCGACATTTTTTGGCTTTAAAAAATGTCTCCGCTCGCTCCAAACAAGACCCAGCATAACCAATACCAATGGCCAAATCATTTGGTCTGATAGAAAACCCATCCAATCTTGGTGCATCAGAAATATCGCCAGAAACACCGCCGACACCCACACATAGACTTTTATCAGATCCAACTTACCCAAGCGCAACACAAACATAGCGGTCAACCAGGAAGCCACTAACCACAAGAAAGGTGATATTTCACTCAGCCCTGCATATTCAATGTCTGAATACCCCTGAACTTCGATGGTTTGCATGTTGTGATGATTCATCAAATTAGTCAGCCAACACGATGGAATCATTCCTTCACCCACACACGGTCTTCTGTGCTCCGGCAAGGCCAACTCGGCTGTTTGTTTTAGTGCTAATTGAGCCAGCTTAATATCACCTTCTGATATGCCGTAAAAGCGCAACACCAAGGCATCTAAAGTTTGAAGATCTGACCAACTGCTGGTTGTTTTTTGTAATTTGCCGCCTACTTTTTGGCTATGTATCCAATCATGTTTTGATAAATCCAGTCCCTTAACAATTTCATCAATGGGAATCTGCTGAGAATGGTAAAAAAGCTGTTTTTCTTGATGAGAAAATTCGATACTGACATGCCCTTTGGGAGTGAGTGCCCCCAAAAAACTTATTTGTAATACCCTGTGAATGTCAGGGATCACCTTAAAACCTGCAAGGTTAATTGAAATTTCAGGCTGGCTATTGATGGCTTTTATATAAGAGTTACCTTGCTGCCAATGTTGCTGAAAACTTCTGACCACATCTTTAATAGACATTGGATCGCGTACAAAGTCATCTTTTCCTGATTCTATTTGCTGTATTTTTTGAACACCATGCTCGTTAAGCTTCAAGGCTATATAGTCATAAGAAAACAACATCACACTGAACCACAGTATGATTTGAAACAAGATCGTGGAGCGAGTTTTCAATTCTTCACCACTGACAAGTTATTCATTAAACGATTAGATAGGAACATAATGGTATTTCGTTCAGTGACACTCAGTAAATAGTATTATTCATAGCTCTGATTCTAAGGTATCTTTAAGCCTGATTGGCGTAAAAACTCACACAACTTGATCAAAGGCAAGCCCATTAAAGCACTGGGATCTTGTGATGTCACAGACTCAAACAAACTCAATCCCAAAGACTCAACTTTAAATCCACCTGCACAATCATAAGGTTGTTCTAGTTTAATATATCGATTGATTTCCTTTGACGATAATTCACGAAACTTAACTTCAGTTACATCTGTATGAATTGATTCTCGACCATTGATATCTAGCACAGACAATGATGTAAAGAATTCAATACAGTTGTTTGAAAAATTTTGCAGTTGTTTTCTACACTGTTCTTCATTACCAGGCTTGCCAAATACTTCACCTTTCAAGGCACACACTTGATCTGAGCCAATCACCACTGCATCAGGGTAAATCGTTTTAACTTTTTGAGCTTTCGCAGTAGCCAATCGCAATGACAAGTCGCCCGGCAACTCATTATCATGTGAAGATTCATCTATATCAGGTGAATGCGCTTCGAAATTAATTCGTAATTGCTTCAATTGACTTGCACGGTATTTTGAACCAGAGGCTAAAATTAGAACAGTCATCTTATTCAAAGATTTTTAATTCTTTCAATCAATGCCTGATCAGTAATTTCACCTGAGTCTACCTTTGATAATAAAAAGCCGGCATGCTCTTGGTATTCAACCTTGTCATCAATCATGCCTATCATTTTCAATCTTAATTGAATGGTTCTGATGGCATTTGTACCCATCATATTTTCAGCAGCTTCCCATCCTTGTTGCGCATAATCCAATGCTTTTTCTCTGTTCCCTGCTGCCGAATAATTATCTGATATGGCTTGACTCAATGCCAAAAACCTTGGGGTGTCTTGTTTCACCACACCACTTTCAATCAGGCTGATTAATGTCTCATTAGCTTCCTCATATTTTTCAAACTTGGCATATATCATACCCAGTACAAAATAAGAAAATGCAGTTTGTGGGTGTGTATCCTCTAAATGCGCTACAGCTATTTTATTATTTTCAATGGCTAACTCTAAAGTTTCAATGTCTATTGTTTCTTGCGAAGACTGCGCTCTCAATAAAACATTGGCTGCAAAAATTGACCTATAATCATTAGGCCCATTGGTTTCGACTTGAATTTCATATATTTCTTTCGCTACCTCCACAGCCTCATCAATCAAGCCATTGGCACTTAAAAAACTGGCATACTCTGTTTTGGCATTAAGTGTAGACCTATGCTTTTCTCCGTAATTCGTAGTAGACATATCCACCACCTGTTTGATTAAATCTAAAGCTTTTGCCCGGTCTCCTTTGGTGAATGTAATTACCGCAAGCTTGGATAAAGATTGTTGAGCCATGGATGAAGTAGGACCATAAACATTGATGGAAACTTGATAGCTTTCCTCAGCAGCTTTAGTCGCATTCAACATGTCACCAGTGGCTTCAAACACATCTGCTTTTTGCACCAACGCATCAATCAATGCAGGGTGTTGCTCTCCCAGCACACTTCTGATTTTACTTACAACTTCTTCTATACCAATCTTAGCCTCTTCATGCCTTCCCAATTGATCATACAAATAAACTTGGGTTGTTTTCAATCTCAGTATTTCGGTATTAACTGAAGATACATTAGATTTCATTTTTTCAAGTGTATCTGTCGCCTCTTCTAAACCAAACTCAGCACCTGTGCTTTTTTCGAACACATGTTTCTCTGCAATCACTCTTGAAGATTTCAACACACCATTATAATCGTTAAGTTTGGCATAAATTGTTTTGGCTTCTTGCGCCCAAACAATGCCAACTAGATCTTGTTCATTAAACACAGTAACTAATGCCTTCAACAATAAATAATCGGCCCGTTCCAAAGTTTCTTGGTCAGGTGCCAATTCAGGCATTTTTTCAATTTTCTTAATTAACTCAGAAGCCTCCTCCAATTCATTCTTATTAAGATGTATTTCAGCCATCTTGAGCCAAGCCAGAGTATCTTCCGGATTAAGTGCAACTGCCTTCTTCAGCGCGTCAAATCCTTTATCCCAACTACCTAAGTTACTGTAAGCAGTACCAATTGCATTAAGAATATCAGCATGTGTGCCTTTGTCAGCAAACTGTTGGAACTGTATTTCACTTTCTGCCAATGACAGCAAATCGAAAGCAGAAAGTTTTTTTGCAATATTTTCATTTGGATCCGCATAAGAAAAAACCTGTAACATAAAATTTTTTACTTGCACTGCTTTTTGAGCTTCTGCTTTAATCAGTTTATATTGCCAACTGAAAACGCCTAAACCAACCAAAACCATGAAAAACAAAGTCAAAAAAGAAGCAAACAAAGCACTGCGTCTTCGAGCAAACTTTCCTAATCGATAAAACCATGATGATTGAGTTGCTGTAACAGGTT
>CALDFB010000177.1 GCA_937942365.1 uncultured Marinicella sp. | reverse complement strand
TTATTGGTGGTTGCTTTGATATTTGGTACTAAAAAACTCAGGAATATGGGTAACGATTTAGGCAGTGCAGTTAAAGGCTTTAAAAAAGGCATTTCTGACGATGAGAAACAAGAAATAAAAGATCAGTCGGTTGATGAAGTGACTCAGGCCAACAGCACCAAAGAAGACCCTGTGCAAAAATAATGTTTGATATTGGGTTTACCGAATTATTGGTGATCTTTGTGGTGGCATTATTGGTAGTTGGTCCTGAAAGGTTACCATCAGTGGCCCGAAAAATTGGTTTATATGTGGGAAAAATGCGCCGATCATTTCAATCTATCAAAGATGAAGTTGAACAAGAGTTAGAGATCGAGGCTGTGAAAGCCCAACTCAAAGAGAACGCTATGCTTAAAGAAGCTAAAGAGTTAGAGGCCACATTGTCATCTACCATTGAAACCTCAGTTGTTGATAAACCGGAAAGTTCTCCGCAAAATAACCCTCAAATATCTAAAGATTCGGCTAAGCATAAATGACTGACCAAGAACAGTCATTGGTTTCACATTTGGTGGAACTCAGAACTCGACTGCTGAGGGCCGTTTCATCGGTGGTTATTTTGATCGTTATTATGTTTCCATTTGCAGGGGAAATATATACCTTGATAGCTGATCCGGTACTCAGTAATTTAAGTCAAGGTACTGAAATGATTGCTACTGGTGTGCTGTCGCCCTTCTTAACACCGTTCAAAATGGTCATAATTTTGGCGATTATCATTAGTATGCCAATTATTATTTATCAAATATGGGCGTTTGTGGCCCCAGGTTTGTACAAGACAGAGAAGCGAGTCGCTTTGCCCATATTGATATCGAGTATTGTGTTGTTTTATTTGGGGTGTGCATTTGCATTTTTTGTGGTCTTTCCTATCCTTTTCGTGTTCCTGCCAGGGATAGCGCCAGAAGGTGTCACTTACATGCCAGATATCAATTCCTACCTAGATATTGTGGTGCGATTGTTTTTTGCTTTTGGTTTGGCATTTGAAATACCGGTTGCAGTTGTCATATTAATCTCTTTAGGTGTTACTTCGGCCGAGAAGTTATCCAGATCACGTCCATTTGTCATCATAGGCATATTAGTGGTAGCCATGTTATTGACACCACCTGACCCAAGTTCACAAGTTTTGTTGGCATTACCGATGTGGGTATTGTTCGAATTTGGTTTGATCTTTGGTCGGATGTTACGGAATAAAAAAATTCAAAATACGATTCAAGAAAACAATCGAGATCTATGAATAAAATTCAAAAAAATATATGAGCATTCAAAAAGAAGTCATCTATCGCAAAGATTATAAGCAGCCGAATTATTTAGTTAAATCAGTAGATTTGGCTTTTATGATTGAACCTGAGTTCGTTTTGGTAAAAGCCAGAATAGGTATGTGGAAAAATGTTGGCTGGGCAAAGAATGAAGTGTTTCTAAATGGTGTTGATTTAGAATTACAGAAGTTAGAAGTCAATGGTGTTGAATTGAGTCAAGGTACATTTGAGTTATCAGATACTGGCTTGAAGCTTAAAAATGTGCCAGAAGAGTTTGAATTAAAGACTACTGTCAAAATTTACCCAAAAAAAAATACTGCTTTGGAAGGACTGTATCAATCAGGTCAGTTTTTCTTAACCCAGTGTGAAGCAGAAGGTTTTAGAAAAATCACCTATTATCTGGATCGGCCTGATGTATTGGCTCCATACATGGTTACAGTGATTGCTGATAAAAAGAAGTATCCAGTATTACTCTCTAATGGTAACCCTTTGTCGAAAGGTGATCTGACTGGTGGGCGTCACTATGCAAAATGGGTAGATCCACACCCTAAACCAAGCTATTTGTTTGCTTTGGTAGCTGGTGATTTATCAGTTTTATCGGATCATTATTTAACTAAAGATGGACGTGATGTTAGTTTAAATATTTATACGGAAGAAAAAAATATCAATGCTTGTGATTTTGCTATCCAGTCATTGAAAAACTCTATGCAATGGGATGAACAGCGTTTTGATTTAACTTATGATTTGGAAGTTTATAACATTGTGGTTACAGATGATTTCAATATGGGAGCCATGGAAAATAAGGGTTTGAACATATTTAACTCAAAATACGTACTTGCCAAGCCGGATACAGCCTCTGACCAAGATTTTATCAATGTTGAGGCAGTAATAGGGCATGAATACTTTCACAACTGGACCGGCAATCGAGTGACCTGTAAAGATTGGTTTCAATTGTCATTGAAGGAGGGTTTAACTGTATTCAGAGACCAAGAATTTACTGCTGATTTACAGTCCAGGGCTGTTAAAAGGATTGAAGACGTTCGTTTCCTCAGAGCGACACAGTTCGCTGAAGATGCTTCACCCATGTCGCATTCAGTTCGGCCTGACTCTTATATGGAAATTAATAATTTTTATACTTTAACCGTCTATGAGAAAGGTTCGGAAGTGGTCAGAATGTATCATACCCTGTTAGGTGAAACAGGATTTCAAAAAGGAATGAAACTGTATTTTGATAAGCACGATGGACAGGCTGTCAGTTGTAATGATTTTCGACTTGCAATGGCTGAGTCTAATCAAGTGGATCTGGACCAATTTGAACTGTGGTACTCGCAAAATGGTACTCCAGTGGTTCATGTGCAAGAAACCTACGATGCTGCAAATAAAAAACACGCCATAACATTGACACAACAAGCACCGTCTAATTTTCAAGGGAAAGGTGCTTGGCAAGCCATGCACATCCCTGTCAAACTGTCTTTGTATCAAAATAATGGACAGCCATTTCCCATTGGTGATAACGGAGACTCACAGCTCATATGTGAACTGCGTGAAATGACACAAACTTGGACATTCGAAAAGATAGATCATCAACCAGTGAGCTCATTGTTTCAGGGTTTTTCAGCGCCAGTAACTGTCAAAAAAGCACAAAACAATGATGATTTGGCTTTTTTGATGAAGTTTGATTTGGATTCATTTAATCGCTGGGATGCAGCCCAGCAGATGCAATCGCAAGTTATTATTGAGAAGTATCAAGCTTTATTGGTTGGTGATGATTATCAATGTCCTGATTATGTTTTGGATTCATTCAGACATGTTTTGTTGGATGAAAAATTGGATGCTGCTTTGGTGGCAGAAGCGATTACTCTGCCGGCATTAAAGACCATGCAGTTGTCTTTAAAGGACGTCGATATATTGAAATTGAATGTAGCTAAAAATTGGTTGGTGGCTGTCTTGGTCCATAAATTTCATGTTGAGTTGTTGTCCGTTTATAACCAAAACTTCTGCTCCGATACCTATGAGGTCAATGCAGTTCAAGTGGGTGAAAGGAGTCTGAAAAACCTTTGTTTGTGGTATTTATTACAGCAAACTGAAGAACATGGGTTGGTCCGTAAAGGTTATCAAGAGATTACTAACTTGGCTAAACAACAGTACCAAAAAGCGGATAATTATACGGATAAAATTATGGCTTTGACATTGTTAACACATCAACAAATTGAAGGTTTTGAAGATTTGTTAGGTGCGTATTTTACTCAGTGGCAAGACAATGCATTGGTTGTCAATAAGTGGTTATCAATTCAAGCCACAATTCCAGCTGCTGATACTTTGGACCGGGTCAAACAACTCATGGAGTTGCCGGTGTTTTCGATGCAAAACCCTAACGTGGTCAGGAGTCTAATTGGTGCATTTTGTGGCTCGAATATCACACAATTTCATGCAGAAGACGGTAGTGGTTATGAGTTTTTGGCAGATCAAGTGATTGAACTTGATTCTATCAACCCACAAATTTCTGCCCGATTAGTGAGTTTGTTTAATGATTATCAATTGTATAAAGGCAGTATCCGTGAACAGATGATTAAACAATTAAAACGGATCCATGTTGAGCCAGCATTGTCTGCAAACGTGTTTGAGATAGTTGATCGCGCCTTGAAACTCAGTGGTCAACAAGATCAATAAATCAGTTACTGTAAAAGTTTAGATTTAAAATACAACAGATCGTATTTGTGTTATTCATAAAAACGGATAAAATGAAGCTAATGTTTTAATTTATTGATAATTCCATGCACTTTCCCACCATAAAACAACTTAAATATTTTAATGCTTTGATTGAACACAATCATTTTGGCAAAGCAGCTGAGAGTTGCTTTGTCTCACAGTCTGCCTTCAGCGTGGCCATTAAGGAGCTTGAAAACGCTTTGGGTGGTCGTTTGGTTGATCGCACCAATAAAAGTGTTACAGTCACTAATTTAGGTCGGGAAATATATCAACAATCCTTGCTCGTAATGGTTGAAATGAAAAAGATGCTGGATATGGCGCAAGGTAATTTACTGCCTTTATCCGGTCAGTTATCTGTAGGTATGATTCCAACCATAGGTCCATTTGTGATGCCAGAGTTATTGCCGGAACTGAATTCAAGTTATCCTGATTTAGATTTGGAAATCCACGAAGGGAAATCAGCGGATATTTACGATCAATTGATGCGTGGCCAGTTGGACGTCATTATCTTGGCTTTACCCTATGAAATGCGCAGTGTAGAAACGTTGACTTTATTCAAAGATCGTTTCAGATTAATCAGCTCAGTTAACAATCATTGGCTTAAAGGCAGGAAATTCAATATAGACGATGTGGGTGATGGTGCAGTTTTATTATTAGATGATGGGCATTGTTTGCGCGACCATGCCATCAGTGCCTGTCACATTAAACATGTAGATAAGGTCAGTCATTTTACCGCCAGTAGTTTGTTGACCTTGGTTGAAATGGTTAAACAAGATTTAGGCGTGAGTTTTATTCCTGAAATGGCCTTGACATTACCCCTATTTAACAATGATGAAGTACAAGTAGATGCACTCGAATTTGATGCGTATCGAGAAATTGGTTTAGCCTGGCGGAAAGGCAGTACCAGAGCCAAAGAGTTCAGAATGTTGGGAGACAGTATAGTCAAGTCAATTAAGGGAAAAATTAACTTGTACTGAATAGGTTTTTAAATGAATGAATCAAAAGAGGCCGGCGGATAAGGGGTTTTTAATCAATAAACCCTCACTTAACGGTGAAACTGACACTTCTCAAATGACATGAAAAAGTGCTACGTGCTGCTTTAAAGTCAGAACTCAATTTGCCATTATTTGGACATTTTGCTGGTCTCGTAATCGTTCGTTACCCCTAATCACGACTTGGTCTTGCGGTTTGATTTCCCCTTCGACTGCAATCATATCCCCTTCGGCAATACCAGTGATGACATCAATTTTGTGAGCCACGTTGTCTTTAATAACGAATACTGATGTGCCTTGTCGACGCAGAACTAAGGCATCCCTAGGTACCGCTATAACTTGCTTTGGCAGAGTTTCTGGGACCATGAGTTGAATAGGCTCACCAGGTAGGAGGTTTCCTGAAAGGTCTTTTAAATGAACCTGAATTTGCCTGCTATTTGAGGTAGCCGCTGGAATGAATCTCTCCACCTCAGCTTGGTGAATTTGGCCGGATTGATC
>CALDFB010000176.1 GCA_937942365.1 uncultured Marinicella sp. | reverse complement strand
TATAAAATAACATAATCTTAATTATTTTTCAAACGTTTGTTTGAATTGAGTTTTTATAAATAGTTGATACATAATAAAAATATAGCGATTCGATTCATTTTGTAATGAATGATTACAATTGCGTCCATTGTATGGCTATATTTTTCAATACAAAAATGCGATAATATCGCGCATTAAATTTTACCAATCGACTTGTGTAATAAATACTTTAACAAGTCCACCATCAGGGGTTTATCAATGAGTGATACGTTAAAAACCGCCATGCAATTGGCTTGTAATAATAAATCATATAAATACTACAGCTTACCCAAAATTGGCGAACAACATGACATCAGTCGCCTGCCTTTTAGCTTGAAGATTCTTTTAGAAAACTTACTGCGCAATGAAGACGGTATAGATGTAACCGTTTCAGACATTGAAGCGTTATGTAACTGGGACCCTAAAGCAGAACCTGCAACTGAAATAGCCTTTACGCCATCACGAGTTGTTTTACAAGATTTTACAGGTGTTCCTGCAGTTGTTGACTTAGCTGCTATGCGAGATGCCATGCAAACATTGGGTGGTGATGTACAAAAAATCAACCCATTATCTCCCGCAGAGCTGGTTATTGACCATTCAATTCAGGTTGATAAATATGGCAGCAATGACGCCGCAGATTTGAATACAAAAATTGAATTTCAAAGAAATATGGAACGATACGGCTTTCTTAAATGGGGTCAAACTGCATTTGATACATTCAAGGTAGTCCCTCCAGGCAATGGGATTGTCCACCAAGTCAACTTAGAGTACTTGGCCCGAGTCATTTTTGGTGCCGAACAAAATGGTGAATTAATGGCCTACCCTGACACTGTGGTTGGAACAGACTCACACACCACCATGATTAATGGTATTGGTGTTTTAGGCTGGGGTGTTGGTGGTATTGAAGCTGAAGCTGCCATGCTGGGCCAAGCCATTTCAATGTTAATACCACAGGTGGTTGGCTTTAAATTAACGGGTCAATTACAAGAGGGTGTAACAGCCACCGACTTGGTGCTGACCGTTGTGGATATGTTACGTGAGCACGGCGTGGTTGGTAAATTTGTTGAATTTTTTGGTTCAGGTTTGCAGTATTTGCCATTGGCTGATCGTGCCACGATTGCCAATATGGCTCCGGAATACGGTGCAACTTGTGGTATTTTCCCGGTAGACGAGGAGTCTTTACGCTATTTAACTTTATCAGGTCGATCCGAAGAACAAGTTAAATTAGTCGAAGCTTACGCCAAAGCACAAGGCATGTTCCATGATGAAAACAGCGTTGATGCCGAATACACAGCTGTATTGGAACTTAACATGAGCTCAGTGGTGCCCAGTATTTCAGGACCTAAACGCCCACAAGACAGAATCGAATTAACCGTTGCCAAAGATACCTATGGCAAACTATTCAAAGAATTTGAAAATGGCAGAGATTCAAAATCAATAAAAGTCAATGCCCAAAAAGCTTCATATGAATTCACTGACGGTGATATTGCCGTAGCTGCCATCACATCATGTACCAATACCTCAAACCCTGCAGTGATGTTAGGAGCTGGTTTATTGGCCAGAAATGCCGCTGCCAAAGGCTTGAAAGTAAAACCATGGGTGAAAACTTCCCTGGCTCCTGGATCACGAGTGGTCTCACACTATTTAACCTCTGCTGGATTAATGGATGACTTAGAGGCATTGGGCTTTAATGTGGTTGGTTTTGGGTGTACAACATGTATTGGTAACTCCGGCCCTTTAGATCCTGCATTATCTGAAGCAATCAATGACAATGATTTAATCGCCACTTCTGTCCTTTCTGGTAACAGGAACTTTGAGGGCAGGATTCATGCTGATATACAAATGAATTTCTTGGCATCTCCACCATTGGTGGTTGCCTATGCCATAGCAGGCACATTAGATTTTGATATGTATAGTGAACCATTGGGTGAAGATCAAGCTGGCAATCCAGTTTTTCTTAAGGATATCTGGCCAAGTGATCATGAAATTGCAGACACCATCCAAAGTAATGTAAATACTGACAGTTTTGAAGCTGGCTATGAAGGTGTTTTTGAAGGTGACAGTAACTGGAAAGCAGTTAAAACAACCGAATCAGAATTATTTGATTGGCAAGCTGATTCAACATACATCAAAAACCCTCCTTACTTCGATGGCATGACCTTAGATGTTGGCACCATTGATAACATCTCAGGAGCTCGAGTACTGGCGAAACTAGGAAATTCTGTAACCACAGACCACATTTCACCTGCCGGTGCAATTGCTGAAAACTCACCTGCTGGCACATATTTGAAAGAAAAAGGGGTTCCAAAAGCCAACTTCAACTCCTATGGGTCCAGACGTGGTAACCATGAAGTGATGATGAGAGGTACCTTTGCTAACATCAGATTACGTAATCAACTCGCCCCAGGCACAGAAGGCGGCTGGACACGCCATCAACCATCAGATGAAGAAATGAGTATTTTTGATGCTTCGATGAAATATCAAGTTGACGGTGTACCACTGATTGTCATCGGTGGAACAGAATACGGTGCAGGTTCTTCTCGTGATTGGGCTGCCAAAGGTGTTAACTTATTGGGCGTGAAAGCCGTACTGGTTCAAAGCTATGAACGTATTCACCGTTCAAATTTAGTTGGCATGGGCGTAATTCCATTGCAATTTAAAGCCGGGGAAAACGCCGACACATACAATTTAACAGGCAAAGAAACTTATGATGTGAGCGGCTTAAAAAATGGCGAAAGTAAAACAGCCCAAATCAAAGCCCATCGTGAAGATGGAACATCAATTTCTTTCGAGGTAGATGTCAGAATCGATACACCTAAAGAAATTGAATATTGTAGACATGGAGGAATTTTGCATTATGTCTTGAGAAACTTAGCTTCTGAAGTCTGATTCAAAAAAATTTTCCGTTCATAAAAAACAGGTCAGTGAATATATTCACTGACCTGTTTTTTTACATATAATCTAAATTAATCACAAAGCTTGTAATCACCATGAACATAATTAAATTTTTCATCACTATTTCACTTACTCTACTCAGCTTTAATATGATGGCTAAATCACAAATCAAGCATGAGCTTGCTATATGTCAATCCATAGCATCCGATTCAGCTCGCCTGGACTGTTTTGACAAACTTGTGAAAAAATCTATGAATGATGATTCAACAATCAGCCAAATAAAAGACAAAGACACCCAAAAAAACTCTAAAAAAAAGCAGAATCATTTTCCAAATTTAATTGCAGATATCAATGAACCCAATCTTTTTATCAGTCTAGGCAATTTAGATTTTCTTGGTGGCTCTTCCAGAGCAGTCTTACTTGGTGTCGGCAAGCGTCATGCAATCAAAGATTTTGAGTTTAATCATGGCGGTTCTTTGGCATTCAATATATTCGGACAAATTCGCTCACAATTTGATGTCAACGAACTAGATACACGGAACAATCGTGGTGGTGCCTTAATCAATACCGATTTTTCTGTAGGAGGCGAATTGGTCAAATCGCTTGATCAATGGAACTGGCGCTTCAGTTACACGCACAGAAGTACCCATTTGGGTGATGAATTTTTGATTGACAACCCTGAATTCCTTGAACAAAGAATTAACCTTTCATATGAGACCGTGAAGTGGGATGCCCATAAAAACATTAAAAACTGGGACCTGTATGCAGGACTGGGGTTTATCACACGTTCAGAACCTGGCAATTTAGATAAACTCATGTGGCAAGCCGGTTGGCAATTTCAAGGCAATCGATGGCATAACTTTCGTCCAGTTTGGGCTGTGGATTTAACCTCATGGGGGGCCTACGACTGGAACATCAATGTTAACATGCGAGCTGGTGTAGAAATTAATAATTTAACTCAATCACCATTTCATTTATTATTTGAATATCAAGATGGTCATTCACCCTATGGTCAATTCTTTACCGAAGACCTGACTTTTTCTGGTATTACGTTGTTAACAAATTGGTAAATAATTGAGCAATTTAAATCATTTCAACGCTATGTCTTTGACTTGATTACGTCCAGCATTTTTAGCTTCGTATAATGCATTGTCCGCCAGTTGGTATAATTTAGTGTCAGTAAACTTAGTGGGGTCAATGGTTGCCAAACCCGAAGATATAGTGATGCGAATGTCTTTGTCAACCCCAATATGAAATATTGTATTTTCAATATGCAGTCGAATATCTTCTGCCAATTGTTTCAGTTCTTGGTGCCCTGTCCCATTGAAAAGTAAACAAAATTCCTCCCCCCCTAATCTTGCTAAACATTGCACTGAATTTTGACTGAATTGTTTCAATTCTTTTGCCAATTTTATCAAGACTTCATCACCCACAGGATGGCCATAAGTATCATTAATCTTTTTAAAATAATCTATATCAATAATAAGCATCGACATGGACAATAAATCTAGCTGACAGCTTTGCCACAACTTCTGGCTTTCTTCAGCAAATACCCTGCGATTATCAAGTTGTGTCAAAGCGTCTTTTCTTGCCATGATATTAAGTCTGCTGTTAGCAGCCCTTAACTTTTCAGTCCGTTCAGCAACTGTGTCTTGCAACACCTTGTTCATTTTCAATACTTCTAACCGACTACTTTTAATCTCGCGATATAAATTACTGACTTCTACGGGTAAATGCTCATTCTCTTCAAATTCTGCGATTTTTCCATTGTGTTCATTGCCTTTTTCAATCATTTGATTCAATTGATTCATTGAATGTGTCCAAGAGTGGCTGACCAGCCAAGACAACAAGCGAGCTAAAAGTATAAAACCTACAATGGTTAATGCAAACAATAACAATAAATTTTCTATTGCTTTGGCAAATAAAGATTCTTTTTGTAATGTAATGAACTGCCAGCCCCAATCAAATTGAGTTTTAATTAAATAATACACACCATCTTGAGTTTGCCCTTTGTCATCTGACAAACTGAATATATCATTTTGATAAAATATACTGTCAGCCTTATTGATCGTAATCTGAGTTAAAAAGTCGTAATCTAAATTATCAGAAGCCAATAATACTTGATTGTTTTGATCCAATAAAAGTCCATCCACTTGATTCGAAAACTCATTGATTACTAGGTTCATTTTTTTATGATTGCCAAACCGGATTGAGCCCTCTATCACACCAACATTGCTTCCTAAGTTATACTTTTCTGGCACGCCTATGCTGATGGCATTGATAACACCCGTACCAAACCCTCGGCCATGAAAACCTGGAGATACATAGGGTTCGTTGGTATCAATAGTTTCAATGAAATAATCTCGATCTGAAACA
>CALDFB010000175.1 GCA_937942365.1 uncultured Marinicella sp. | reverse complement strand
GAAAATCAAGTTAATTGAAGAAATGAACCCTTATTAGTATGACCTTTATGATTCACTGACTTAGTTCTGATTAAAAACCTTATCTTCACCCCGGACTTCGATCCGGGATCCAGTGTCTTTAGCGTGATGGTTCAGACATGAAAGCAAATCATTGCATCGTTTAAGTTCATTCTCAAAGGCACTAGATACCGGCCTTCGCCGACATGACAGACTATTTTAGAATTTCGAAACAATATTTTTTCTCATCACATTGACTTCTATCACCTAATTTAACTGTCAAACTATAATGAAGACCCTCCTTAAGCATAAGTACTTCAAATAAATCAGAAGACAGATAAAATATTGAATTTGGATATTGTTCAATCCAAATAAGCTCTACTGGTGGATCATAAGCCACATGAAATGTACCCGTAATTAATCCAGAAACTTGTTTTTCTTCTATGACTGCAAGATCTTCATTTTACAATGAAGACAATGATTCATTATCAACACAGCTTACAATGTAAAAAGGAAATAATAAAATTAAAAATTTGGGTATCATCCCGCCCTTTTCAAATACACCAATAACAACGATACAGCAGCGGGGGTCATGCCTTGAATTCTGGATGCTTGGCCGATGGTTTCAGGTTTGATTTGATTGAGCTTTTCAGTGAGTTCACCACTCAAACCTTTGATACCACTGTAATCCATATCAGCTGGCAGCGGTTTGTCGGCATGGGCTTTGGCTTTGTCTATTTCTTGTTGTTGGCGTTCCAAATACCCAGCATACTGAGAATGAATTTTGACTTGTTCCAAAACTTTTTCATGCGCAGAGGGTAAAGTTATTTCATCCAATTCTTTGAGCATGCTGATGTTAACATCAGGACGGCGCAGCAAATCATAAGCGCTGTTTTCTTTACTCAGTTCAATTCCGGTTTGGGTGATGAATTTCTTACCTAAGTCATTATGCGGACTGAGCCAGACAGATTTTAAATGCGCCAAAGAACCATCTACATGACTGCGTTTTTCAACAAATGCTTGCATTCGTTCTTCATCTACTAAACCCAGCTCATGTCCTTTTTCTGTCAGCCTGAAATCTGCGTTATCCTCGCGCAGCATCAAACGATACTCTGCACGAGAAGTAAACATCCGATAAGGTTCATTGGTACCCTGGGTAATTAAATCATCGATCAAAACCCCCATGTAGGCTTCATTTCGAGCAGGCGTCCATGATGGTCTACCAGCCACCTGTAAAGCCGCATTCATTCCAGCAATCAAACCTTGCGCGCCGGCTTCCTCATAACCTGTGGTGCCGTTGATTTGTCCAGCAAAAAACAAGCCTTGTACGTACTTAGTCTCCAACGAAGCTTGCAAACCACGCGGATCAAAGAAGTCGTATTCGATGGCATAGCCAGGTCGAGTGATGTGAGCATGCTCAAAACCCTTGATTGAACGCACCAATTTAATCTGCGTATCAAAAGGTAAAGACGTAGAAATACCATTTGGATACAATTCATGAGTACCTAAACCTTCAGGCTCAACGAATATTTGATGTGAATCTTTATCAGCAAAACGCATGATTTTATCTTCAATAGAAGGGCAATATCGAGGCCCTTTACCTTCGATTTCACCCGAATACATGGGCGAACGATCTAATCCTGCGCGTATGTGATCATGTGTTTGTAAATTGGTGTGAGTGATGTAACAACTGACTTGTTGCGGATGTTGGTTAGCTGAACCCATGTAAGAAAAAACCGGCCTGGGTGTATCACCTGGCTGCTCTTCCATCACAGAAAAATTGACTGTTTTACCATCAATTCTGGGAGGCGTTCCTGTCTTTAAGCGTGCCACATCAAAAGGCAATGCACGCAGTTTTTGAGCCAATACTGTAGCTGGTGGATCACCTGCTCGACCACCTGAGTAATTTGACATACCAATATGTATCTTACCTGCCAGGAATGTGCCCACAGTTAACACCACCGTTTTGGCTAAATAAACCAAACCCATTTGGGTGACACAACCTTTGATTTGATCATTTTCTATGATCAAGTCTTCCACACCTTGTTGGAACATGTATAGGTTTTCTTGGTTTTCTACCACCGAACGAATGTAGTTACGATATAGACTGCGGTCACATTGTGCTCGAGTGGCCCTGACCGCCGCCCCTTTGCGTGAATTAAGTGTACGCCATTGGATACCTGCATGGTCTGTGGCAGCTGCCATCACCCCACCCAAAGCATCTATTTCTTTGACCAAATGACCTTTACCAATTCCACCAATGGCTGGATTACAACTCATTTGACCAATGGTTTCGATGTTGTGTGTCAGCAATAAAGTTTTTGCACCCATGCGCGCAGCAGCCAAGGCCGCTTCCGTACCTGCATGCCCACCACCCACAACAATCACATCAAAAACTTGGTCGTAATTCATTCATTGTTCACTTAATAATTCAGCCGTCCATTATACCAGAGCAAGCAATGAAACCAACCATATCGACTTTGTTATATACTAAATACCATGAATGAATCATTTTTTAACCCATTTCACGATAAAATGCTTATTATCATTACCCACTAAAAAAGGCCTCAACGGCCCTTTCTAGTGGTGTTCCTTTCACCAATCCCCCTTCATATAGATGCAATTGTATTTAGAGGGTTATTGTCGAATCATGCTGAAACGTAAAAAAGCATGACTCTGCAATTTCACACCTTAAAAGCTGTATGCAGTTCAAACATAAACCACAGCACATTTTGGATCATCAATACTCTTTAAATAACTATTGAAAAAATACACGCCAAACCTGAGGTTAGAACATCTGATCTCAACTTTTTTATAGTGGTTTGTTTTTTTCAACTGCATCATTGGATGAGCCGTCATTGATATATAAGCATTTTTCAATGCACCACTGCCTGTCAATAAAATAAAAGCCTGCATAGTAATTAATTTCTTTTCATAAAAGTTATTCATGATTCTATATTGTATTTAGTACTAATATCATCGTAGTTGGTGATAATATAATATTAATATGCCGCTGTTGTCAATAAATGTCTTAATACAAAGTTGTAAATTTGTTAAAGCAGAAGGTAAAAATCTCTGTTGATTTTCAATCTACTTCAACAGATAGTTTGAAAGAAATACCATAAAAAATGCTACCAATGGTCTGATTAGTCAATTAGATTTTGGTATTGAATTGCGAGTAAGTGCTGTTTAAATCAGCAGCTAAACCATTACGCCAAACTACTAACCCCTTATTTTCTGCTGTCTAAACGTTATCACTCCATAGATAGTTTTTGAGTCTTTGGTCCAAGTGATGGTTCACAGTAAGCGATCGGGTCAATCAATTCAAAAACCACGGCCATTGAGATATCAGCATAACTGAAATTTCCTGACAAATATTTATTTGAAGATTCTGTCAAGCCTTTCCTTAGCACCAGTAAAGCTTGAACCAATGAACCTGGCTTCAATAAATGGGCATACTTATGATCAAGGCGTTTAATGGCAAGACGTGCTATAAATCGCATGGAGCGCCGCATGGCTTTGGGTATGAAATGCGGGAGGTTCTCTTCTATCGCTTGATTGTTTTTTAGAATAGCTCGAACCACATGAGTGCGCCCTTCTGCAAGTGCGCCTTCGCTGAGATCATTCCATTTTTAAACCACCTTCATGTCACCTAAACGCTCATCACTAACTACTTTATTAGCAAAGCAAGCAATGTCCCATGAGCCACAGACAGCACTTCCGTCAACGAATAAAAATGGCACCGAAACTGAACCGATTCATTGGCGCATTCGCCAGCGCATTTTAAATTCACTTAACGTCTGAATGTATTCTTGATAATTATAAGGAAGGCAACAATTTTCCAGCGCCCTGCGGGCTTTTTTTTCAAGGAGAGAATGACTCACTCACCAAAAAAAAATCTGGATGTGCTGCCATAAATTAAATCCTAAAACGCTGAGTGATCAATGAATAGTAGAGGTCTTTGAATGGCCTACTTTGTTTTGGTAAAAATTTAAAAATAATGTAGAAAACCAATCATTTCTCTATTACCCAACAATATCAAGGGCTTTAAGTGCGGCACCTCGTGAATACATCCGATCACGATAGGATAAATGTCGCGATGATAACTTGAATTCAAACCGATCGGCCCAGTTAATTGTTTGTGCCAGCATGATATCCGCAAATGTAAAATCATCACCAATCACTACGTTATCTAAGTTAATCATACTGTCTAATGCCGCAACCGCTTTAGCAAACTCGAATTCTGCGGTAGGTAAAATATCAGCAACCCGATGTGCTGCAGGTAAGGCGAAGCGGTGTTTGCCGTTGGTCCAAAGGGGTTGTTCCAATTCAGTGACGATAAAGCTGGTAAGTTCATCATACTGAGCTCGCGCTTTAGCAGATGAAGGAACAAATTTTTTGTCACTGAGATTAGCTATGTAATTGACAATCGCCAGACTCTCAGTAAGTATAAAGTCTCCATGTTCAAGCGTAGGCACTTTACCTTGTATGTTTTTACTTAAATAATCTTTCGAATGTGCTGAATTCTGGGCGTCTTTATCAAAAACTACGGGTTCATAAGAAAAGTCTAAATCCGCTTCACACAAAGCCCAAAGACAACGAAAAGACCTAGATGGACCTAACCCATATAATTTCAATGACATGTTTCTACCTGCTGTAACCAAAAGAGAGCTTTGCTTTTTAAACAAAGCTAAATAAGCTTGATTATATCACCCAAAACTTAACTTATAAATTAACTCATCATCGAAATATAATTGCGATACTGGGCTATATCTTTCTGCTTATTTTTGAAGTTAATAAAATTAACTATCAAGCTTTCTCAACTGATGCAAATTTAAGCATGCTATTTACCTGTTTCACATAGATAACAAAACTCAGCGCCACCAAAACCAACCCCAAAATAGTCATTAAAAAACCAATGGAATCGAGGCCATCAAATTGAACAGCTTTACGACCTCTCATCAGAAAAAGC
Organism: uncultured Marinicella sp.; assembly: GCA_937942365.1. Classification (GTDB taxonomy): domain Bacteria; phylum Pseudomonadota; class Gammaproteobacteria; order Xanthomonadales; family Marinicellaceae; genus Marinicella. Next base: position 3,120 of record CALDFB010000175.1, on the reverse strand, counting down.
CCAAGAGCAAGTGAAACATGACCAAACAACAAACCCAATGCAGACTTTTTCCTGCTACCCAAATAAGCCATTAATGATCCATAAATCAATAAAGTGAAAACCACAAAAAAACAACGCAGTAATAAATACCGCGAACCCAGCAGCTCCAGCACCTGCAATTCTCATAACAATCACCTTTGAAAGAAAAAATTAAATTTACAGTAAGTTAATATAACAAACAACTTAATATATAAATTGGCAGGTGGCTGCTTCTATCTTATCGACTAAATAATAACATCCATTCCTACATTTTTTGAAACAAAACATCATTTTATTCACATAACGACACCCTTAATATTATGCATTATGGAGTATTCTTATTGCAGTTACTTGAAACCTTAAATTACCACCTGTCTGTAAGGCATTAAATGGATAACAAGTGGTTAGTATCAGTTCATCTTGTTGTCTGATGGTTACTTTTCGTTGCAGCGAATCAACCACTCGTAAATCACTGATCTGATATGTAAAAAGACCATTTGAGGTTTCGATGTGTATCAAATCTTTGAGTTTTACTTCACTTAAAAACTTAAAATGAGAATCATTATGCGCACTGATCACTGTAGATAATTCATCACCAGGCATACCACCGGTCAGGGTTCTGGCTGGACCAAAAGCCATATTTCGCCCACTCGCACCTTGCAATACATAACTGGTTTGTGCCAACTCAGGAAAGCTCAACTTAGCCACTGGATATGTATCAGCCCAATCCCAAGGTTTATGTGGTTTTCCATCCTGCATAGTTTGATCCCAAGCTCCTGCAATTAAATATTGTGCAAATTGGGCTTTAGCCAGCAAGTAAACGGAGGAACCTACTTGCCAGCTACCCACGGTTAACAACACAGCGATGATGATTTTGAACCCATTTTTAAACCTTGTTTTGCTCCTTGCTTTTGAGGCAGCTTGAGCTGCGAATGTAACGGTTTGTGAGTTAACATTGAACATCATCTGCTCCATTGTTTTTCGTCAATTGTGAATGAACCATTCCACTCATAATTTTCTATGTAATACCAAAGCCATTGAAATCAAAAGCATGCCCAGTAAAAGGTTCCAGCGCCAGCCTAAAGACCCTTGAGGGAAAGGCACTTGCTGCGCAGCTTTGGCTTGTGCCTTTGCACTGGCCTGTCGGCTGGCATCCGGATTTCTATCCACTGCAACCATGGCAGTGAATTCAGTGATTAAATGATGTTTCAGTGCCAATGCGATGATCCCATCCTTGAGTAATTCAAAATCACCACCCAACTTCAAGTCGTCGGTCATTTCCTCGACTTGATTTCTGGCCCACAGCCTGGCAATCCCAGTGGTGTTATCATCATCGTTAAGGGTGATTTTTTCTGACCAAGCTTGTTTATTTTGGCCATCACCTGACAAGCCACTGACCTCAAAAGTAGGTGCACCTGTGGTTTTATTTAACGGGATTTTACTGGTAATGATTAATGGTTGGTCCATATACAAATCTGCTATGACACTCGGACTTTGTATCACATCTGGAGTGTCCCATGTCACCATAATATCCGTCAAGGCTGGACTCGCTAACTGCTTAAACAAATGACTCATAGCATCATTGACCTGATCCAATGCTGCGATGTGTGTATAAGTCCCTCTGCCAAACATAGCAGCCTTACTCATGAAGTAATTGTTTGGTGCCGGACCAATGGCAATGGTGAATAAACGAGCTTCAGCTATGTCTTGGGCTATTTGTTCAAATATCATGGCTTCATTACCAACCGAACCATCAGTCATAAAAATAATTTGATTCAAATAACCTGCTTTGATGTTGTCTTTTTCCATCGCGAGCTTTAAAGCTGGCGCTATATCAGTCCCGCCGTCTGATGAGAAACCATCCACAAAATCCAAAGCCAGCGCGATGTTATCCGGCGTGGCTGGTCTGGAACCACTGAACAATGATTTGCTGGTTGAATCAAAATCAATGACATTAAAATAGGTATCGGAACTTAATTCTGATAAGGCAAATAACAAGGCATCTTTAGATTGTTCCAAAGCCAAACCATGCATTGAACCTGAGGTATCCATGATGTAAGTCATGTTTCTGACCTGTGAAACCTTTTGAGATTGCTTGGGTGGCATAACCATCAATAATGAATATTCAAAGCCATCTTTTTGTTCCGAAAAATAAGCGGCTTTAGGGGTTTGCTCCAGTGTTGGATACCAGCGCAATACAAAGTCGTTGGCGTCGTACAATTGTTGATCTTTTAAACTGATTTGATGGTGATCAAAATTTGACGTGATATCAACGTTGTGATGCAAAGAACTTAACTCATTCAGGTCAAAGCCCGCCTCTAAATTAACATCAATTTGTCTGTAACCTTGATCTTTCACTCCAAGTGTAGTGGGTAAGTTAACGCGCGATGAAGTCGGTATGTAACGCGGCTTAATTGCCATCGGTAAACGCAGTTCATAGTAGTCCTGCTGATAACGCAAGCTCATCTGATATGTGATCTCCACTGTAATGGCTTCTTGGGGAGCCATATTAGCTATATCCGAAGTAAAGATATTGGGCCGGTATTGTTTGACCATGGTTGCGGTCAGACCTTCGGCTTTGGCTTGTTCGTATATGTGTTCAGCTTGTTGTTTTTCATGGATTTCTCCTTCAATGACTCGCTCCCCCATGATCATTTTTAATTGATAGACTGCTGAATTTTCTGCCATCGGAAAAGCGTAGACACCTTCAGTAACCCAATTATCTTGGTCGTTGAAGAAAGTTTGCTTCAACTTAATCGTGGCTAATAAACCATATACATCAACATCGTATTCAGTTTGTACCAACTTGAGACTGTGATATTCACCTGTGGTTTTATTGAATTCCATCATCATGCCACTGGAGATGTCATCAAAATTGACAGAATGAGAATCTTCACTGAATCTGTCTACAACCTGAGCTTGCACATTGACATGATACAAAGTGGTGTAAAACATGGCCAATGAAAAAATCACCGCATCTTTCCAGTTTAAGCCTAATTTGTGATATTTCTTTGGCCGTGTATTAGACGAATCATATTGTGTCTTTTGCTTTTGCGCTAATTGCTCTAACTCCCAACGGATGGATTTTTTCTTTGTTTTCAT
>CALDFB010000174.1 GCA_937942365.1 uncultured Marinicella sp. | reverse complement strand
CCCCACTGCTCGCCGCAGAGGCGTGGGAAAAGAAGACAGGTGATTTTATGTCAGATTGAAAACAACAAAGCCAGCAAAAAACTGGCAATGTCATAAAATAAGATGACTATATACTTGAATTAGAAGAGGCGTTCATATATGCCCCTTGTGGGTACCCACTATAATGGCTGAAAGTTGGTGGTTATTGAAAAATAGAGGCGTATTCTCATCGTTTGAGAATGGTGTGGGAGATAATAACCCTGATTATTATTTTTGTGTTATTGGCTTATCTGAGGTGTTATGAAAAGAATAATTTTGTGTTTAGATGGCACTTGGAACAGTACTTATACTTTGAGTCAGCGCAAAGATGGCAGTCAGATCATTAAGCCTTCTAATGTGCTGAAAATGGCCAGATCGGTTAAGTCGTTGGCTCGTGTAAATGGTGATCAAAAGATTCACCAAATTGTTTATTATGCCCAGGGTTTAGGTTCGATGTCACAATTCAGTGGTCGGGCGAATCGTTATTTAAGTCGTTTGGATTTGATCTTAGGTGGTGTTTGGGGTGCTGGGTTTGAGACCCATATAGAAGAGGCCATGACTTTTTTGGTTAATAACTATAATCCCAGAGACCAAGTTTTTATATTTGGCTTCAGTCGAGGGGCTGCTGCTGCCAGGGCATTGACCCATTTTATTGATTGGATGCAGGGAATTCCTGCCAAAGAAGATGTGTATTTTCTGCCGAGCTTGTTTCGAGAATATGTAAAGTCCAACGGTACAGGTTCCACTTTTGATTTCAAAAGCCAATTAAAAGCCCACATCATTGAAAAAAATAAACAAAGAACACGGCATAAAATAAATCTGCCTTTTCAGCAATGGCAAAACATCAAAGTTAATTTTTTAGGTGTTTGGGATACAGTTTTTGCTTTAGGCAGTCGCTTTAGGTTCAAAGAGAATACATCATTTCATGTGAAGAAAGTGACGGCCAAGTGTGTCCTTCACGCCAGACAAGCTTTGGCGATTGATGAGAAAAGACATGATTTTTTACCCAGTTTGTGGGAACAGTCTTCCAGTGAAACCAAGTCTTTAAAACAAAGGTGGTTTGCAGGTGTTCATGCGAATGTGGGGGGAGGTTATGTACATGATGGGTTGGCAAACATTCCTTTTCATTGGATGAAAAATGAATTACTCAGTGTTTTTCCAAATTTTGCTTTGAATACCTTGCCATTTAAAAAATATCAGAAATTCATTCAAGATGAGCTAACAGATTCTTTTGGGTTTTGGTTTAAGTTCAAAGATTTTGCAACCCGTTCTTCTGGCATCAGAGAAATCATTTCGTCATCGTTTGGTGATCACCAAAAGGCTGGCATTTCAATTGATTTTACTGCTTTACAACGGATGAAAAGTGATCCTGATAAAACCACCGGTGGTATTAAAAGCTACCCTTATTTAAAGCCATATCGGCCGACTAATTTGTTGAATTACATTGAATCTGTGGGAGTTGATACATTTCTGAAGCCGTATCAAAAAGATTCAGAGGTCAAGGTCACTGAGTTAAAAAAGGTGAAAGTGTTGTTAGATGATATCTTCCCCGCCAAGGCGCAGTGATTTGATCATTGAATATCATTTGGCTTATTCAGTTATTAGTTGCCTCAAAGCCATTGGTAAATATCAAATCATCTTGCATGACGGTTTGTTGACAAACGCCACCGTTGCCTGAATTATATAAATCATCTAAATCAGTAAGCTCTAAAGCCTCAGAAAAAATACAAAGCTCATCAATTAATCCAGCAAAAGGTCGATCGCCTTGTGGTTGGTTACCAATAGCTACTGGGTCGCTATTTGATGTGATATTACCCATGTGTGTGGCCTCTCCAACTAAAAGGGTGTCTTTATAAAGGCGCATGGTGCCATCATAGCTGGCAGCAACATGTATCCACTCGTTGATCGATAAAGCCCCTGAGTTTGCTATCAAAGTATGGGTTGTGCCATCCACATTTAAACGGAATCGTAGTCTGATTTCTCCGCCTTCTTGAATGGTTGAGAGCATCCATTGGTGCTGATTCGCTGAACTTCCCGAGGCTTTGGAGATGATACGCCCTTCAGGGTGGGTCGTGAAGTCGGTGGCGTAAATCCAGGTGCTGATGGTAAATTGATTGCTAGGTAGATTTATTCCTCCCAAAGAAACGAAGTCATCTATACCATCAAATTCGAGGGCGCCACCTATGATGCCATCATTCCATTCACTGCCGTCCATGTTGGTTAAATTGCCATGATGTGATCCTGATGAATCCATAGCCACCAAGCCAGAAACTTCATCCATAGGCCAATAAGCCCACGCTTGTGGGCCTGGTGGTGCGGCCGTTGTTGTCATCAAAACTGCGTCTGATCTGGCTGACTGGTTACCAGCTGGGTCTGATGCCGAAACGGTGAACTCGTAATCGGTTTCAGGTGTTAAACCGGTAACTGTGTAACTGGTCTCAGGCACAATGGCAGAATTTATCACTTGGCCGTCTTGGTATATGTGATAGCCGCTGACTACTCCACTGTCATCAGTCGATGCGTTCCAACTGAGTTGGGTTTGGTTGTGACTGGTATTGTTTGCAGTGAGGTTGGTAGGTATGCTCGGAGCTTGCGTGTCTGGAATGCCTGTCTGATTGATGATGATCGATCTGTTGATACCACCACCAGTCAAGGTGCTGATCGACTGTCTATTGCCTATGCCAGTATGTGCAGCTACGGTGACTTCTAAGACAGCATTACCACCACCACTATCAGGTGTGATTGAGACCCAATCATCTTGGACATTGATTGACCAGTTGACATCTGCTGTTAAGTTAATGCTCTGAGTCCCACCAGCTTCGTCAAAGTTTAGTTCATTGGGTGTTATGGTGAGCAGATTAGTGGCAGTGGTGTTTTCAAATAAATTAACTTGTCCTACATATTTTTGGGGTCCAGCAAAATCTACATCACCGTCTTGATCGAAATCACTGGCAACACAGCTATAACATCCAAGGTTTGGGACGATTTCGTGTCTGGTCCATTGGGTGGCTAAGCCATTAACATTTTCCCACCAATATACACCATTGTCACCGAATGAAAATCCACCATAAACATCGGCATCACCATCTAAATCGATATCAGCAATTTGAACTTGGTGATTTTTACCTTGTGGATTCTCAATCATGTGACGGGACCATTGGCCGGTTTGGCTATTGATTGGATTTTTATACCAAGCCAAATATACGGCTTGGCCCTCTGCTGAACTGATAATAATGTCATCTTTGCCATCATTATCCATGTCATAGATGGCAGCTTTGGTGCTGTTATTCAGTCCTGACTGTGACGCAGAGTAATAATCTACCTCAAAGGCTTTTTCAATCCACTCACCGTTTCTGGCATCCAGTGGTGCGAATAAAATGTAGCCATTGCCAATGATATCTGCGCGGCCATTCTGATCTAAGTCAGCCACAGCTAAGCCTTCTCTGTGACGGGTATCTAGCCTCCGTGCTTCCCAGTTATCAGCTGAATTCTGGAAATAAACCACAAACCGGAATGTAGACAAATGCCTGACCACGACATCAAGTTTACCATCTCCATCGACATCACCCGTTTCCAAGTCGCCAATATGAAACGCATTAGGTACGTCCATTTCTATCACATGCTGAGGCCAATCTTGATTATAGTTGCCGGTATTTTCATACCAGTAAACAGCATCCATTGAGGATTGACCACTGTGACTATCAACAGCCACCACCACATCTAAATCCCCATCACCATCCACATCGACCAGGTCGCTGTCGCCGGTGAACGGTCCGATGGTGGGTGCAATGTCATGTTGAGTCCAATCAGGGCCTTCGAACCAAGCCAGAATTCTACTGTTAATACCGCCGCTGTGACGTCCGCCTTCGATGATCAATAAATCCTCAATACCGTCTTCGTTAATATCGCCCCATTGTACGGTGGTCGTAGGACCAGAATAAACAGTAATGGGATCTGCAAATGTGGCTTCGCCACTAACCGCGGTCACATTCATGACTGTGAAGAGGAATAAAAATAGATTCATCGATGTTAAAAGCTTCATTGTGCGTGCTGATAAAGTTAGTTTTCTATGATACCTTATAAAACAACGGATAAGGCTTTTTTGATTCAGTTCACATTTATTTCGGTTCAGAGATGTGGGTTGCGAAATATTAACGTTAACCCGTGGTGCATTTGGAGCAAATTCAGTCATGTTTGAATTTGAACTAAGACTCAGCAAGATAAAAACACGGAGTCATTGCTAGGAGCTTCGCGACATGGCATTCTCATGAACCTTAAATGTGCTTTTTACTTTTGAGAATAGGTGATCTGAAACAGATTGCCGCAGTCGTTCCTCCTTCGCAATGACGAATCATTTATGGCTCTTGTAACAAGAGCCAGACTCAAACACCGATCTCACTGAAAGTAGCCTTAGTGGCACTCAATCAAGTTGAGTGCAGGTTGTGGTAGTCTCCCAACAAACCTCATTCCACACGAGCCGGTAGGCCAGGTGGTGTAAATATGACGATCCCTGTAATGGGCTTACTTTTGATGGGGGGATGCACAAGAAGCGATATTGTCATGCCGAAGGCCGAGAGATACAAGGAATCCTTTTTAATTGGGTTGTGTGTTTTTCCTTAATGCACCACGGGTATTCGTAATGAATAATTTATATGTGGCAACCATCATCAGGGCAGGGCAGGTGTTCTACTTGGATGGTGGTGTGTTGAATGTGAAATTGATCCTTAATGACTGATTTTATGTTTTTAAGAACATCAGTTTCCTGTTGGATTTCATCAACTTGAACATGCAAGGTCATGATTTTTATGTCGTTGGTCAGTGACCAAACATGGATGTGATGAACATCGGTGATTGAGGGAATGGCTTGCATTAATTGTTGTTTGATTTGAGTATCGTTGATGTTGTTGGGTGTTCCTTCAAGAAGGATATGGGTCGATTTTTTGACCACAGACCAGCCTGATCTGATGATTAAAACAGCCACCAGAATAGATAAAATTGGATCGGCTTTATGCCAACCAAATGCCATGATAAGGGTGGCTGCCAGAATGGCAGCGACTGAGCCAAGCAGGTCTCCGATTACATGAATGATGGCTGATTTCATGTTGAGGTTCTCTTGGTCGCCACCACTGAGGATTTTGAACACAATTAAATTAATGACTAAACCCATACAAGCGATCACTAGCATAGGTGTGGCCATCACTTCTATGGGGCTGAAAAATCGTTTGACCGCCTCGATGATGATCCAAGTGGCAATCAATAACAGACTCAGACCATTCACAAAGGCTGCTAAAATTTGAAAGCGATGCCAACCAAAACTTCGGGTTTGATCAGCAGCTTTTTCACTGAATTTAAAAGCCAGCCATGACAACATTAAGGCCAGGCCATCACTGAACATATGACCTGCATCAGCCAGCAGTGCCAATGAACCAGAAATCAAGCCCCCAATGACTTCTACTAACATAAAACCTAAAGTCAATATCATGGCCCACATGACACGTTTTTTATTGTCGTGGTTAACAGTTACATGGTGGTCGTGTCCACAGGCATGTTCGCTGTCTTCATGTTTATGTTCATGACTGTGTATAGGTGGATGTGGCATTGTGTTATCTGTGTATAATATCGGTATTTATTGGTGTTTACCTTTATCCCAACCGGCATCACCAAAATATTTTATTCCGGCTTCCTCAGCACCACTTTCTAAAGAAGTGCCCATGGAATCATTCCAGCGATTTAAGTAACCGAATAAGGCGATCACGCCAAGAATTTCAACCACTTCACCATCATCCCAATACTTCTTCAGTTCATCTTCAATGGCTTGGTTAACTGCATTAGGTACACTGGATGCAGCCAAAGCAAATTCGAACATGGCTTTTTCAGCATTGGTGAATAAATCACTGGTTCTGAACTCCCAAATATTATCCAATCTTTCTTGTGAACCACCGTATCTTTCTGCGGCTAAAATCGTGTGTGCTTGACAATATCGGCATCCCGTTTGAGCACTGGTTAAATAGCCGACCAAACGTTTTTGTTCAGCGGTTACTCTGCCTTCATTGGCCATCACAGCCATATTCAGGTTCACAAAAGCTTCTGCTATGGCAGGGCGCCTTTGCATGGTCAAAACACTGTTGGGACAAAATCCCAGGGTTTCATTGAAAAATTTAACCAAACGTTCAACTTCAGGATTGGCAAACTGGTCAAGAGGTTTAATTAATGGCATGTCATAAACTCATAGTAAATTAATCACACAGGCTAATGTTTCAGCATAAAAATTACAACAGAATTTATCGTATTCTTGTGATTGATATTAAGTATTGGGTTCACATCAGTGGTTGGTATTTACCGTTCGTCGTAAAATCATTACCGTTCAGTTTTTGAAATGTGAACAAATGTTATATGCGTTAGTGTAATTACTCTAATACCAACAACTTGACTTTTAACGGCATATAATCGAGCGGATGATTCTTATGAAGAGTGCTGAGTAATGAAAATCCGAGTAGTGTTGTTGTTATTTTTTCTGTTTTTGTTTTCCTCCCTGGGTTTGGCACAAACGCCAAATGTAGGTCCTGTTGAAGATGAAGAAGAGTTTGCAGGTACACAAGTGTGTGTAGATGCGCCATTAACCAATTCTGGACCGCCTGGATTTGGACCTTATCTGCAATTAATAGTACCCATCGGGGTCACTTTTGATTCAGCCAGTATTTTTATGACGGGTGCAACAGTTACAGATATTGGTGCCTTTCCAGCGCCTCCAGGCAACCAATTACAAGATACCATCATTGATCTGCCAGTGACTGGACCTGAAGGTTTTCAGCTTATTCTTATTCAACCTCCAATTGGGTCTTTGGTAGCTGGTGCACCACCATTGAATTTGGAATTGTGCTTCACCATTGATCCGGCTGCTGATGTGGGCGTTGCTTTACCTATTTCCGTCACACCTGTTTATGAATTTGGAGATACGCCGACTGGTGATAATGGTGCAATTGTTGGTTCCGCTGATGTATTTAACCTCACCCCCATTTTAGTGGTTTTCAATAAAATGAACAATGCGCCTGAAGAGGAAAGGCCTCCGGGCCCAAGTTGGCCTGTGACCTATACACTGAATACAGATGTAGCTGATGGAGCCACACTTGATAATGTTGTGATTGCAGATACACTTCCTGTAGATTTTGTGCTGGATGTGGCTTCTATAATGGTTACTGGTGGTGTTAATTGTGTGGTTGGCCCAGGGCCAAATATCAGTGTTACCTGTGATTCGGTAACCGGCACTGATGATGTAGATGACTTGGTTGTGACTTATTCTGGGTATTTTGATGATGTTTTGGATGAGGCTTTTTGTGATGCCAGGCCTGAAATGAACAATGCCACTTTAGATGCAGATTTTGATTCTAGTCCAATCCCTCAAGAATCTGACTTCGATATCATTGATTTGACACATCTTCCTATTCAGAAAAGTGTTACTACTAATCCACCTCCAATTCCACCTGCGACTACTCCGATTCCTTTTTTAATCAATCCAGGTGATTCGATTCAATATACACTTGATTTACAAGTCACAGATTTTGGTACATCTGATAGTTTGGTTTTAACTGATATTTTACCGGATGGTATCACATTTGATGCGCATTCCAGTTTAGTTATTGGTGGTGTATCGACTGCTATCGTACCAACTGTAACTCCAGGAATGCCTGCTGCAGGTCAGACAACAGTGGTTTACGATTTAACAGCTGCTGCTGGTAATATTGCTGCAGGAAGTTCTATCCAAGTGGTTTACACAGCGACAGTTAATACAGTGTTTGATTCAGGGGCTGCCGTATTGGCAAATGACGCTTTAACAAACAATGTCTTAAGCTCTTTTGGATTAACAGCAGGTGCGACTGGCTGTTCAAATCCATCTTCCAGTACAGTTTTGATTTTTCCTGTCGAACCTACCAAATCGGTGGTGTCTACAGGACCCTATTCGCCAGGTGATACGGTCACTTATCGCTTATCGATGGTTATTCCTTCAGGTGATACCAGAAGTGTGGTGTTTACAGATTTTTTCCCATTGCCTGTGTTTGATGTGACAGACATCGATCTGACTTTTGGCAATGATATCAGACTAAGCCCAGCTCCAATTGACACTTTGGGTTTAACACCCACATCAATTACCATTGATACAGCAACCAATAGCTTGAGAATCGCTTGGCCAGATGTATCCACTGGTTCGGTACAAACCTTGTCTGTAGATGTAGATGTCAGGATTACTACCGATCCATTTGCTGACAATTTAGATTTATCTAATTTATTACAGGTTGACAGCTTAAACTCACCGGGTGCAACAGCGACAGGCGTGGTGCCTGCATTGATTGAGATCAGTGCTCCTGATTTAATCATCACCAAAGGTGTGGTTTCAGCTGATCAAGGTACCATTGATCCGCCAGCAGCAACATTACCAGTTGATGGGAATGTTGAAGATGTAGATGCGGGAGATGATGTCACTTTTCAGTTAACCATTGAAAATCTGGGTGGGGCGCAAGCTTTTGATGTTTTTGTATCTGATCCAGTCATTGCCGGATTAACTGGATGTACTGTAGATTCGGTTGAAGATGGGGCAGGGGCCACTTTAACCACCACTGCTGCGCCGGCTTTGGATCCTGGTTTTACCATTACCACACCTTTAACAGCCAATGATGAAATGCCTGCGGTTGATCCAGATGGTGGTGGTGCGCCATATTCTACTGACACAGCCATCGTTACTTACACCTGTTCGGTAGAGACTGATGTTGAGCCTAATTCAGTCTTTGAAAATACCGCCAGTGTGACATGGGCTTCTGCCGTAGGTGGGGTGGCATTTCCTGCAGAGGAAGACACTGCAGAAGTTACCACTGATGAACCCAATGTAGATAAAACTCGAATTGATACTGCACCTGATCCAGATGGTAATGATACCACAGTGACCATTGGTGAAACCATACAGTATCAAGTGGTAATAACTGTCCCTGAAGGTGAAAGTTTAAATACTTCACTGGTAGATACCTTAGATGCAGGTCTGACCTTTGTTAGTTTTGATAGCATTGTTGCATCACCTGGTTTAAGTACTGATCATGCTGGTGGATTTCCGGGGGTATTGGCTGATACAACTGGAGCAGGTGGCACTGTTGCTACTTTCCCGTTTGATAACATCACCAATTCAAATACCGATAATACAACGCCAGAAACCATCACGATTATTTATACCGTTCTTGTGGCGGATGTGGGTGGCAATGTTAATGGCCAAAACAGAAACAATAACGCCACCTTTACCTATGATGGTGGTGATGTTTCAGATAGTGCTCCTAATACCACCATCAGAGAACCCAATGTAACCATCACTAAATCTGTAATGCCAACGACGGCTGATGCGGGTGATACGGTTACTTATACAGTTGTGCTCAGTAACTCAGGTACCAGTGACGCCTTTAATGTTGAAATGATTGATTTATTGGCCGACCCTAATTTAACCTTGGTTACTACTCCAGCCGGAACAGTCACTACAACTCAAGGCACAGTGACTACTGGAAATACGGCTGGTGATACCACTGTGGTTGTTGATGTGGGTACTATTCCGTTTAGCCCAGTGACGACAATTACCATCACTTTTGACGTTTTGATTGGAAATGGTGTGAATTCAGGACAAGTATTACCAAATACCGCTTCGGTTACATCGGAGTCATTGCCTTCAGGAGGCCGTGAATACGGTCCGACCGATGCTGAAGCGGAAGTAACCATTGGTGCTGCGGAAGTGACAAAAACCGTACTGCCAGCGACCAGTTCAGAACAAACTGGAGGTACATCTGGACAAGGTGACCCTGGTTTGGTGGATTTGACCATTGGTGAATTTGTCACATTCAGAATCACTGCGACATTGGCCGAAGGTGTTTCACCTTCTGTCATCATTACCGATACGCTACCTGGTGGTGCCACCGGTCTCATGGAAGTGGTTTCTTCCAACGTGGTCCTTATTGGTGCTAACTTAACACCTGATAACATATTAACAACTGGTACAACAGGGCCAGCTAATGTAGAGGTGTTTGATTTTGGATCAGTGACCAATGCTCCAGATGGTGTGGTCGATGATGCTGATCGAATCATTGTTGATGTGGTTGCCAGAGTGATAGACGATGGCGTGAATTCAGGTTTAGAGGTATTGACTAACAATGTAATGATTCAATATGCTGCTGGTTTGAATGAATCGGGTTCTGCTGGCATTGAAGTGGTTGAACCACGTATGGGCATTGATAAGAGCAGTCCAACGACTACTGCCGATGCGGGTGATACCATCACTTACACGATAGTGATAACTAATGATGCGACTACAAACAGCAGTGCGAATGCTTTTGATGTGGCATTTACTGATGTCATTCCTGCAGGATTAACTTTTGCTGGTAACTTGACACTTGATGCTGGTTTGCCACCTGATGCCACCACTTTAATGGAGTCTGGTGGTACAGTCAGTGCATTCTGGACTCAATTTGATTTGGGACAATCTGCAACTATTTCTTTTGATGTGACTGTAGATGGTTCAGTAGCTCCTGAACAGTTGATAACCAATACAGCCAATGTGGAATGGGGTTCTTTGCCTGGTGCAGATCCTAATGAAAGAGAGGGTACAGCAGATGAGTCACATGAGGTGACAATCTCAGAACCAGGTTTTGAAAAAATTGTTTTTGCCACTTCGGAACCGGCCACGATGACGGGTGTAAGTGGTCCAGAAGACGATGTCACCATTGGTGAGTTAGTGACTTATCAACTGACATTGACTTTCCCTGAGGGAACCAGTGCAGGATCGATTGTTACTGATCAGCTACCCACTGTAACCGCTCTTTTAGAAGCACAAGCGATTGGAACTGAAATCATCAGTATAGGTGCTAACTTAACTGTTCCTGGCGGTGGAGTAGGTACTGCTGGTGTTATTTCAAGCAATCTGGGTACAAATGACTTAGTGACTTGGAATTTAGGTGATGTGGTTAATGCACCAGATGGTGTCAGTGATGCTGATGATCAGATCGTTTTCCAAGTGGTCGCTGTATTAGTGGATGACCCAATCAACCAAAGTGGTTTGGATGATTTGACTAATACCGCAACATTTATGTCAGGTTCTACTTCAATTTCTGATACTGCATTGATCGATGTGGTAGCACCAGATATTGAAGTGACCAAAGAAACGCTGCCTATGTCGATAACTGCGGATGCGGGTGACATCATTACCTATAGAATCACCATAGATCATACCGCAGCCTCTACTTCAGATGCCTTTAACTTCACTGTTACTGATGTACTGCCTGATCCTGGTACGAGTTGGATCAATGATTCCACTGTTGCTGGTACATGTACCGGCGTAACAACCGACTCAAGTGCAGACCCAACCATCGAATTTACCTTCGATGCGCTTACTTTGACAGGCGACAGCTGTACCATTGAGTATCAAGTGTTGGTGGATGTGGGTGTTAATCCGAATGATACCTATCAAAATACGGTA
>CALDFB010000173.1 GCA_937942365.1 uncultured Marinicella sp. | reverse complement strand
TGATAAGTGTCGTGATAATGTTTAGGAAAGGACTGTTGATAAATATTGGCATCTAAAGCCGATAAACCATCTAATTCATTAATTCGATAAAATTGATTGTTGGATTGGGTTGCCATTTCAGTAATCAATACTCTAAGGTGTCGAACTCTTGAATATTTTTAAGCAATAACAAAGTGTTTTTCTCAATTTGAACCCGGTCCTTAGAATCAGACAGTTTTCTCATTGAATCAGTGATTGCAATCCACCACCTCATGTGTCCTGCACTCAGTTGAGCGGCTACCGGAACCAAATCTCTGACCAAAGCCAGAGAGTGCATGCAAGTCTTTTTGAGAAAGACCATACTGTCAATGTCTAAATTATTGGCTTCAACTTCATCGATAAAACGTTGGATGATTTGTGGGTCTTTTTCCAATGCAATAGAGGGCATCGGTTCTGCATGTTGACCTAAAAAGCCAATGTCTAGATAAGACAAGAAACTGCGTAAAGAGCCGCGCAGTGATAACCACAGTTCATTTTTTCTTTGCATCTCTCGAGATTTCTGAAAGTAAGACAACAAGCCTATCCAAAAAAAACCCTCCAGACAAAACCCGATCAACTCAGGGACGATATTATCTCTGAATGCGTTGGGTGCATTTTGTGCCATAAAATATTGAAATAAAAAAAATGCAGCCAAACCAAAAACGGCCATCGGTGCATACATCAGATACTTATTCATTCTGCAGCTCCTTCGATTTGATCCGCTTGAACATAAGCAGAAACCACAGCAACGATTTTGTTAGCTTCTTGAGCCGTTAAGTTCAAAGGCAAACCTTGTAAGTAGACAATTAAATCTTCTCGAAGAGGGATGGGAATGATGTCATCTTGGGTGCCAGCGTGATGTAATGAAATTGATTCTAAAGCACGTTGTTCAGCAACATCTCGCTTTTGAACTTGATTGGCAGGGGCTGAATTACTGCCTGAAGAACGAAACGTTTCAGGACAATCTAAATAAGAAAAATAGTCATCCAGTGCCGCTTTCAACCTTGAGTTATAGAGGTTCATGGCTTCTTCTCGAATCGATGATTCTTCAAGCTTATGGATCCTAGAACACAGTTCATCCACATCGAGTTGACGCAAGTTGATTCGTTCGTCAGCGTTCACATGATCCAGTAGTTTTTCCGCTGCTGTTTTTCTGCTCCTGGCAACGCCCGGATTCATGATGCCAGTGACTGCTGCCTCTTTAAGGAAGTCCAGTAAACCTTCTTTACTGTAATTATGGTTGTCCATGTTAATATATGCATAGATAAAGTAATTTATAATTTTAATACGAATCAACAACATAAAAGTAACAATCCTATGAAAAAAATAATACTCACTGTAACCTTAGTTGTATTGGCATCATTTGACACGAATGCTGCTGACCGAGTCACTGGCTTTGATTTTGCCACCCGCTCACCTGTTCTAGCTACCCATGCCATGGCGGCTACTTCACAACCATTGGCCACCCAAGTTGCTTTGGATGTCATGAAAAAAGGTGGAAATGCCATCGATGCTGCGATTGCAGCCAATGCGATGTTAGGCTTGGTTGAGCCAACTGGCAATGGCATAGGCGGTGATATATTTGCCATAGTATGGGATGCAAAAACTAAAAAACTCTATGGCTTAAATGGCTCAGGTCGATCACCAAAGTCACTCACAAAACAGTGGTTTATCGATAATGGTCATGACAAAATTCCATCCCACGGGCCTTTACCAGTATCGGTTCCAGGTGCAGTTGATGGTTGGTTTATGTTGCATGATCGATTTGGGAAACTGCCCATGAATGATGTGCTCAATCCGACTATTGAATATGCTGAGAAAGGTTTTCCTGTAACACAATTGATTGCTTATTATTGGAATAGATCGGTGCCTTTATTAAGTAAATATCCGGGCTTTACCGAGCAATACACATTGAATGGTCAGGCACCAAAGGAAGGTGAAATTTGGAAAAACCAAGGTTTGGCTAATACGTTAAAAGCTTTGATTAAAGGTGGTAGAGATGCTTTTTACAAAGGGCAGATTGCGAAAACAATTGGATCTTATATGCAGTCTAATGGTGGTTTTCTAAGTTATGAGGATTTGGCCAACCATCAAGGAGAATGGATTGAACCTGTCAGTACCAATTATCGAGGTTATGATGTGTGGGAATTACCGCCCAATGGACAAGGCATTGCTGCATTGCAGATTTTAAATATCATGGAACAACATGATTTGTCGAAAATGAGTTATGACTCGCCAGAGTATGTGCACTTGTTTACCGAGGCCAAGAAAGTGGTGTTTGAAGACCGGGCAAAATATTATGCTGATCCAGCATTCAATCAAATCCCCGTGGCCGAATTAATTTCAAAAACGTATGCCAGGAAACGGGCTGAATTGATCAATTTGGAACAAGCCGGAAAGTCATATACAGCGGGGAATCCTGCTTTGGAAGCAGGAGATACCATTTACCTGACTACAGCAGATGAAGCGGGAAATATGGTTTCTTTGATCCAAAGTAATTACCGGGGGATGGGCTCTGGTATGACGCCACCAGGTCTGGGGTTCATATTACAAGATCGTGGAGAAATGTTCTCTCTCAAAGAAGGACATTTTAATGAATTCGAAGGCGGTAAAAGACCTTTTCACACCATCATTCCTGCCTTTGTTACCAAAGACAATAAGCCGTGGATGAGTTTTGGGTTGATGGGAGGTGCCATGCAGCCACAAGGTCATGCTCAAATTGTGATTAATATGATAGATTTTGGAATGGATGTTCAAGCGGCAGGTGATGCACCAAGAATACATCACACCGGTTCTTCAGAACCCACCGATGAAATGATGACTGATGGCGGTGTATTAAATTTAGAAACGGGTTTTCCATACAGCACCATCAGAGCCTTGATGCGAAAAGGTCATAAAATTCAGTTTGCTAATGGCCCTTATGGCGGTTATCAAGCGATCATGCGTGCTGAAAATGGTGTGTATTGGGGTGCATCAGAATCAAGAAAAGATGGGCATGCAGCTGGTTATTAAAAAGCAGGTATATTTTGATTGTCATTATCTGAGAACTTGAGTATTATATGGAACGTTAAAAATCACTAAAAACAAGGAAGTTCGGCTGTTTCGTAAACAGTTGTTCTAACCAAAATAGTGCAATTGTTAAAGGTCTTATTATGAAAAAAATCATTACAGCAGTCAGTGCCATTACGATAGCAGTTCCAGCCAGTTCATCAAATTCAGCAGAAGATAATATTGTCGAGTTTGATGATAATGAAATGAAATTTTTATACGCCAATGAAGAAAGTTTTAAAGGCAGTGGCTTTATTGATTTACGAGTCGAGAAAACAGTGCTTTGGGCTGGAGATAATGATAACAGTGGAGATGTGAGCCTGGGAGATACCCTTAAATATTCAGTCAGGGTTATTAATCTGGAGAATGTTGATGCTGAAAATGTGCAGATGTTTGATTTGTTAGACAGCAAAATTCAATTAGATCTGGGTACTGTAGCGGTTACTCAAGGTATTGTCATTTCTGGTAATGATTCTTTTGATTCGGCACAGTTTGTAAATGTTAATTTAGGAAACATAGCAGCTAATTGGTTCGCTTTGATTGATTTTGATGTTACCATAACCAATTTAGATCCTGGCATGAATGTGATCAGTAATACTGCCGAAGTTTTTGGGCCATCAGGTTCTTTCTTTATTTCTGATGATCCAACCACTGATTTATTCGACCCTACCTTAATTAATGCATTTGGTGCTCCACAAGATGTTATATTTACCAATGGGTTTGAGTTTCAAGCCAGTGGTAGTTTTTAAATCTTGATTGGCACCAATGGAGCGTTACGATGCCATTAACAAATACCACGCCTGGTATGAACATTGGCATCGATATCATTGGATTGCAGATCATATAACAGGATTGACTGTTGCTGATTTGGCGTGTGGAGAAGGTTATGGCAGTGCTTTGCTGGGACAGTATGCAGATCAAGTTTGGGCCATTGACATAGATCATGAAACCATTCAATTGGCTCAAAAAAAATACCAACACATAAAAAACGTTATTTATAACAAAGCTGATGTTTTGCATACACCATTAAAAAATCAAAGTATGGATGCAGTGGTTTCTTTTGAGACATTAGAGCATTTGTCGGCGCACTGTGAACTGTTAACAGAATTTAAAAGGATCTTAAAACAAAAAGGATTTTTGGTGATCTCAACTCCAGACAAGGACATATATTCTGCAACTGATGATCACAATGAGCACCATGTCAAAGAGTTAACTGCGTTAGAATTTCAAAAACTGATGAGAGAACACTTTAAGCATGTACTTATTTTTGGCCAACAATTTCAAACAAACTCTTTAATTTCACCGCTAAAAAGCCCAAAAGATCAAACAGATTCACAATCCTTGTGGGTAAGCCAGGGACAAGAGAATGATCTGAGCGTTAATCAGTCGCCTCCCACCTATTTGATTGCTGTGGCCAGTGATGAGTCTGCAGCCATTGAACCTTTCAGAGAAACAGGGAATTCAAATTTTAATGATGTGAATAATGGTCTATTTCATCATTATGAAACACAAGTGAAACGTTTATTGGCTGCTGATAAGAGGCTGGCAGTTTTGGAACAACAAGTGCAACAACAAAGTCAAGTCATCACTCAGTTGCGGGTCAGACTGGGGTTATAAATTAGATTCATTGATTCCCAGTACCTTTAGCCATTGGTTTTGATGCTCTTCTAGCCAATAACCTTGGTGCATCCAATTCAACATAGCACGACCATTCTCAATTAAAGCACTTTTATTGGTATCAAAGGTTTTAATTTGATTAATCCATGCGTTACTGTCATTTTCCAGTAGTACGGCGGGACTGTTTTGGTAACAGGGTAAATTTGAAGCGATTACCGGTAGT
Organism: uncultured Marinicella sp.; assembly: GCA_937942365.1. Lineage (GTDB taxonomy): Bacteria > Pseudomonadota > Gammaproteobacteria > Xanthomonadales > Marinicellaceae > Marinicella. The sequence continues at coordinate 5,781 of CALDFB010000173.1, read as the reverse complement.
CCCAGAACACCGTATTCAATCAATTTTAATGAGCTTTTGGCTCGATTAAACGGGTTGTCAACCAAAGGAGCGATGCCTAAATTCAAATTCAGTTGTTGTAATTTTTTTGGGTATTCAAGAATGTGAACAGGTTGATGAAATTCAAGTAGGTGCTGGTTTAATTGGCTGGGTTTGTCACCAAAAAACACCCAGTCACAAAATCCTTGAGTTTGTTCTATCACTGGTATCAACCATTCTAAATCACCTTGATGTTGTCCTGCTCCAGCCCAACCTATTCGAATACGTTGTGGTGTGTTTTTAACTTTGATTTGAGTAGGCCAAACCTGTTGTGACAACCTATTGGGTATAACGCTAATTTTAGGGTGGTACTGGGTAAATTGCTCAGCCAGCTCGACAGAACTTACAATTAAATTGTCAGCTAAACTGCATGCCAGTTTAAGTCGAATCTTGATGTCCTTTGGAATGGTGTGTGAAAAAGGGTTGTATTTGGGAATATGGGTCAGTAAATCATCAATACTGATGACAACTCGAATATTGGTTTGTTTGGTGTATTGGTTTAAAGCAGCCAGTTGTTGATCGGAATAAAAGCCATGTAATAACAACACATCTGCTTGCATGCGATGAATTTCATAAGGTGTTGGTATAGACATCGGTCCGTTGGTAGCCAAAAAATGAACGCTTATTTTATTGTCTGCGGCTAAAGCGTTCATTGGTGATTTAATTCGATAAAAACCACTGGCCCAATTATCCTGCGCATATGCGATCACTCTGGGAACTTTTTTAGGTGTTTTAAATGCGGTCATGATCAAATCTAATTGACTGCCTTTTCTGCAGCTATAAGCTTTTGGGTAGTGAGGTTTTATGGGAATATGGGCTTTTAGATTAATGACATCTTGACGCTGGTTGTTTAGGTTGATGGGAAGTTCTGATTTGCATCTAGTGGGCAAACCCTGTTTATAAATATGGTTGGTAGCAAAAACACCTATAGAAAAGCCGTTTTTTTGTAATTTGGCTGATAGCTTTAAAGTGGTATATAAACTGAAGTCATTAAAATAGGTTTTGGCTACATGTATCCAGGCTTGGTTGCTGAATAAGTAAAAATCGTCATCCAGCCACTCATGTTCATGGACGGTATTCTGATGGGTGAAACGTAAATCTTTGATCAACCCGATGCTTTGGAAATGATTGGCGGCTCCGGCTTTTTTTGCAATCAGGTTGTGATTGTTGTTTCCTTTGGCCGCTGGTATGGTTAATGCGTCAACTGAGCTTTGGTTCAATGCATTTAACATTGTTTGTAAACAGTTGTTATCGGTCAAGAGGATGTTGTCAGCTATGATAAATATTGATGCATTGTTCAGATCAATTAAATGATTGATTGATGATTTCTCGCTGGTGGAGTAAAAGTGCATACTGATGGTATACACAGGATCCCAGTTTTGACTTTGAAACTGCTTTTTCAATCCAGTTAATGCCATACCTTTAAGCTGTGTTTCTATGAATATAAAAACTTTGTTTGTTGACTTTTGTGTATCATGAAATGAGATCGAATTTGCATGCTTCCAGTGGTTTACAAACTGATGATCTGCCATGGTATAGGCGAAGTATGGAAAATGTGTAACTTGGTTATTGTGGTGTTGATATAAGTGGTAAAGGATGTTTTGAAAGTTGAGTTGGGTTGAGAAAAAAGATTGCTTAGCAAGTTCATGTATTAATTGGGGTTTGAGTAACAGACAACCAATATTGACTTTGTTGTTGGATAATGTTTGCCAAGAAAACGCACCTTCAAATTGAGGTGCGTAGCTTTGTTGTTGGTAATTGTGTAATGCAAAATCAGCCAGACTGGCTACTGCTTGATTTGTAGTGAAATAAGTGAGCCAATTACCCATATTTTCATTGATGTTATTACCAGCAGTGATCAAAAACAGCAAACATTCTTCAGTTAATTGATGAAAAATATCTGGTGTTTGGGTATAGATTATAGGGTTGATTAAATGTTGCCTTAGGCTGTTTGTGGTTTGTTGAATTAAGTCATTATCTGACCCTAGAATAAGAACGTGTAACCCTGCTGGTGCAGGTGACCAATCATTTTCGGCCTCCAAAGTCATGGGTGCATCAAGCCATTTTTGCATGATTTGGTAAGCATTGGTTTTGGGTGGATCCAGTAATGTTTGAGTGCCATCAAATGAATGATTATTTGTTTGTCTGATCCCTGTTTTATAGTTTTGTTTGAGTATGGTCGAGGGGTTTTTATTGGGTGCTTGATAAACAATTTGCTTGATGTGGTTTTGAGATTTTTGTAGGGTTATTAATTGTGTTAATGCATTGGCTAAACTTTCTAAATTATTGGTTTGATACAATATGCCGTTTTTTTGGTTTTTCACTCTTGAGGAATAAGTGCCAAGATTGGGTGCCACGACTGGAATACCATTGACCATAGCCTCAGTCAGTGTGATTCCGTATGCTTCTGGTATTTGTGACGTAAAGACAATGATATCAACACAATGCAGTAATTGAGGTAGTTCGGTACCATCAAATGCACCTGTAGTAACTATGTCAGTGTGATCTAATTGTTGTTGATATTTTGGATCAATACCGCCGATGATTTGCCATTTAATGTTTTGATCTGATAAATAATGATATAAATCTATAAATAGCTGCGCTCCTTTCAGGCGACCAAACTGACCAAGAAATGCAACATTGACTTGAGCTTTTGATAAACGTTTAGTCGGAGTGATTTGATGCTCAAAAAAACAAGGATTTAATACGGTGGCCTTGTGTTCAATATTCGAAAATTTGTGTGTATACATCTCGATCAAATAATCGCTGCAAAACTGTAATTGATGTGCGTTTTGGATGTTGTCATTCCAAATTTGAGTGCGCAGGTCCAAATATGACTCTGTGGTTAATTGTGTTTTTTGGGTTTTACTTTGTATACAAGCTTTGCATTGCCGATCTTTTGCTTCAGCAAATAGTTTGCCGCAGTAAATTTCTTGTTTTTTGATGGTGCTGGAGAGGCTGAAAATTTGACATAAGCCACTGTGGTCATGAAAAAATAATGCATAAGGAATTTCAAGGTGGTAGCAAATTTGTGGCCATATGTTCGTTCCTATACCAACTGTAGAATGAAAATGTACATATTTAAAACTGCCCCATTGCAGTAAATCTTTGAAGTAAAGGTCAAGTTTGTGGTTGTAGAGATCAGCAGGAAGGTTGAAGATGATGTGCTCAGGTTTAAAAGCAAGCATATCGATCTCAATAATTTCTGAAGAGGCAACAATCTGGGTACTTTTGTTATGTTTTCTAAGCAGTATGGTATGGTGGAATTTATCGTCAAATGATTCTACCAAGGACTTGGTAAACAACTCTACACCGCCTTTGCTCTTGATGCTGTGAACGATATGTAAAACCCTTGGTTTTGAATTTATTTGATTGATTAACCATTGTTTAATGTGATTGACAGGATTGGTGGCTATGAATTGATTAACCTCTTGAGTAAATGAAGGCCACCTTAAGTCTAATAAATGTTGGTGTTGTTGCTGTAAAAGAATGGATTGGTTTTTAAAGCTCTGTGATCCTTGGTGATCTACATAAGCTGCTGGTGAACAGCCAATTTGGAGTCCATTTTGTCTCACTAACATTGAAAAATCACATTCCTCCCCATAACCGGGATCATAATATGGATCGAAACCCTTCAACTTTTTCCATAAGCCAGGTTTTATTAACATACAAAAACCAACCGCAGTAGGAATAGGAAACCATAACCCAATCAATTTTGATAAGTGTTTAATGTGTGATGCACGAATATTGGGTAATGATAAAATGGAGGCATTATTTGACAGTGGACATACAACCCCAATCCGGGAGTCACTGGCGACCTCAAGCATTGCTTCTAACCATCCTGTGGTAACTTTGGTGTCTGAGTTAAGTAACACCACAGCTTTTTTTGTGTTTTTAAGGTGAGAGTTAATGTTTTTTAAATAACCCAGGTTATTCTCTCTGGTAACCAGTTGAATATGCTCGTGTTGCTGTGATTTTTGTTGTAAATATTCGTTGAGTTTTACGTTTGTACTGGCATCGTTTAACAGGGTTATTGTGTGAATTTTTGAAGTGTGTTTAAGTAGTTTTGCTATGCAGTTCTTAACTATTTTAAAACCATTGAATATCGGAACAACAATTTCTACTTGATTAATCGAGTCAAGATAATTGACTTTATTCACGTTGGTATTATTGGCTAGTTGATTCAGATATTTATGCGTATTGTTCATTAATGGTTCGGTATGGTTTTTTTGACAATATTTGTCGATGTTGTTCAACTAAAAAATTAAACACAGAACGGTTAAATTAATATATCCTTTTATATCAATAGTTTAGAGATGTTATTTAAAATTATTTTCAAATATAAACCTTAAAAGCTTGCATTAAGAGTATTGTGTATGTTATTGTTTTAAATAACAAATGTGCCCTATAACCGATTTCTTAAACATTCGGTTTATACCTCTTGATCCCAAGCCAGAAAGTTTGGGATTTTTTTTGCTTTAATTTCCATTTAAGTAGTTAAGACTTGGATGTTTTTCTGATCAGGTCCGCTTGAAAAATGGCATTGATGATCCAGCGTTGTGTGCCATACCAAAATGCTCTGAAATTAGGGTTAAAACCAAATTTAATGACCGTTCCACGACCTACTTTTTCGGCCATGACCAACGGAGCATGTTGTATTTTTTTAAACCAATGCTCTGATACATAGCCAGCTGCTCTGACTTGTTCAGTGACTTGTAAGGGTGTGTTATAAATTTGGGCTGATTTCGTCTGAGCTGATTTTAATACCGCATCTCCTTTCATCAGCACAAACTGAGTTTCAGAATGAGTTCCAAATGCCAAGGGGTGACTTAAATCAGCATGGGCTGAAACGATGGCACCTCCCAGTACTTTTTGTGCATAATCGGCTTCATATTCGCCATAGGCTTTACGAGTAGGTTTTTCTGCCTTGTTGTTGGTTTTGGCTTGAGAAGTGTCCAGATTGCTTTTATCTGCTTTTTCTTTTTGTAGGTTTTTTTCTACCCAGGTGGCAGCTTTTTGCAAAGCAATCAAGTGGCCACCTGCTTTAACCCACTGGTCTATTTTTTCTGTGCGTTTTTCATTCAATTGTTGCTGATAATTACCACTGGGCATGATGATGTGGGTGTACTCATGTAAGTCGACACGATCAAGATGAGTTAAACGCGTTTTGGTAATTGGCATGAATACTTGGGTGTCGAATAAGTGCCATAAGCTGCCAGCTTGATAAGCATCTATGCCTTGTCCTACCAGCATCAATACACGGGGTTGTTTCAGTTTCTTTATGGTGGGCGATCCCAAGTCCACGCCTTGATCAGCCAGAGATGTTGTCAACGGATACCATTGCACATTGAACGCGTCAGTGATGGTGCTCAATACGGAAAAAAGCTGGTCTTGATTGTCGTTGGCTTTCACTGGCATCACAAAGCTACCTGCTGGGACTTGATGGCCATCAATATTCAGTGCCTTACCAGCCATCATGACAGTTTTGTTTTGTTGGCTTAAGTAGTGCAAAGCGGCTGGTGCATTGCCACTGCTCCAATCAAAAACATAAGCGGTTGCAGCTTTGTTGTAGATGTTATTGGGTTGGTTGCTTGGAAATTCATCATTGGTAGCAACCGTTGATGTGATGGCCGCCCAGGGTAAACCCCAGGCCATGCCCAGATTCCAAGCTGAGACATCATAAAAAGTATTGTCCTTGAAACTGGTATCGGTATTGAACATGGA
>CALDFB010000172.1 GCA_937942365.1 uncultured Marinicella sp. | reverse complement strand
TGGTTATAAATAATCATTACTGTAACGCGAAATTGATACTGCGCCAGTAATAATATAACTTTAATTTCAAGAGTGTAATTACCATGAAAATTCTCAAATATATCGGGCACCATTTCATTATGCATTGGTTGCAATAGTTGTTGGTATTTTGGTGGCATATATGGAACAAATGAAGTTGCCAAAATGGTTTCATTTGCTGGATATCAAAGATAGGTTGTAGCATGACTGGCTTAAAGTGGCTTTAACTTCAGAGACTGTGAATTCAACTACCACGTCATTCCAGCCGTGCACCAGGCCAGGCAATGAATATTAAGCGGTTCGCATGGGGTGCCTACTTTGGGTTGGCGAAGCTAAAGAAGCTTGATAGTAATGACGTAGGCCATGAGGGCAGAACCCAAGATTGATAATTCTCAGAAAACAAACTCTTAATCAAAATAATTTTAATGCCATAAAATACAATATATCTACGTTTGATGAAGGTATTCTTTTAAAAAATTAAATTAATTGAAAATAATTCAATTTTTTTGACGAGGTTTACTGCTGTTTTACGAGTATATAAGTAAGGCAGTTAAAAATAGACTCCCTCTCTTATACAGATAAAGGAATATAAATGGAGATGTGTGCTTCAGGATGAGCTAAGGATTGAGATCAACTAAGAGATGTAAAACTTAACTGCCTCCCAGGTTATTAAAACCTACAAAACATATAAAGGAATCAAATGGAGAATTAAGCTCAAGGATGAGCCATGGTTTAATTTAAATATGATAATTTCGACGTTTTCCAAAACCAAATAACACCCTTAAAAGCCATCAAACCCTGTCGTCACAGCCGAGCCTAAGGCGAGAGCAGGGATCCACCTTCAAACCCCCTCAGTTAACTTTAACTCTTACCTAAAGTTTTTTTATTATTTCGTGACAAGAAATGATCACGTTTTTCGAGTATAACTATAGACTCACTTACTTTTTTACATACTCGATTACAGTGCATGACTAGCAAAAACTCTATAACACCTACCCAATGGCAACAAATCAAGCAATGGTTCAATGATCTGATTGATGTGCCTGAAGATCAAATCAAAGTGCGACTGGCAGAACTGACTCAAGATGAGCAGTTAAGCCAGGCTGTACTCGATATGCTGGAGGTACACCACTCAGGTAATGCAACCATCACCCCCAAACAATCAGCACAAGTGGCTTTATCAAAAACCCAGCAGTTACAACCTAAAGCTCAGTTTGCTAAATACACCATTCTTAAATTATTAGGTACCGGTGGCATGGGCCAGGTGTATCTGGCCCAAAGAAATGATGAGGTCACCCAACAAGTGGCCATAAAAGCACTCAGTCATAAAAACCTAGATTCCCAAGCCCAAGCCCGCTTTGATACTGAGCGCAGGATACTGGCTGAACTAGAACATCCCAACATTGCTCGCTTGATCGATGCCGGCACTGAAGCTGACCAACCCTATTATGTGATGGAATACATTGATGGGATAGCGATTGACAGTTATTGCGAAACCAATAGCCTCAGTCTTAATGAACGGCTCAAGTTATTCGTTAAAATATGTGATGCGGTCAGTTATGCCCACAACAACCTCATCGTACATCGAGACCTGAAACCATCGAATATCTTGGTTACCCAAGATGGAACAGTTAAATTATTGGACTTTGGTATCGCCAAGCCTTTGAAAATTCTACCCGGTACTGATGCGGTGCATGAAACCATGGTTGGCACCACAGCTTTAACTCCACAGTATGCAGCTCCAGAACAAATCAATGGTGATGCCATCACTGTGGCTTGTGATACTTATGTTTTAGGCTTGTTACTGTACAAACTCTCCACAGGCCAACATGCCTTTGAATTGGCTGGTAAGACTTGGGGTGAGATTGAACAGATCATCAACCAAGACATGCCGACCTTACCCAGCAAAGCCAAACCAGATACTCAAAAATCCATGGTTTGGCAACATAAATTGAAAGGCGATTTGGATGCCATCATCAGCCACACACTGAAGAAAAAACCGTCTGAACGTTACAGCAGTGTTCAAGAGCTGGCCACTGACCTCAATCATTACTTGGTCAATGAACCAATCCGCATTAAACACGACCAAAGTCTATATCGCTTCAAGAAACAACTGCGCAAGCATTGGCTCCCCATTGGTGCGGCTGCCAGCTTATTTACTGTGATGTTATTCTCCTCTCTGTTTATCTGGCAACAATCTAACACCATTCAGATTGAACGGGATAAGGCGATCAATGAAAAAGAAATTGCCCAAACATTTTCAGACATCCTGCTGCAATCATTCAAGAACGCCGATCCGACCAAAGTATTGACCAATGACTTAAAAGCCTCACAAGTGATGGTGGAGACTGCCAGATTACTCAAATCAGATCAATACGCCAACAGTCCAGTTAAGGCTCAAATGATCCTCCCCATCATGCAAGTATTTAACAACATATCGGAATACCAACAAGCGATTGATTTGTTTGACTCAATTTCTAAAACTGAGTTTGAGGCTTTAAATATTGAATTACAGGCAAAACTTGCTGCAGTAAAAGTATTAGCCCTAACAGGAATGGG
>CALDFB010000171.1 GCA_937942365.1 uncultured Marinicella sp. | reverse complement strand
ATGATTCATGACTTATGCAGAGGTCTCTCTAATAATTTGGTAACCATTTTTCATCAGATATTGATTGTCTTAAATTAAAAGCATTGGTTGGAAAGCTAACTGCAGAATTCGAGTTCTTAGACCAAATTATTATATGGCCATCTAAATGTCTTGACATCCGAATAAAGAAAGTTATTATATAGCCATTTAGACGGCTATATTAAATTGACAATAAATCAAATACACAATCAAACAGTTCAAATTGACCCGGCAGGTCTGACATTTGTTGATGAGTTTAGTGATTCATTTGAAGTTAAATGTACTTTGTGGGGTGATGCATCAAAGCCATTGGTGGTGCTATTGGGTGGTATATCCGCTGATCGCTGGGCATTGGATTGTGAAGATGCGGAGCATTCTGGCTGGTGGAATCAGGTGGTTAATCGACACAGTTATTTGAACCCTGAGAACTGCTGTTTCTTAACATTCGAGTATTTTGTATTTCCAGAACAGTTTATCAATCCGCCGGTAATTACTACACATGATCAAGCGCTGGTTTTATATCAAGTCCAATCAAAACTAAACTTACCCCAATTCCATGCCGTTATAGGCTCCTCTTATGGCGGCATGGTTTCTTTAGCTTTTGCTGCACAGTTTCCTACAGCTTTAAAACGATTGGTATGTATAGCTGCAGCCGATTATAACTCAGTCAAAAGTCAGGCTCTGCGTGGTATTCAAAGACAAATCATACAGTTAGGTAACCAATTTCCGCCAGGTACTAATGACTCGAGTCATGGCGGCATCAATGACAGAGCTTTAACGGCTTTGGCCAGGTCTTTGGCCATGATTGGTTATCGTGGTGAAGCTGAATTAGAAGATCGGTTTCAGTCGAAAACTCCAGGACGGGCACTTAATGAGGTGTCTTCATACTTACAGCACAAGGGAGAAGTTTTTGCTAATAATTTCCCGGTTTCACGGTATTTACAGCTTTCACAATCAATCGATTTTCATCGTGTTGAGGTCAGCACAATTCAAGCGAAAACTCAGTTGATCGGAATTTCTAGTGATCAAATGGTACCGGTTAAATTGATACAAGATTTACAGCAAAGAGTAAACAGTAATTGGGCAGCAACATGTGACGCTAAAATCATAGATTCCAAATATGGGCATGATGGATTTTTATTGGAAGGCGAACAGTTGAATCAAATTTTTAAAACATTTTTTAATGAGAAAAACCATGACTATATTAAACGAAACAACCGCTGTGCGAGCGGGCATTGATTGCGATGCTCAACATGGTGCGGTTACCCCACCATTGTACTTATCAAGTAATTATTCATTTTCAGATTTGAATGAACCAAGAACTTATGATTATTCAAGATCAGGCAATCCCACACGTGATATTTTAGCTGATGCTTTGGCAGAACTAGAACAAGCGGCAGGTGGTGTGATCACTTCTACTGGCATGTCTGCAGTGTTGTTGGTTTTGCAGCTTTTATCTAAAGATGCATTGGTTATAGCGCCACATGATTGTTATGGTGGGACGTTCAGGCTATTAACTACTTTGCATGATAAAGGGCAATTAACTGTAGAGTTTGTCGATCAAAATGATCAAAATGAACTACAAAGTGCCATCAATAAAAAGCCAGATTTATTATGGATTGAAACACCCAGCAACCCCTTGCTCAGAGTTGTTGATGTCAAAGCCTTATGTGAGCTAGCAGGGCCTGATGTGCTGAAAGTTGTAGACAATACATTCTTGTCACCGGCTTTACAGCAACCCATTACATTGGGTGCAGATTTGGTGGTTCATTCAACGACCAAATACATCAATGGTCACAGTGATGTGGTGGGTGGTGCCGTATTGGCTAAGACCGAAGATTTGGCTGAGAAAATAAAGTGGTGGGCTAACTGTATTGGTATCACAGCAGCTCCATTTGATTGTTTATTGACCACCAGGGGCTTACGTACTTTGAATGTCAGAATGAAACAACATCTGGAAAATACTGAGCAAATTATTGAGTTTTTACAACAACACCCAGCCATAGATAAAATTCATTATCCTGGATTATCTACACATCCTGGCCATGCAATTGCTAAAAAACAGCAGCATCATTATGGCGCAATGATGTCTTTTGAGCTTAAAGGAGGCATCAGTGAAGTTAAAACACTGGTGAATAACTTGCAGTATTTTACCTTGGCAGAATCCTTGGGTGGCGTGGAGTCACTGATTTGTCACCCGGCAACCATGACTCACGCGGCGATGGCAGCTGAGGCACAAAAAAATGCGGGTATTAAACAAAGCCTCATCCGTCTGTCTGTGGGTATAGAGGATGTGAAAGATCTGATAGCAGATTTGGAACATGGTTTATCACGGACATTAATTAAAGCCTATCCAGGAAAACAACATGCTCAATGAGGTGATTAAAAATCCGACTAAACTGAGCGGGTTAACAGAACATTCAAATACTATTGAGCCTATACCTGTGGTGGTGGTGGGTTACGGTAACATTGGAAAACAGTTCATAGAAATCTTGAAAGCCAACAGTGAGCAAATTAATGAAATCAGTCACCAGTCTTTTAAGTTGGTGGCTGTAGCAAACAGCCGCTTTTATCAATTAAATCAGTCAGGTTTACTCGAACAAGAAATTGAACTGACCACAAGAACACTGTTCAATGAAGATAACAGTCAGGGTCAGTTGTTTAATGAGATCAAAGATATGGTACCGCAAAAAGGCGTGATTATAGACCTCACAGCCAGTGAATCCGTTGCAAAAAAATACCTGTCTTTTGCCCAAAGTGGCTGGCACATCATTTCAGCCAA
>CALDFB010000170.1 GCA_937942365.1 uncultured Marinicella sp. | reverse complement strand
GATATTGGCGATTTCAATGAAGTTGAAGTGATTGAAGTATTGGTTCAAGTGGGTGATGAAATTCAAGCCGAAGATGCCATCATTTCTTTGGAATCAGAAAAAGCCACCATTGAGGTTCCCTGCCCTGAAGCAGGGGTTATTGAAGCCGTATTGGTCAAGGAAGGTGATGTGGTCTCGATGGGCAGTCCGATGGTTATGTTGAAATCATCTGGCGATGTAGCTGTGAAAAAAGCCCCTGAGAAAAAACCTGAACCAACGGCAGAAAAACCGGCTGAACCTAAAAAAGCAGAGGAAGAACCGGTTAATGCAGAAAAAGAACAGCCGCAGTCTCAGCCTAAACCACCACCAGTTCCCGTTCAAATACCGCAAAAAGCCAGCGGTAAATTAGCTCATGCCTCACCTTCGGTAAGGAAATTTGCTCGAGAGCTGGGTGTCGAAATCAGTACCGTTACTGGTACAGGTAGAAAAGGACGCATTACCAGAGAAGATGTCAAACAGCATGTTAAGACTGCCATGCAATCTGGTGGGCAAACTGTAGTGACTTCAAATTTTGATGTACCTCCATTCCCAGCCATTGATTTCAAAGAATTTGGTGAGGTTGACAGTCAGCCATTAAGCCGCATTCAAAAGATTTCTGGCAAGTACTTACATCGTAATTGGGTGCGAATCCCCCATGTGACTCAATACGATGAGGCTGATATCACTGAACTGGAAGCATTCCGCAACGAAAATAAGGCGGATGCAAAGGCCCAGGGTTTCAGTCTGACGCCTCTGGCCTTTATCGTTAAGGCGATGGCCAAAGCATTGAAAAAATTTCCTAAATTCAACACATCATTGGATGTGGATGGTGAAAATTTAATTTATAAAAAGTACTTTCATATCGGGATAGCAGTCGATACCCCCAATGGTTTGGTAGTGCCAGTGATTCGTGATTGTGATAAAAAAGAAGTGTTTGAAATCGCAAAAGAAATGCGAGATATTTCAATCAAAGCCCGAGAAGGTAAATTAGCCCCGAGTGATATGCAAGGCGGCAGCATTTCGATTTCATCACTGGGCGGCATCGGAGGAACGGCTTTTACACCGATCATTAACTCGCCTGAAGTGGCCATTTTGGGGGTCTCCAGGTCAAACATAAAACCCATCTGGAATGACAGTGAGTTTGAACCTCGATTGATGCTGCCCTTGTCATTGAGTTATGACCACAGAGTCATTGATGGTGCAGACGCAGCTCGGTTTATCGTGTACTTATCGAGTATATTGTCTGATATGAAAAAAATGTTGCTTTAGTTTTGAATGAGTTAGATGTTTGAAAAGCTAAAAAAACTGGTTGAAGAAGCAAAAAAAAGAGCGGCTACAGTGGTCGATCCTGCTGTTTTTAATCATCCTTTGGCTCAAAAAACGGAGTGGTCACCCCTAGCTGGGGGTGGATCAAATTTCAAGACCCATAGGTTGGATCACAGCAACCGAGATAAGTTGGTTTTCAAAGCCACCTTAGGTGCTCAGTTGTTCAGTGGAGTGTTTATACTTTTTGGTTTGTTTGGTTTAATATTTCCTACCTACATTTTTTTTAGTCAAGACAAACAAGAGTGGTCGATGATAGTTTTTGCGGTTTTTTTTGGTGGTATATTTACCGCAGCTGGCATGTTTTTACTGCACTCGATGGCCCGACCTCGGGTATTTGATACTTTTTATGGTTATTACTATGAAGGTTGGAAAAAGCCTGCTGACTCCATGGTGTCACACACAACAGCAAAACGAAAAATCACACAACTTAATGAAGTAGAAGCGATTCAAGTACTCAGAGAGCGTTTGCGCAGTAAAAACGGTTCATACTACAGTTATGAAATCAATTTGGTATTGGCAGATACCAGGCGTGTGAATGTCATCGATCACGGTAATCAACAAGCCGTGATTGATGATGCTGAAATTTTAGCCCAAACATTAGGCGTTCCACTTTGGGACGGTTCTTAAAAGATAACAGAGATAACAATGAGCAACATCACAGAGATAAAAATTCCAGAAATTGGAGACTTTGATAACGTACCAGTGATTGAGGTTTTGGTTCAAGTTGGCGAATCAGTTGAAAAAGACCAATCGCTGATTACTTTGGAAAGTGATAAGGCCACCATGGAAATTCCCAGTCCGCATGCAGGAGTAATTAAGTCACTGGAAATTAAAGAAGGTGATGAAGTTGCTATTGGGCAAGTGATTGGGACTATGGAAGTTGCTGAAAGTGCCGTTGAAAAAATTGCTGAAGAAGCTGCTGAAGAACGGCCTGCACAAAAAACTAACGCTCAAACCAACCCAAAACCGGTTCAGTCAGCTCAGAATAACACAGTTGATGGTGGTGAATACGATACCGAATTATTGGTGATTGGTGCGGGACCTGGTGGCTATACCGCTGCTTTTCGCGCTGCGGATTTAGGTATGGACGTGACTTTGGTTGAGCGTTATGAAACTTTGGGAGGTGTATGTTTGAATGTAGGGTGTATCCCTTCTAAAGCATTGTTGCATACGGCTGCTGTTATCAGAGAAACTGAGCACATGGGCGCCCATGGTGTGACATTTGCAGCACCAAAAATTGATCGAGAAAAACTACTCGGCTTTAAACAATCTGTGGTCAATAAATTAACTGGCGGGTTAGGTCAAATGGCCAAACAACGCAAAGTGTCCCGTAAAACCGGTGAAGCCAAATTCGTTGATGCCCATACAATCAGCATCGATGGCGATAATCTGACATTTAAACAATGTATCATCGCAGCCGGTTCTCAAGTATTTAAATTACCCGGTATGCCATGGGATGATGAACGCCTGATGGATTCGACAGACGCCCTAGAGATGCAAGAAATACCAGACAGCATGCTTATCATTGGCGGTGGTATCATAGGCTTAGAAATGGCTGCTGTTTACTCTGCATTGGGCTCAGAAATCACCATCGTAGAAATGATGGACCAAATCATTCCAGGTGCTGATAAAGACCTGGTCAGGCCATTGATGCAACACATCAAAAAACAATACAAAGAGATTCGACTTAAATCCAAAGTAACCGCCTGTGTGGCGACAAAACAAGGCCTGGAAGTTGAATTCGATGGCGCTGATAAAGTCACCTATGATCGTGTTTTGGTCGCTGTGGGTCGAGTGCCCAATGGTGGTTTGCTTGATGCCGAAAATGCAGGTGTAGAGGTCACGGACCGAGGTTTTATTCCAGTAGATAAACAAATGCGCACCAACGTCAATCACATCTTCGCCATAGGCGATATCATTGGACAACCGATGCTGGCGCACAAAGCCACCCATGAAGCCAAGGTGGCCGCTGAAGTGGCGCATGGTGAAAAAGTGTTCTTTGATGCTTTGGTTATTCCTTCCGTGGCATATACCGATCCAGAGGTTGCATGGGTAGGCTTGACAGAAATTGAGGCCAAAGACAGTGGCACTGCTTACGAAGTGGGTAAGTTTCCTTGGGCGGCATCAGGTCGTGCCATTGGTAATGATCGCACCGAAGGTTTCACCAAACTGTTGTTTGACCCTGAAACTGATCGTATTTTGGGTGCTGGTATCGTTGGTACCAATGCTGGCGAACTGATCAGTGAATTGTGCTTGGCCATTGAAATGGGCTGTGAAGCCGCTGATATAGGCCTGACCATTCACCCTCACCCAACCTTGGCAGAATCAGTGGCGATGAGCGCTGAGGCATTTGAAGGGACGATTACTGATTTGTATCTGCCGAAGAAAAAGTAGTACTTTTTAAGTCAGACCAATGAAGAACTAATGGTTTTCATTGGTCTGGTTTCCAATCAAATTAAAACCTTATTCCTCGAAACCTAAGAAGTCATTAGATTTGCAATCCAATGGTTTCTGATGTATTTAAACAAATGCAATTACCTTTACTCACGAATCAAGCAAAGGTCTTTGATATAAATATATTTTCGATGTTCGTTCTTTAATCAAAATATTCAAATTTTCTTGACAATTATTACCTCTGTGTGTACTGTACCACTACAGATGGTACACCATAAAAGGAACATGTATAACACATGATACAAATTGTAACCGGGGACGCCCGGCCGATATTTAAACAAATAGTTGATGGTATTCGCATGAAAATCATGACAGGCGAACTGAAAAAAGGAGATAAGCTCCCGAGTGTCAGAGGTCTGTCGATGCAATTGGTGGTTAACACCAACACCGTGGCCAAAGCTTATTCAGAGTTGTTGTCCTTGGGGTTGGTTGAGTCTCGTAAAGGCTTGGGTTTATTTGTTATTAAACCCAAACAAATTTTCAGCGATGATGAGCGAGACCACCGCATGCAACAGGCCATAAACACTTTTATTAACGAAGTCATTGGCTTAGGTTTTGAACAAAATGAGATCATAAAAATGGTACAAGAAAAATTAAAGCAACTGAAAGATAAAAGTAAACAGTAAGCAGAAGCAGTCATGTCAAATTACGTAATCGAAACAGAAAACTTGTCTAAGCAGTTTGGTAAAAAAATGGCTTTATCGAATTTAGATTTGAAAATTAAAACAGGAGGCATCCATGCCATAGTGGGCAGTAATGGAGCGGGGAAATCCACCTTATTTAAATTATTACTTGGGGTGTTATCTCCATCACATGGATCGAGTTATATTTTAGGGCAAGACAGCCAATCTCTGACACCAGAGCTTAGGGGAAAAATAGGTTTTGTTAATGAGGAACACACCTTGCCTGGTTGGACCAAAGTTAAGAACATTTTGAAAATGGAACAAAGCTTCTTTCCAAAATGGAATGAAGCCATTTATCATCAAGTTATTGGAAATTTTAACGTAGATCCAGAACAGAAAGTTAATCAGCTTTCACGAGGCGAACGAGCTGGTTTTAATTTGGCCATGGCATTGGCCAAAAGGCCTCAAGTATTGATTTTAGATGAACCTACTTTGGGTTTAGATGTGGTCGCCAAACAAGCGTTCTTGGAATCGGTTTTGTTCACTGAAAAAAGTGAAGAATCAACAGTTATTTACTGCTCTCATCAAATGGATGAAATCGAACGAGTTGCAGATCAGTTGATAGTTATGGAAAAAGGCAATCTGATCAATACTTCAACTCCAGATGCATTTTGTCAGAGAATCCATTATTGGGTGGTTGATATGGCGGGACAAAAGCCGCCTAAAAAACAAATCCCTGGGTTTTTGCAAATCAGGGAAATTGAAGGCGATTACCATTATATGGTGATTGATCAAGGTGATGAATTGAAAGAAGTGTTTCAACAATTGGGTGCGGTCAGTGCATATAAGTCTTCAGTGAGCTTAAATCAGGCGGTTAATGGTTTCCTTTCACGAAACCACATGAGCCCAGAGCAACTGACATAACATGAAGGCCCTATTCAAAAATGAGTGGTTGCGAATCTATAAGCTGGCTTGGATCCTAGCCGCCATAAACTTGATGTTGCTGTTAGTTATGGTTAACTTGGGTTTGATCTTCAGCACTGTGATTGGTTTTAAAATAAGTGTGATCGTGTTGTATGGCTTTGTAGGATTTTTATTGGCCGTTATACAAATTAAACTTTATAAAGTACCCGGTAATTGGATCTATTTTTTGCACCGGCCACTGTCGGAACAACAGGTCTTTTTGGCATTATTTGCAGCAGCTACATTGTTTTTGATCATAGGTTTGGTGTTGCCATATGCGCTCATTACTGTGAGTCTGGAATATTTCTCACAACAAATAATTGACTGGCGCCATTACCACCAACTTTTATATGTATTGGGTGTTGCCATAACTTGTTATTTGACTGGCTGTTTCATCATGCTCAGTAGCAGTCGATGGGTTGTGGTGGTGGTGATATTTCCTATCCTTATGGTAATGAGCTTAAACCTAGGTGGACATGTGTTTGTCTTACAAGCATGGGCGATTGTATTACTGCTGCCGATGGTATTTATGGTGTTTAAGATCAATTTGTATCAAACACCAACAGATAAAGCCTTGATGATCATTGTGGCATTGGTCATACAGTGGTGTGGATTCATGGCGGTTTCGGCTGTCGTTAATTTGGCAGAATTAACAGCAGCAGAAATTTCTTTGTCCTCAAGTCAAAAAATCAACTTAGAAATTGGAGTGTATCCAGAAGATTTCAGACAAATAGCTGCTTTAGACAGTGAGCAAAAAATACTCGCCAGTTTATCTGGCTTAAAAAATCAAGCATTTAAAAACTATCAGGTGTCAATGTCTTTAGGTGAAGCTTTTAGAATACGGAAGCGTGTGTGGTTTCATCCGACAGAACAACAAATCCAAATGATGGATGAGCGGGCTTTGGTGCTGCAGGATTTAGACAGCAAGCAAAGGTGGACTTTCAGTCATGACCACATGCTATTTGTTGGTATCGATACTGAAACTTTAGAACCCATAGGTTTTATGGGTCCTCAATTTACCAGCGAGGATTTAACAGCATTTAATAACAAAACACGCTTCGGAGCGATTCCATGGATTAATGGCAAGCAGTTTATAGCCGGAAACCAGTTGTATAAATTTGAGCCAGATTTAAAAAGTGTGGTTAAAACTTTCAGTGCTCAACCAGAAGAATTACTGTTAAATACACCCCAGCAGCAAGGCGCAATTACTACTTTAATCAGCAACCAAAAGCTGTACGTATTTGACAGCATAGCAGTGCAGAAGAAAGGGTTGGTTTTGGTACCAATGACCGAAATAGATTTGCCCGGCGATTACAACAATCTGTGGGACATTTCAGTTATGGAGATTAAGGATAAGTTCCTGTTGTCATTTTTGTATGGAAAAGACCCAAGACAGCATATTTATACAGCAGAACAACTGACTTATGAGCTCAGTACTGCGGATCAAATTCAATTGATTGCGAAGCGTACACTAAAACACAACACAAGTGACTTCATGCGTCATATTGATTATTTAATTTCACCTGTATGGGCTGTGTTTAATGATCGCATTCCAGTACTACCAGGTCGTGATCGATATTTGCCTGAACGCCCATGGTTGACTGCATTGCCGAAGAAAATTGTTTTGTTTTTAGTTGTTTTTTCTTTGGTGTATTTCAGTATCACTTATTTTTGGTCATCTCAACGACGTCTGTCAAATGGTCAAAGGTTGTTTTGGTCTATGACTAATGCCTTGACGGGGCTGCCAGGTATGATCAGTTTCTTGCTGTTGTATACCCAGGTTGATAGACAAGAAAGTTCAATTTTAAAAGATGATATATCGATAGATTCAGTACAAAGGCCTGGTCATGTTTGAGTGGATTAAGTCGGAATTTAACAGGTTTAAGAAGTGGTTATTGGTAACAGCTTGTTTGAATTCACTGTTGTTATTTTCCGGTGTGTATTTTGATGATTATGAACATTCTGGTGTGGCCGTTGGTATGGTATTCACCATCCTTTATGGGATCAATGCCCTGCTGTTAGGCTGGCTGCAAATGAAAGCGTATCGATCTGTTAACATGTGGACTTATTTAATTAACCGTC
Source organism: uncultured Marinicella sp. (assembly GCA_937942365.1). GTDB lineage: Bacteria > Pseudomonadota > Gammaproteobacteria > Xanthomonadales > Marinicellaceae > Marinicella. The sequence continues at coordinate 42,669 of CALDFB010000170.1, read as the reverse complement.
CAGTAAAAATACATCACATGTGTCTTGCTCTGGTTGTTGCCGGCACATTGATTTTAACAGCTGGTTTGGTTTTACCTTACGTGATGGTGACTTTGTTTGTTGATTTGGTAGGGCTGTACATCGTTGATTGGCGTCACTATTTACAAGCTGTTTATATTTTCTGGGTGGCATTAAGTTTTTATTTAACAGCAAGCTACATCACCTTGTCAGGTCATAAAGCCGCTTTTGCAGTTCTGATATTACCCGTGATTATTATCATGTCACTGTTTTCTGGAGGGCCTGTGACAGTTGTTGCTATGATGGTTACTGCTTGGTTGATACTGATGTTACTAGGCGCATTTAAGGCCAGTTTAAACAGCCCACGTAGGTCAGCGGTTGAAACCATATTAACGTCAGTCCCTTTTCATTTAGCGGCTTTAATGCTGATGAGTTTGGTTTTGGCATTTGTTGTTCAAGCTTTTATGATGTTGAAAGATGGTGCTGGAATAAAAATTGCGTGGAATAAGTATTTTGCCAATGACATCTATGAACATTTGATTTATACAGATAACAATGAAAAGCTTATATTGGGATTAGATTTGGATTCAACTGTAAGGTTTAACAAAACGGAAGACTTAGCATATTATCAGCGTCAGATAAACCTCAGCCAAGCATACGAAATCAATAAGCAATGGGTGTCTTTTCCACGGCACCAACAACTGCCATTCTTACAAAACTACCAACAGCTTTTTTTAAGTGATACCGGCAATGGAATAAAGTGGATATACAGTCATAACAAGCGCCAATTTTTGGGCAGAAAAGAGTCACCCGGATCAGCAGTGCTTGGCCATGCTTTGAAAGATATTTCTAGTGAGGACAATTTGATAGAGAGTCAACATCAAGTAGCCAATAATCATATAAGTAATTTGGTTTTTGATGAAGTGCCTAGGGTGTTGGGCCATCAGGTGATCACAACCAGTAAAGTATATTTTTATGATAAGTATTCACAACAGCTTAATCACAGGATTGAATTGTCTGGTGATGAATACTTGTTATCAGGCATGGAGAAAAAAGGCAGCCATTATGCATTATTGAGCAGTGAAGCTTTGTATTTATTGGACCCTGTATCGTTCGATAACAGCCGGGGATTGGCGACCACATTGGCCAGAGTTCCTTTGCCTAAGCCGTATGAAAATTTAAATGGAATCACTTGGAGTGAATTATTGGACTCCAATATAATCAGCTTTTTATATGGAAAATTGAGTGAAACAGGCCAGTATTCAGCTGAACAAATAACTTACAGCTTGGACAACAATTATCAAATAGAACCCATAGGCCAGCGCGCACTTTCAAATGCATTCAGTACATTATATCGATACAGAGGCTATTATTTATCGCCATTCACTCATGTTTTTTATCAAAGTACTGTGGTTCCGTTTATTGGTGTTATGCCACCTCAGCCACCTCAAAAGTGGCATTTGCCTCATTTGTCACCGTTGCTTTGGACAGTGATGATTGTACTTTCCTTATGCGCTGTGATTTTGAGCTACTATTTGCTCAGAAAACGTGTTGTTTCGAAATCAGCTTTTTATATTCAAATGACAGTAGTAGCAGTTACCAGTTTATCTGGTTTGCTGTTTTGTTGGCTGTTTTATGCCTCAAAAGAAGATTTAAAAAAACTTTCATAACTCATTATGATCATGCAAAAATTTATCATTATGGCTTTGTTTTGTTTGTTTAGCAGCCAATTGGCTGGTAAACAAACAGCCATTCAAGGCACAAACCTACAAGCTGAAATAGAGCGGCACGTTAACAGTAAATCAGCCAAGTCATACAAGTGGCAAGATATTTTACAAAAACCAAGCCTTTTACAGGTCAAACTATCACCCAATGGTGAACAGCTGGCTTATGTACTAAGAGAATCTCATGGTGTTAGTTTGTGGGTTATGAACTTGAGGGATAAACAACAACAAAAAAGGCTACATTCAAAGGTTTTAAAAGCAATATATTGGTCTAAAGACAGCCAGTTGTTGTATTTAGAAACAGCAACCAATATGGCTTTCTTACGAGTTAATGAAATCAACAGTAGGCCAGAAGCTTTTGTTAAATTTAATGCCATAAATGGAGAATCATTTTACACCATCGATGACAGTCAGAAAGGTCATGTCTTGATGCACAGACAAACCAGGTTGCAAGGAAAAAGACAACAGCATCAACTGATTCGAGTTGATATAAATGGTCAACAAACCGAATTATTTAATGGTGAAAAGCGTATCTATGATCACCTGTTTGATGCCAATGGCAATTTGCAATTTGTTCGTTATGCAGGTGAAAAACAGCATCACATCTATCGGCTTAGTGGAGCAGAAAAGCAGTTGATTTTCACAGCTTCTGTGGTGGATAAGATAGAGATGGTTGGTTTCAATGAATCAAGCAATGAATTGATGTTAGTGGGCTTTCATGATGCTGACTTGATCAGTTTACATGCCTATCATATAAGCACAGGTGAAAGCAGGATCTTACATCAAGATCCAGAAAAAATCTCTGATGTAATTGGCTTGGTCAGCGGTGACTCCAATGAAATACTCTTTATCAGTTATTTCACTGATCGATTGAAAACATATGCTGTTCACCCAGATATGTCAGCGGGTTTAGAGTTAATTAATCAATCATTAGATGGCTCATTATCTGTTGCAGCTAACTTGTCAAACCCCTATTGGCTCATCCGTCAGTCAGGTGCATTGTTAGGTCACCCAAAATATCATATGTATGATGTAGAAAAACATCAGATCGTGCCCATACTATCAGAGCAACGCAGTCTCAATATGAGCTTGAGTTCAGCGCAATTATCTGAATCCATCCCTGTCAGCTATACAGCGTCAGATGGTCGATTAATTTATGGGTATGTGATGTTGCCTAAGGGCAAAGACATCAAACAAGCACCACTGCTGGTTTATGTTCATGGCGGGCCTTTTAATCGTTTGTATGGTGGGCATACAAGTTGGCAGTATCTGGTCAATCAAGGCTATGTAGTTTTTATGCCTAATTTCAGAGCATCAAAAGGTTATGGATTGAGTTATATGAAAGCGGGAAAAGCAGAATTCAGTGGTAGGGTTCAGCAAGACATCGTTGATGGCGTCAACTACTTACTATCTCAAGGCATAAGCCAACCTGATAAGCTGGGCGTGCTGGGCCATTCATTTGGTGGTTATTCAGTCTTGTCTCTGATGTCTAACTATCCTGATCTTTTTCAGGCTGGTTTTTCCTCAGCGGGGCCACCTGAACTGCTGAGTACCTTGTTTAAATTAGACCAAAAAGACATCAATAGATATGATGGTATTCCTTTGATTGAAGCAGTTGATGTCTTGATGGTTGATTTAGAAGACGAACAGCAATTAAAGCGAATGAAAGCCAATTCACCCTCTTTTAATTGGCATAAAATTAACAACCCGTTGTTTATTTGGGCCGGTGAATTAGATAAACGTGTGCCAATAGTTGATGTAAAAGACCATGCCATTAAATTGCACAAAGCAGGCAAGCCAGTTGAGTTTCTCGTTGATAAAAACAACGGACATAACTTTAAACCCACTGATTCAATTGGCTTATATGCCTATTATTTTTTGATAGAGGATTTTTTTGCCAGAGCATTTGACATGCCAAGGCCAGAACCCAGCGACACAACCCAAGAATATATAGACCGATTTAAAGTTTATTGATGTGGCCTAAAGTCGTACCTTAATATATAAATAACAAGAATCCATTTATGTCAGCATGCAAGCCTAAAATGTCAGCATCATGTCAGACAGTGTCAAAGTGTGTCACTATGGATTTAATCATAAAGCCTCTAAACTTTACCCAACTCACAAAGACGTGGGTGATATTTATGTATTTAATAGGAGTAAAGTAATGAAAAGAATGAAATTTATATGGGCGCTTTTGTTGGTATTGAGTTTCAACACTCACGCGCAATTGCAGTTGGTTGATTTGAGAGACTTGAGACCTGGAAAGGAAAACCATCAAGCAGGGAAAATTCCTGTTTTCAGGTCTGCCTTGCTGAACCAAAGCAATGAAAGTCTGCCCAAGGTGACATCAGAGCGCATATATAACATATATAACCAAGCTAATCTGATGGCAGCTATTGATGGTCAATTGGTTGTGTTTCCGAAGCAAATGTTGGCTGTGTCAAATGGGTTCAGCCCCTTTAAGGACTTGATGGGAATTTCTAATGGTTATCTAAAACTTAAGATAGGTTATGGAGTGGCACAATGGACTCAACCTAGCATATCTAATGGATATTTTTATTTTCAAGGATTTGCTTCATTAAGAGGCATGCATGCTATGCAAGAAAGCTCGACGACCTTGACATTAAACGAAATTGAACTGGATCAGCCATCCACAACGGTTATTACTGATGATCCAGATGGAGATGGTGACAGTGATTGTTGGTCTGGCGGTGGAAGTTGTGATGATCGCGAATATGATATTCGATTAGATTGGTTTCTTAACGATTTAAATCGACAACTAAATCCATGGGACAGAATAATGGTTATGGTGGATGGTGTGATGGTTGAAATGTCAGTAGGTGCTCTCGGTGCGCACTTAAGAAATGGAGCTTTCAGGTTAGGAAACGGTGATCGTTGGATGCCTGAATTTCCGTAATTGGAATACTGATTGAAACCTTTACATGATTCGTGAATAAGGTTGAAAAGTCTAAAATAAGCCAAGCGTAATAAAAAACACTTGGCTTATTTTTAAGGAAACTCAAGCCATTTTTCTGATTAATTGGCCCCATATACCGACTTTCTTAAACTCGAAAACCAATAAATATCCTTCACCATGTATGGTTTTAATGACAGATTGCTTGTCACCATCATCTCCCATCAATTTTCTGAGTCTTTGAATAAGCTTATACAACGTGGCTTCACAAACAATTTGGCCACGCCAAACTTTCTGAATGATCATGTCTTTACTGACTAGGCTACCATTAGCTTGAATAAACAATAACAACAGCTTATAAGCTTTGGGTGTTAGGATGTGAGTTAAATTTTGTTTTTTAAGCGTTCTTTTTTTTGTATTAAAAATGAAACCTTTGAATTTATATATCATAAAACACCTCTCTTCTGTTTAAAATTAACTCACAAAAAACCTATGTTTTTGTTTTGCTTCATATTGAATAGCGAGATGTATTTCGCTTTATAGACATTTATTTTTATAATTTTGTACTTTTTGTATCCACCCGCTGGCTAATATGGTTTCGAATTAAAACACCCATCCAGCTTTGCGAGGTCCTTACGACTCGCTCAGGGTGACAAAGAAGGCGTCATTCTGAGGGCCAGGGACGAGCCGTTAGGCCATCCGATGGTAATATGGCGATTCTCTTAATGGGCCTACTTTTGTTGGAAGAAGCACAAGAAGTGATATTGACATGCCGAAGGCGGAGAGATCAGGAATCCTTTTCAATTGGGGTTGGGGTTTTTTCCTCTGTGCTCCATGGGTAATTTCTTAATTCTTAGTCCCTTGAATAAGTGGACCACTACCCACTGATTTATTCAGTTTCATAGTGACTTTTTATGGTTAATTAGAAAGTGATGGTCATATGCCAGAATTTCCATAATTGGATGCCTTACATAAGCCAAGTACCTGTTTGGTACTTGGCTTTTTCAACAGGTAATTAAGCAATTCTTCTGATCAATTGACCCCATATGCCAACTTTCTTACATTTGAAGCTCAATAAATACCCTTCCCCACGAATGGTTTTGATCATTGTCTGTTTTTCACCATCGTCACCAACCAACATTCTCAATCTTTGAATAAGCTTATACAATGTGGTTTCACAGACAATTTGGCCACGCCAAACTTTCTGAGTGATCAAGCCTTTGCTGACCAGACTACCGTTAGCTTCCATAAACAATAACATCAGCCTATACAATTTTGGCGTCAGTAAATAAGTTAAACCTGCTTTGTAAAGCGTTCTTTTTTTGGTGTTAAATACGAAATCTTTAAATTGATAAATCATGGTATGTATCCCTCTTTCTGTTCTCAATCATTTAAAAAAACTTGTCAAATGGACTTACTGAAAATATTTGAATAAGCGCCTAAATTGGCTTTGAAATATAAATGAATTGTGCTTTTCAGTCCTGAAAAAAACATAAAAAAATTATGAAAGAAGGTGATTATTTCATGAATTTAACATGAATTGTCGATTTAAGTTTCTGATAAATAGAGTTATTATCAACTTTAAAACAAGTTCATAACTACAATTGCACATAAAATTTGTGTGTTGTGAACTGATATTGATAGCTGATGAGTTTATGACCCCTGATCTGAGATGAATGTTATTTCAAAAGAGGATGTTATGCATTTTAAGTGATTGATTTTTGCTCACATTACTGAATTATTTCATTTTGGAATTAGGGTTAAGTACTTCTGTATTGAGTACGGTTCAAACTATTTTATGATTCGAACCGATTTCCAGTAATTATCTTGCCAATATGTATTTGTCATGTCAGAGATGATCACACCTTGACTGGTAGAGGCATGTAAAAAGTGTCCGTTTTCTAAATAGATGCCTACATGATAAAGCTTGCCTTGGCCAGAAATTTTAAAAAACACCAAATCTCCAGCTTTTAAGTTTTGCTTAGATACCATCTCATTGAGTTGTGCTTGGCTTGCAGTTGTACGAGGCAGTTGAATGCCAAATGTTTCGTCAAAAGCGACCATCACAAACCCTGAGCAGTCGACGCCCTGTTTGCTCACACCTCCCAATTGATAAGGTGTCCCTTGCCATCGCTCATAACGTTCATATAATTTGCTTAAAACCGACGAATGAATGATAGGTTTGGTTTTGGGTCCACAAGCAACCAGGCACATTAACATGAGCATAAAGTAGAAAATTCTTTTGTTAAGAAAGCGCTGATAAATCATCATAAGTCACTAAAATCTACAGTTCCTTAATCCAAAGGTGGTTTCCTGTGCTTGGTTTTTTGTTCATATGCAAAAGCAATTTCAATGATTGTAGGTTCTTGATAAGCACCAGAAAAAATAGACAGTCCTACGGGCAAGTGATGCACATAACCCATCGGCAGGGTGATATTGGGGTAACCAGAAATGGCAGCCAAGGAAGATGATGAGCCGATAAAATGATCACCATTGATTAAATCAGTTTGCCAAGCCGGGCTACCAGTTGGTGCAATGATGGCGTCCAGTTGATGTTTTTCTAACAGGACATCAATACCATCCGTTCTGGTGGCTTGCTGAACTTTTTTCAATGCGTTCAAATAAGTCTCATCTTTTAAACCTTTTTTGGCTTGTGCTTTGTCAAGAATTTCTTGGTCAAACCAGGGCATTGACTGGGCTTTATTGGCGGTGTTGTATGCGATTATTTTTTTAAGTGACAGTGCTGACAGTTCATTGGGTAAAGCTGCTAAATACTGATTAAGGTCATGTTTGAATTCATACAGCAAAACATCATAACTGGCACTCCAGAATCCATCTGGTGCCTGCCATTCGAGGTCATCGATGATGATTGCACCCGCAGCTTTGAAGTCGTTTATTGCGGATTCCAATAATTTATCTACTTCAGAGTGAAACCCAGCAGCACTTCTCAAAACGCCTATGCGCTTGCCTTGAAGCCCATTTAATTTCAAAGCTTGTGAATAATCGCGTTGTTGGTGTTTTTTTCCTGTATCAGTTATCGCATCTTTGTCGTCAAAACCTTGAATAACACTCAGCATCAAAGCCGCATCACTGACCGTTCGGGTGATGGGTCCTGCTGTGTCCTGGCTGTGTGATAACGGGATAATACCGTGTCTGCTGACTAAACCAACTGTCGGCTTTAATCCCACCACACCATTGGCACTGGCTGGACAGACAATTGAACCATTGGTTTCTGTACCGATGGTAAGTGTTGCCAGCCCAGCTGCTGCGGCAACTGCCGATCCTGAACTTGAACCACATGGGTTTCTAGAAAAATCGTAAGGATTGTTGGTTTGTCCCTTGATGCCACTCCAACCACTGGAGGAACGTTCAGAGCGAAAGTTGGCCCACTCACTTAAGTTGGCTTTACCCAAAATCACCGCACCAGACTCTCTGAGGTTTTTAACCAAGGTAGCATCACGACCAGTGATGTTGTTTTTTAAAACCAAGGCGCCTGCTGTAGTTGCTATAGGTCCGCTTGTTTCTATGTTGTCTTTGAGCACGACCGGTATGCCATGTAAAGGTCCCAAAAGTTGTCCACTTTTTATGCGTTCATCAAGCTGCTTGGCATCTTCAATGGCATCGGGATTTAAGCTGATGATGGCATTTAATTTTGGATCAAGGCGCTTGATTCTGTCTAAGTGATACTGGGTTAGTTCTTCAGCAGATAAACTTCCAGCAGTCATCATATGATGTAAAGACTGTATACCCTGCTCATGAAGTGGTTTTGTTTCAGCGCCTATGTCAATGGCATGGATACTTAACAACAGCATAATTATTTTGGTCACTAAACACCTCTTTCATAACGGTTTAATTGAATATAACATTTGTATTGTTTTAATAGCAATTTCAAAGATCAAAATGGAGGTTTGTGTCACTACTTTAATAAAATTCGTTGACAAAAAATTAAAACCTAATTAATATGACAACCATGAATACAAGATTTGCACATATCCATCACCATGCGTTAATTGACAACGGGGTGGCTTAGTGCCAATTTGAAACACAAATTTCTTAAAAACCCCGTTAGAGCAAACGGGGTTTTTTTTTGACTATATATTTGATAAAAATGATTAATTTGAAATACGACAGCAGCAATCACCATCATATAACCGACATATTGAGACGGCGCTGCTGATATTCGCATAATATTCACGAAGCCCCGTTGAAAATACGGGGTTTTTTTTGCCCATAACTAATTAAACAGTGAAACAGAAAATGAAAATTAAAATGGCCATCCCGAAAGGGAAGTTACAAATAGAAATACTTAAGTTGTTGTCCGATATTGGTATCAATATCATGGGTGATGAAAGAAACTACCGCCCAAATTGTTCAGACGACCGGTTTGAAATTAAATTACTGAAAGGACAGAACATTCCTTCTTTGGTTGAATTGGGCCAACATGACATCGGTTTTTCAGGCCTTGATTGGATTGCCGAACAAGGTGCTGATGTAGAAGTGATCAAACCTTTGGGTTTTAATCCGGTTGAAATTGTGGCTTGTATCCCCGAGGACTGGGACTATGAGCGTTTAAAAAACAGGAAGATTATCGTGGCCACCGAATACATGAATTTGGCCCAACAGTTTTTGGATAACAATGGCTTTGATGCCCGACTCATTCGTTCCTATGGTGCCACAGAAGTGTTTCCGCCGGAAGATGCAGATATGGTGATCGATAACACCAGCACCGGCAGTACCATCAAAGCCAATCGTTTAAAAATATGTGATGTGGTTTATGAAAGTGCCACCCAGTTTTTTGCCAACAAAGCTGCATTAGAGGACCCATTTAAAAAAGCCGTAATAGATGACATGCTGTTGTTGATCAATGGCGTCATGAATGCCCGCAAGCGAGTGCTGTTAGAAATGAATTGTCAAAGTGAAAATATCGAGAAACTGGTGGCGTTATTGCCAGCCATGCGATCACCCACAGTCAGCCAGTTATTCAATTCTGAAGCCTATTCAGTTAGAGCGGCTATTCCAAAAAATGCAACCAAAGATTTGATACCCAAGTTAAAACAGGCCGGTGCCACTGATATCTTGGAATTACCAATCAGAAAAGTCATTTGAGTCATGAGTCAACCAAACCTTAAACTAGATTTTAATGAGCGAGCTGATTCCAAGCCGGCTTGGTTGGCGTCGTTTGAATTAAACACCGATCAACTGTGGTGTTACCCAAACCGTGCAGAACTTGAGAGCCAAATGGCTGAAGACTTAGGGTTGGTCAAGGGTTCGGTGATGTTAACCAATGGTGGGGATGAAAGCATTGAGTTGCTGTATAAGAATTGCAAACTCAATGATGAATCATTGTTGGTACCAGAACCTTGTTTCAGTCAATACACGCATAACCAAAAAGTATGGCAGAACGAAACCATTTTTACTCCAGCATGTGATGATTTAACCATTGATGTGGCAGCTTTAAAATCACAAATGACTGCCAATCAATGGGTGATTTTAACTCGACCCAATAATCCCACTGGCGAGTATTTGCCGGTAGATGTGTTGCTTGACTTGATCCGCTCCGCAGCGGCCAAAGGCGCTTGGGTTTTTCTGGATGAAGCCTATGTTGAATTTGCAGTTGAAGATCAGTCGATCGATTATGCCGCTTTTTCCAACTTGGTGACGTTGCGAACATTCTCCAAAGCTTTTGGACTGGCGGGTGCTCGGATTGGTTATATTTTTGGTCAACCAGAAATGGTTGATAAATTCCGTAAGATTGCCATGCCTTTTAATGTTTCCAGAGCCAACTTACAATTAGCAACAGCAGCATGGCAGGCCCGAGATGAAATCAAAGCATACTGTCTGAAGATTGCTGAAAATCGTGAAAGTGTGATTGAGTTATTGGAAAATCACGGCATCAAGACTTGTGCCAGCCGGGGTAATTTTGTGCTGTTTGAAACCACTGATGAGAAAAAAGCCTTATTCAAACAAGTCATGGCTAAACACGGCATTCAAATCAAGACTGAGTTGGGTGGTTTGCCAGCTGCAGTGCGGCTGACGATTCCTGAAAACATGGCTGAATTCACCCAAGCATTACAACTGATATTAGCGCCACAATTGTTGGCCTTTGATATGGATGGTGTACTGATTGATACGTCACAAAGTTACGACCAGTGTATCATCCAGACTGTATCTGTTTTGACTGGCCAGATAGTTGAACAATCGGATATTGAGCGTGTTAGGGCAAAAGGCGGTTTCAACAACGATTGGGTATTGGCCGCAGAGTTGATTAAACAACATCGCGATGACTTATCCTATGAAACGGTTGTTGAAACCTTTCAGAAATTGTATCAAGGTGAAGGGAGTCAAGCAGGTTTGGTGATGGCTGAAAGTGATTTAATATCAGCCTCTTTGAAACAACAAGTGTTCAATGCGAGGATAACTTCAGCCATTGTAACTGGGCGACCAAGAAAAGAAGCTGAACAAGGCGTCAAACAACTCAACATCAAGCCCACATACATCATCAGTGCCGATGATGTACAGCAACAAAAACCTGACCCAGAGGGCCTGTTAAGCATCATGCGAAATAATCACATTGAAAGAGTTTGGTTTTGTGGTGACACCGTAGACGACATGCAAGCAGGTACTCAAGCAGGTTGTCTGTGTATTGGTATTGGAGCCAAGACACCAGAAGCCACAGAGAATCTATATCGAGCTGGGGCCGATGTGGTCCTTGAAAACATCAACCAATTAGAGACTTTATTATGATTAAAGTATCCAGAGCCACCAAAGAAACACAAATAGAGTTGTCATTAGACATCAATGCCAATCTCGACGCTATAGAAAAAAACATCAGCACAGGCTTGCCTTTTTTTGACCACATGTTAGACCAATTGGCTTCTCATGCTGGTTGGTCATTAAATTTGCAAGTCACCGCTGATTTAGAAGTAGATGATCACCATGGTATTGAAGATGTGGCGATATGTTTGGGCGATGCACTGTATGAAGCTTGGCAAGCAGCTAAGCCTAATCAACGTTATGGGCAGCGGTTTTTACCTATGGATGAGGCATTAACTCTATGTGCAGTGGATTTATGTGGGCGACCTTATGCAGTGATTGATTTGCCTTTCTCCCAAGCTCAATTAGGCGGCATCAATACCGAAATGTGGGAACATTTTTTCTACACTTTAGCCATCAACAGTAAAATTTGTTTACACCTTAAAAATCAATATTTTCGTAATAATCACCATTTAATAGAAGGGGCTTTCAAAGCTTTGGCCTACGCGCTGAAAGAGGCTTTGCAGCCAGTGGCAGGCATGCGTTCAACCAAAGGTGTGTTATGAGTCTAGCATTGAATAATACCAGGGCTTCTCAAGTGGCAGTGATCGATTTGAACTCGGGTAATTTACTCAGTTTAGAAACTGCGATCAAAACGGCAGGCTTTTCATTAACCACAGTTAAGAAGCCCAATGATGATTTATTAACGACTTGTGATGTCTTGGTGATGCCTGGACAAGGTCGCTTCGCTTATGTGATGCAACAGATTAATGACACAGGTTGGCGCGAGTTTTTACAAGAATGGGTACGCAATGGTAAACGTTTGGTCGGTATTTGTGTGGGTATGCAAGTGCTGTTTGAAGGCAGTGAAGAAGATCCTGAAACCAATGGCTTGGGATTATTCAAAGGTCGTTGTCAAAAACTGTCACACCCCAAAACACCCATGGTAGGTTGGGCTAAATTGGATTCTTACAAGCTGACCATGAAAGATCAGTATGCTTATTTTGTTAACTCATATGCGATCAGTGAATGTCATTTCGGTACATCAAAGGTTAACTATGGCAGCAGCTTTTGTGCTGCAGTGCAAAGAGGAAATCTTTATGGTTTTCAGTTTCATCCTGAAAAATCAGGTTCATTCGGAAGGGAGTTAATTAAACATGTATGTCAATAATGAAAAGCCTGATATCAATGGTGAATCTGACTTATGCGCGCGCATCATTCCTTGTTTAGATGTGGCCTATGGTCGGGTGGTGAAAGGCACTAATTTCAAAGAATTGGTTGATATGGGTGACCCAGTGCAACTGGCTCAAATGTATGAACAACAAGGCGCAGATGAATTGGTTTTTTTAGACATCAAAGCTTCGGTTGATGGGCAACAATCTGCGCTAGATATGGTTTATCAGGTTGCCACACATTTATCGATACCTTTTGCTGTAGGTGGTGGCATCAAGGCCTTGGAAGATGTACACAGATTCTTTCACGCCGGCGCTGATAAAGTCACCTTAAATACCATGGCCGTAGAACAGCCTGAGCTGATCAACCAAATTGCCACACAATACGGTTCGCAAAGTATTGTAGTAGCAGTTGATGTTAACCAAGAAGTGGATGGTTCATTGGCTATTTACACCCATGGTGGTTCAAAGCTCGCGCCGGTTGATTACCACAGTTGGATTGAGGAAATTGTGGATCGTGGCGCTGGAGAAATTTTACTCACCGCCATGCACAAAGATGGCACTGGCAGTGGTTTTGATACAGATTTATTGGCTCAGTTTGGTGCTGGTTTTCCGGTACAAGTGATTGCTTCAGGTGGTGCCAAAGGCCCACAGGATTTTTTAGCTGCTGTACACGCCGGTGCAGATGCTGTTTTAGCAGCTGGACTGTTTCATCGTGGTGAGTACACCGTTGGAGAAGTGAAAGCCTATTTAATTAATAACAACATAAAAATAAGGAACACCGAATGTTAATACCCAGTATTGATTTGATGGACGGTAAAGCCGTGCAGTTACAACAAGGTGATAAAAAGATCATCGAAAGAGCAGATGTATTTGCACTGTTAGAAGATTTTGCGATATATGGTGAAGTGGCTATCATAGATTTGGATGCTGCTATGGGAAAAGGCTCAAATCAAGAGCTCATTGAACAAATGCTGCGCAAGCGACCATGTCGTGTGGGCGGCGGTATTCGTGATTTAGCAACCGCAAAAGCATATCTTGCAGCAGGCGCAACAAAAATCATCTTGGGTACCTCAGCCAGCCAAGATTGGGTCAAGCAATTACCGCGCCAAGCATTGATTTTTGCCATTGATGCCAAAGATGATTACCTGACCACGCATGGGTGGAAGAAAACCCAAGACATCAAAGTCTTAGATATCATTGAACAGTGGTCAGAGAATTGTGGTGAGTTTCTTTATACGCAGGTTAAAAAAGAAGGCATGATGCAAGGTATTGACCAACCACGCATTGCTGATGTCATCAAAACCTCATCGATTCCAGTTACCGTAGCCGGCGGGATTACCAGTTATGAGGACTTGCAATGGATCAATTCAAAAGGTGCTAATTCGCAAATAGGTATGGCCATTTACTCAGGCAAGATGTCATTGAATCAAGCCTTTATGTCATTGGTCGATTTTAATAAGCTGCCATTGATTCCAACTGTGGTACAAGACCGTAAAACGAGCAAAGTTTTGATGATGGCTTACTCATCACAAGAGTCTTTGGAGCATGCGTTAAAGACCAGAACAGGTACGTATTTTTCTCGCTCCAGAAATCAGCTTTGGACCAAAGGAGAAACCAGTCAAAACACCCAAAAGCTTGAACAAGTTGATGTTGATTGTGATGGTGACACCTTATTGTTCTTAGTTGAACAGACCAACAACGCCTGTCACTTTGATCGCTATTCATGTTTTGCCAGCCAAACACAAAGTTATTCCTTAAATTATTTGGATGAAATTTTTGAACAGCGACTGAATTCAAACGAAGGCAAGTCCTTCACTGAAAAGCTCTTTGCCAGTCCTGCCCTGCAAATTGAAAAACTTAAAGAAGAATGTGATGAGTTGATTGAGGCTTCAGAACACAACCATGTTCGTTGGGAAGCGGCAGATTTGTTGTTTTTTACTTTGGTGATGGCCAAAGCCAAGGGCGTGGGTATAGAAGAAATTGTCAATGACCTCAGGAGTCGCAACAATGAACGATAAATACACAGCTGTTGAACAATATCAACGACCTGAATTTAAAGACCACAGTAAAATAGAAGGAACCGTTGCCAGCATTTTAGAAAAAATCAAAGTACAAGGTGACCAAGCCATCCAAGCGATCAGTCAAAAAATCGATCAACAAGAAGTTAAATACATCCAGCTACTTCCTTTTGATGATTATGATTTAGAGCAGGGCCTGAAAGATGCCATTCAAAGTGCGCATCGTCGCATTAAAAAGTTTTGCCAGTTTCAAATTAAAGACTTAAAAAGTGACCATTTCAGTGATGAAATGGGTGACTTTGGTTTCGTTTATCAGCCAATTGAGCGCATAGGTGCCTATATTCCAGGCGGACAGTTTCCTTTGATTTCAACCGCCTTGATGACCTTAACGCCAGCACAAGTGGCAGGGTGTGTTGACAGAGTCGCTTGTTCACCTTCTGATGATCCGGCACTTTTAGCCGCTGCAAGTTTAGCTGGAGCCACCCAATTTTTGCATGTGGGTGGTGCACAAGCCATTGGCGCATTGTCTTATGGATTTGATCAAACTCAACCAGTGAATTTGATCGTTGGTCCGGGTAATGCGTATGTCAATGAAGCGAAGGCCCAAGTGCAGCACCGCACCCAAATTGACACTTTGGCAGGCCCCAGTGAATTGTTGATTTATGCCAATGACATTAAACAGCCTGAGTGGTTGATGTTTGATGCATTGGCTCAAGCTGAACATGATGACAATGCGGTCAGTATCGTGGTCAGTGAATCTGGTGAGTTGTTAGAAAATCTTTACGACCTGTTGTCAGAACATGACAAGGGCAAACAATTACTGGAACAAGATAACATTTCATTGTTGTTGGCCAAAGATCAGCAACAAGCCTTAGATTTCATCAATGATTACGCACCAGAACATTTGATGGTTTGTGATGAGTCATTAAAAACATCGTTGTTTAAAAATTATGGATCATTATTTATTGGTGAGAATTCGGCAGTCGCATTTGGTGACTACTGCGCAGGTCCTAACCACACTTTACCAACGGCAGGTGCAGCCAAGTTTTCCGGTGGCTTAAGTGTTCACCAATTTCTTAAGGTACTTTCCACACAAAAAATAAATCAGACTGGGCGCGGGGTATTGGCCAACATTTCAGCCAAACTAGCCGCCGCAGAAGGTTTGGTCTATCACCAAAAAAGCGCCGAAATCCGCAAACAGTTAGATGACTAGCTGACTTGGAAGGAGCAGACAGCGGCGCACTGGTTTGGCCTTTGATTAATTGAATGCATAGAAATAAGAGGAGAGAGCGTAAAGGTTTCTATACATTTATTGATCAAAGGTCACTTTTATAAACGCACGGATTGTTAAAAAGTTACTTAAAAACTTTAGATACTTCAGGAACAAAAAAGCCGGGGCATTCAACCCCGGCTTTCATTGGAACTTTGTTTTATCTATTCAAAACCATTTGCAAAAATCAAATCATCATTGCTATTGGTATTCCAACCTATGTCTTGGAATAACTGCAAGGTCAAATCAATTTCATCAAAAATAGTTGAAGTGATGCTGGGCTCCATTAACAAGTTCGGGTTGGCAGCAGTGCTCCAATGAGAAACCGATGAACCGCCTTGAAAAGGGTCTGGTGCAAATAATCGTACAAAACCACCTTGGGTGCCAGCAAAGCTACTGACATCGTAACCAAGGGTGGCATTAACTGTGGTTGCACTGCCCGTAATCAATGCACCATCAGCTTGTGAAATACCCACAGAAGGAATCGTTACTAATGGGTCGGCACCTCCCATTGGGGGTAAACCATCAGGAACGTTGTTGGCAACTAAGACTCCAACGGCCCCAGCGTTTTGTGCATTAATAACCTTGGCTGTAAAATTACATGAACCTCGGTTCACAATTGCTATGGCACCCGTTAAATCTGTGTTTATGGCTTCACAAGCATCGTTAACATCTACTCCAGTACCATCATCGGCTAAAACCACATCAGCGGTTAAACCAGCATCAGGGATGGCGGGTCCGAAACTGGCAGTTTGTATGTCATAATCACCTGCAATGCCAGCTGGTGAGTTAATTGTAAACACAGCAGGACTGCCTAAGACATTGGGGAATTCTGCGGTTACATTAGGCCCGGTCCAAACCAAATTAGGGTCATTGATGGCAGAAGCCGCACGTTCTGCATTGGTCATATCACTCCAGTTTTCACCTGTTTCTTCATCTCGCATAAAACGTGTCCAACTATCAGGTGTATTTTGGAACAAGGCTCCTGTTGTTCCGTTAGCCAGTGTCAAAAATCCGAGTCCGTGCCCAAGTTCATGTAAAACCACAGGTAGCAGGGGGGTAAAGCCAGCGGGCGTGGCACCATCCAGTCCATAGTACCAACCACTATTGAAGCACCCGTCATCTATGGCTGAGTTGAAAGTGGTATTAATATCCACATCACCTCCATTGATATCAGTACCAGTCAAAGAGCTGGCTAAAGCGGATACATGCCAAGTATCAGTTACAGGCGCATTTGTAAAATCACTGTGTACTGTGTTGGGGCCAGCCGAGCCCAAAGTTGCACCAGTGGGTTCACATGTTTGCGGGTCAAAACCAGCACTGATAACGACCTCAACATCAGAATTCAAAAAACCACCCCAGATTTCAGCGGCTCTTTCAAAGACCGCTAAGCGTTGTTCACCGAGGGTTGTTCCAGTATTCCCACCAATCGGGGTTGCTGCTGTGGTGTCATTAAATCCCTCGTTAGCCCCATCACGGATATTTAAGGTTATGGTTGCTTGACTCAATACTTGTAAGCTGGCCAGTAATCCTCCGGCCATCAATGCTGTTTTAAATGTATTTTTCATTGAACACCTCGCTCAATTGCCGTTTTATTTTCAAGCAAGTCTTTGGTATTGATTGCATGATGTTCATGATCTTGACAACTGTATACTATTTGACCATCAACCATATGCGCCATAGAGTACATTTGAAAACGACCTTTGAGATCCACTGAACGACTGCCATCGGCATGAGTCTTGATTTCAAGCCCTTGTTGCGATTGATTAATGGCATCAATTTCTTGTTGTGTTTTTTCAACGACAGCTGCTTTGTTATCAGCCCATGTGCAAGTGCCCATTGTCAACAATGCGATCATTGATGCGGGTTTTAAATATTTATTATTTTTCATAGTTATTCTCTTGTTTTTATGGATAAAATCTTCAACCTTCATTAGAAGCCTATTTATTTTAACCTCGCTTGATAGGATGGGTGCGTAAAAAAGTTAACAAAACCACCCCTCTTTGGTCATTTTGTTGAACTCAATCACAATTACAATGATTGTTACATAGTGGTTGTTGAGGCTGCTTCTTATGGGTTGAGTTATGTTAATATGTTTGAATAGGAGGCTGTTTTGGACTGTCTCAGATCAGTTGACCGTTATTAAAAGTTAAACCACCATGAAGTATAATTTTTATCAATTTACCTTAGACGACAAAAAGCAAACCCTTCATCATCAAGGGTCTGATGGTGATTGTGAGGAAATTGAGATCACCAGAATAAATTACCAGGTGTTGTTATTTTTTATTCAAAACCGTTCAGCGGTGGTTACCAAAGATCAGATCATTGAATCAGTCTGGCAAGGAAAAATGGTGACAGAAAACTCAATTGATCAATCCATATCCAAAATTCGAAAATCATTGGCAGAATTTGATGATCGAGTGATCATCAAGACTGCTTATGGTAAGGGTTTAGAGTTTGCGCCAGAAGTTACTCTATCAGCAGATCAAGAACGTCTTCAAAAATTCCCCAAAGAGGCTGCATCAAAAAGTGCGCTGATCTGGCTTAGTTTGTTTGTAGTTATCGTTCTTATGATGTGGTTTTTTTCATCATATTTGATCAATGAACCCAAAGCCAAGAACCCAACTACTGTGATGTGGTTGAGCAATGAAAACAACGCCGATGATTGGTTGGATCAAAGCAGCCATCAATTGCTTAATCAGGTGTTTGTCCATACTGAGCAAAATTATTTGTTGGATGATGATGAAAAGCCTAGGCAGTTAAATAATAAAGAGTTCATTGAAAATTATTGGCGGATAAACCCTGAGCTTGAAGTGATACAAACTGACTTACAACAACAAGGCGATACTTACACACTGGATCTTGAAGTTGCTACATTGGCGGGTACTGTGACTCAAAGTTTCAGTGGCTCAGATTTGTTGATTATTTTGACTGATGCCAACCATTGGTTGATAGACAACAGTGGTCTATCAGCACAATCAAATGCACAAAACATGTTGCCAAATAATCCACATGTGTTAGAGCTTTATTTACGCAGTTTATATACCACCGAACAAGGCGAATTAGATCAAGCACGTAACTATGCTCAATTAGCAATTGATCAAGAACCTGATTTTTATTTGGGTCAATTACAACTGGCGCAGATTCTCTATGCAAAGGGTGAAAATGATCAGAGTCTGATTATTTTGGATCAATTACAAAATGCCCCGGTATATGATCAATTAGAGATCGCTGTTCAATCTTTACGAGCCTATATTTTGGATACCAATGGAGACTTGCAACAGGCCCTTGATATTTATCAGCAGCTGTTAATTAAATACCCTGAAGAAGCCAATGGCAAGCTTCTTCCTGTTAAGTTTAACCTCAGTTTTACGCTTCACAATTTAGAGCGTTATGATGAAGCTTTGATGGTGCTTGATGAAATAATTTTGGCCCTTGGAAACCAGTTTGATTTAGATTTAAAGGCAGATGCTTGGCATAAAAAAGGCAGTATTTTATTACAAATTGGTCAAACAGCTGCTGCCAAAAGTGCCGCTGATTTGGCACACCAGCATTTCAGTGATTTATCTGACCTATTCAACGTTGGTAAGGTAAACATATTAAAGGCAAGGATTGCAAACCACGAATCGAATTACCAACAAGCTACAGATTACTTACAACAAGCCATAGGTATTTATCGCCATGTTGACTATCCTGTGGGTGTAGGTGCAACACTGAATGAGTTGATTTATACGCTGATGGTCAGTGGGCGCTTCACTGAGGCTTGGACTCAAATGTCTGAACTTCGACAAATAGCTCTGGACATAGACTATTTTGCCATGTTAATGGCTGCCAAACAGTTTGAAATTGAAATATCTCGTGCCCGTAAACAGTGGGTTCAATCGGAGGCCAGTTTGGCTGAATATTTCAGACTGGCAACTGAAAACAACTTCACCCGAGGTTTATTAAAACATCAGTTATTTGAGCTGGATTTGGCGTTGGATCAAAGTCAGATTGACCGTGCTCAAAGCATCATTAATTCTGTACAAGAACACATTGAGAACAGTGGTGAGGCGCGTTTACAACCGCGATTAAATATCCAACAAGCGAAAGTCTATTTTTTACAAGAACAGTCGCAAGCTGGGATTGATTTATTGAACGAAACCAAAGCCATGGCTTTATTAACTGATGATGTGGAGTCGACCCATAGTATTAACAATGAACTTTTGCAACATTATTTGGATTCAGGAGCGCTGTTAAAGGCAGAAAGTATCTTAGAAACAGTTGATGCTTCTGACTCACAGCCTTTGGCATACCCCTATTTATTACTGAGTTCTAAAACGCAACTTGCCTTGGGCAACCCAGCTAAAGCCTTAGCTTTGGCTCAAAAATGTAAACGCAAAGCCAATGAGTTTTGGCGGCCAGAGGATGAGCTGTATTTGGTAGAACTTACGGCCAATTAAAGTTTGAATATGACAAATAAATTAAAGCAACAGACGATGACACCAAGACAAGTCGCTATAAAACAATTAGATGCCTATAATGCTTGTGATCTGGAGGCGTTTTGTGCGCTTTTCGCCGCTGATGCAGTCTTAACAGATTTGCCTTCTGGTGAAGTAGTTGCAACTGGAATAGATGCCATTAGACAAATGTACCAAACCAGATTTTCGATACCCAACTTATCCTGTCGTGTTCATTCTTGTAATGACATTGGAGATTTTGCCATTGATCGAGAAACAGTTTATGGACTACCGGATGGCCCAGTGGATGTGGTAGCGATGTATGAAGTCAAAAACAACCAGATTCAAAGGGTGTTTTTTATTCGTGATTGAATGAAAAGAACGGGTCAATAAGGTCAGTAATTTCCAATCAAGCATTGAATCAATGCTTCAATGTCCTCACGTTCTAATTCACTGTTTAAAGTGATGCGTAAACGGCATTGATTTTTCGCCACAGTCGGAGGTCTGATGGCTGTGGTTATGATCCCGCATTGTTTTAAATAAGCTGATTTTTCCAAGGCTGCAGATTCAGTTTTTAGCATAATAGGTTGAATCGCAGAGTCGCTGAATTTAGCTTGCTCAGCCAAACCGTATTGTTCACAACCTGTTTTATATAAGTGAATGAGCTCTAGGATTTTTTCTCTGCGCCAAGGCTCCGTTTGAATGATCTCCAAAGCTTTTAAAGTAGCAGCGACCACCGGTATAGGAAGTGCTGTGTTGTATTTATAAGTCCGTGCATCTTGAATCAAGGTTTCAATTAAATCATGCGAACCAGCAACATACGCCCCAGAAGTGCCGAATGCTTTTCCAAATGTGCCGGATAGAATAGGTATTTCTGCTTCACTGAGTGTCATGGTATCTAAAACTCCACGACCCCTTTCACCTAACACCCCTATCCCATGACAATCATCAACCCACAACATGGCATTGTAAGTATGTGCACTCAATGCCGCTGAAAACAAATCATGACTGTCACCGTCCATACTGAATATGCCTTCGGTTGCCCACAATTTGAAGCGGTTGACGTCTGCTTGAATGATGGTTTCGGCTTTTTGGTTGTTTAAGTGAGGATATCGTTTGAGTTCGGCACCTGTGATTTGTGCAGCATCTATTAACGAGGCATGGTTTAATCGGTCTTGGATAAACCAGTCCTTACGTTTGAGTAACGCTTGTGCCACACCCAGATTGGCCAAGTAACCTGCTGAAAATAAAACCACCTTTGGATAACTTAAGAAATCAGCCATGGCATACTCAAGTTCTTGGTGCATTGAAGTGTAACCTGACATCAATGGAGAGCCGGTTGATCCAAAACCAAATTTACTGGCGGCATCCTGAGCGGCAAGTATAACTGCAGGATGACTGGCTAAGCCCAGATAATCATTGCTGTTAAAATTCAGCATTTGTTTACCTTCAATCGAAACATATCGACCGACTTTAGAGGTCCTGGTAACGCGAGTTCTGAACAAGTTATCAGCTTTGAGTTTTTCTAAACGGCTTTCCAGATTCATTACAGTTTTAAGTTTGTTTATGTTTTTTGATGAACCTATTGTACATAATGATGCCCTGTTACCCAATTCGAGTTGATATTTAACAGTTGAGTAAAATGTTTTTCGATTAATGATCTTGCAAAAGGTTAAATAAGTGGCCGACTTTGACATAAATCAAAGCACCATCATCTTTTGTATAAGGCGTGTGTTGACTTAAATGAGGACTGCGTAACCAAGAGCCTTTGGGATAAACGTCATATTCATCATAAAAAGTGCCTTCTAGAACCAAAATTTCTTCACCACCCCAATGTTTATGAGGGTTAAATTGTGTGTTTGGATCCCATTTAACCAAGGCCACATGTTCACCTTTAAACTCATGCAAAGGCATGACCTTTAAGCCAGCTACCGAGCCAGGAAGCCATGGCTGTGCATGGGTGTCTATGGCTTTTTGTGTGACATCATGTTCGTCAAATTGATGAAGCTTGACAAATATAGTGGCCCCTTCGGAGCCAACTTTGGGCGTATGAAAAGTGCCAATTGGGTTACGTACATAACTGCCTTGTGCATATTGGCCATTTTCATCTGCAAATACACCTTCAAGGACCAGAAACTCTTCGCCCCCACTGTGGGTATGTGCTGAGAATTTGCTGTTAGGAGCATACCGAACTAGGGTGGTTGCCCTTGCCACTTCATCACCAACCCTATCCAGCATCATGCGCTCTACGCCTGGCATAGGTGATGAAACCCACTGATATTCATCGGGTTTAATGACTACTCGCTGATCAAAGTCAGCGTTCAGTCGAGTTGTTTTATTGCTATTTGGCATGGTATGCTCCTTTGATATTATATGTTAAACGTTGCGTCCAGCAATGACACCACCATCAACGTCCCAAATTGCCCCTGTTACCCAGCTGGCTTCATCAGACAGTAAAAATTCAATCACACTTGCCACGTCTTTAGTTTGGCCAATTCGGCCAATTGGGTGAAATTCATTAAAGCCTGCCAACGCTTCTGGAATTTGATCTTCTTCAATGAAAGCTTTATATATGGTAGTTAATACCACAGCAGGAGATACCGCATTAACGCGAATGTTATCGTCTGCCAATTCCATAGCCAGATGTTGGGTTAATGAATGTAAACCTGCTTTGGCCATCGAATAGGCGGACGAAGGTGTGGCTTTGATGGCTTGCTTAGCCCACATTGAACCAATATTTACGATAGATCCACCACCATTGGCTTTCATATTTTTTGCCACAGCTTGGGTAATAAAAAACATGGACTCATTGATATCCAACTGAATCCGATAATCATCACGAGAATGCTCGAGAAAGGTGGTGGGTTTAAAGTAACCGGCGGCATTAACCAAATAATTAATGTGTCTGTCTTCACCTTCTATGTTTTTGATTAAATCGTTAACTGCAACTTGATCGTATAAGTCGAGGGCTCTGGTTTCAATGGAAACATTGCTGGTTTTTGCAATGGTTTCTTTGGCTTGGTTTAATCCCTGCTCGCTGCGAGCAATAAGAATCAGATTTACGCCGTTATTGGCTAAACGTTGAGCTGTGTCTAAGGCCATGCCTTTAGAACCGCCGATTAATAATGCTGTTTGATTTGGTTTCATCATAATGTTCTCATATTATGTATATCTACTAATAGGTAGATAAATGGTTGTTATAAAAAGGTGCACATTGCACCTGACTGATTGGTTAATTAATGGTAATAATTTTTAATATATTCAGCGTTTAATCAGGACTAATACCTCTGTGGTGATGGCTTTTAAATAAGCCGGCTCATTCTTGGTACGTGCAATCAACATACCCCCTTCTAATGAGGCTAAATAATGAGCAGCAGTTGTTTTTATATCAATTGACTCAGTGACATCATCTTGCGCTATGCCCAGTTCAATGGCTTCTGCTATCCAATCTTCAATCATTTGAAAAAAATCACAAAGTTTGCTCTTAACAGCTTCTGGCAGAGATAAGATATCACTGGCTAACATACCACACATACAAAATTTACCTTGTTTGACAACGTCAACGTACACTTGAGCTAATTTATCTAAGCGCTTTAGGCCGATGCTTTGCTCGTTAGATATTGAGTTCAGTGATGCATTAAAACGGTCTATATAGCGTTCCACCATTTTAAGAGCCAAGTCTTGCTTGGTGGGGAAATAGTAGTGAATGCTGGAGGTTTTTACACCAACTTCGTTCTGCAAGTCTTTATAGCTGAATGCATTAAAACCGTGTGTTTGAGTATAACGTTCGGCAACATCTAAAACCCGGTGTGCTGTATTATTTAATTCTGCCATATTTGTTAAATATATCTATCAATAGGTAGATTATAGCTGTATTCTATGTTTTGTCAACATCTATCTTTCAGTAGGTAGATAAGTGTTTTGATGAATTCATTAATATATCCATATTATAAGGGCTGCACTTTACGTACTTTTTTGCAAACGGATGAATAATCTTAAAATAGGATAATTGGTTGCATTATGCCTAGTCATTGCATGCATTGATCTGGGTTAAATACGCAGACAAGTTTTTACTTGGATCATCTTCGAAGCGCTCATCTTTGACCACCAAATCTTGAATTCGATCTAAGCGAAAGTTCCTGAAGTCTTCACGTTTCTCGCACCAGCCAGCCAATAACCAAACCGGGTTGAAAAAAAATAAAGCCAATGGACGCAGGGTTCGAGTGGTTTGTTGTTTTTTATCATCGATATATTGAATCTCTACTTTACGTCTCTTACGGATGTGATCACGCAGCTCAGAAAAGCTCACACTCCAGGGAACAGGAAGGCGGGTAGGAACGGCATAGGTGGTGATCTGTTTGAGTTCACCCTGTAAAGAAGCAGGTAAGATCGCTTCAATTTTTTCAAATGCGCTGATTGCCTTTTCTGCAAACTGATTATCTGTCCACTGACGCACCATACTGATACCTAGCCCGATGGCTTCTAACTCATCTGGATCAAAAGTAATTGGAGGCAAGTAAAATTGTTTGTCAATGGTATACCCAACGCCGGCTTCTCCTCTGATAGGCACTCCATTGTCCATCAAGCATTGGATATCACGGTAAACGGTGCGTTTACATATGCCAAAAGATTCTGCCACATGTGCTGCGGTGACAGCCTGTCGTCTTTGCCGCAGGAAGTGCGTGATTTTGATCAACCTATCAGCTCGTCTCATAGTAATGTATATTTCACCTTGTTTGAATAACAACAGCTTAACAAAACACTGCTGACACCATGTTGTCAGCAGTCATCTGTTAAAGTGACATTTTAACAATAATTGATGACAGGAGAAAAAACATGATTGGTTACGTATCTTTGGGAACTAACAATTTGCCACGGGCTGTTGCTTACTATGATGAATTATTTAAATCTATTGGCGTTGGTAGGTTTATGGAAGAAGATAATTATTTCGTGGCCTGGTCACCAGCACCAGAGGAGTCAGCATTAATGATTTCTATTCCATTTAATAAGGAAGCAGCAACGGTGGGTAATGGGGTGATGGTGGCTCTATTTATGGAGTCTCCAGAGAAAGTGGATGCCTTTTACCAAAAAGCAATCGAGTTAGGTGGAACCTGCGAAGGAAAGCCTGGTTTCCGTCCTGAAGAGGCGAACAAAGGTTTTTATGCGGGGTATTTTCGTGACCTTGACGGCAATAAACTGAATGCATTTTGTATGGTTGAATAAAGATATATTTCATTAAAATACTCTGAATTCAAGTTTCGGATTCAGAGTAATCACCACTCATAAAGGAGCTCACTCTTGACTTGATATAGGTCTTTCTCAATCAATAAAATAGGCACTTACCAGTGAAGAAATGCATGACTATTTGATTTAACAAAAAGAAATAAATGATCGGTTTGTTATTCTGAACTTAAAAATACCAAAGGTTGAAAGTGATTCTTATTAACCATCCTTTGAATGTACGCAAATATATTAAGACTCATGATGGTTACAGTTCTAGAATACTGGATTTAACTTATGTTACAGTATTTGACCCTGATTCTTTAAACATGGCTCTAAGTTTTCATCCGATGGAACAAACTGATCATTTAAAAAAAATATTCATTGTTTTGATGTGCTACTTTACTTTGAGTGTTCACGCAGTCGAATATGAAGACTGCATGGATAATTCAGATGTATCCAATACCCTAGATAACTGTTTGAAAATTATTGAAAAACTTGCTACTGATGAAACACCTGAAAAATGGATTGAAGCCGGTTTTGCAATAGCTGAGCTTTACCAAAAAAGACAAAATTACGAAAAGAGCAATTTGTTTTTGTTAGCAATGGAGCAACAACGCCCTGAATTAACCAATCAATTTATGGTGAGGCATCGATTACTCAGACAGTTAGGAATAAACCATCACCATTTAAAAGCCTATTCTCAAGCTTTACAAATGTTTCAAAAAGCTTTTGATATTGCGGAGGTTCAGCAAGATCTGCTGGCACTTTCAATGAGTTTAAATGATTTAGGCGTCGTTTATAAGGCTCAATCACGATATGCAGATTCATTGTCGTCATATCGACAAAGCCTCAAAATCAAAGAAACACTCGGTGTTGATTTAGAAATCGCAAAATCACTTTACAACATTGCCAATGTCTATCTGTTGATGGAGAAATATGATTCTGCAGTTACTTTTTATCGCAGATCATTGACAATTTTTGAAAAAGTCAACCAACAAGATTTCGACAGTAAAGAACAACTCATACATATCAGAGACCAAATAGCCAATTCATTAAGTCGAATGGGTGATACTGAACAAGCCATTGAAATACTACAACAGTCCATTATCCAAAACGAGTCCTTACCTGATAATGAGTTGTTGTTGTTTGAAACCCGATGCAACCTGGCAATGACATATTTGCAGAACGATCAGACTCAGTTGGCATACCAAGCCATAAACCAAACCAAGAACATAGATTCAATCACATCTGATCAAAAATTATTAAGGTATGAAGTTTATGCCGAGATATATCTCGCACAATCTGCTTATACAACAGCAGAAGAACAAGCCATTGAGGGCTTGAATTTGGCATTGGAAACCAAGAATAGCGAGCAAACCAGCCTTTTTTATCGACTATTAAGTGATATCAATGATGCCCAAGGAAATGACACAGCAGCATTGAGTTACTTGAAACAATTTATTTTGTCACATGAAAATAACCTCAAGCAAACGTATGATACTGGTATTAAGTACCTGCAAAATGAAATTGAGTTACAGCAACAACAAAAAAACGTCAGTCTCTTACAAAAGAACAATGAAATTCAAGAATTACAGATAAAAAAACAGCGATTGGTGGTTATTTCCATTTTATTATTGGCTGCATTTTCTGCACTTTCTGTGGCTTGGTTCATTAAAAAGAAAGCAACAGAAAGAAAGCAGTTATTAAGTCAGATAAACTATCACCGCAATCGATTGAATGAGTTTAAAGCGCCCCAAAAACGTTTTGAAAGCTTTTTTAAAGATGTCAGTGAGCCACTGGTTTGTATTGACCAGGCATATTGCATCACTTACATGAACTCGGCATTTCGACAGTTATTTGAGTTACCTGTAGGATCAACAAGTCACGAACACTTAGCTACTTTTTTACCTGTTTTTCAGGCAAGTATTCAAGCGATTACGTTTAACAAGGATGATCTGCCAGAGCAACAATTTGTTCCGCTTCATATCGATGAAACAAAACAAGTTCCCATGTGGATCAGTGTGATGTTAAACATGGATAACACCATAGTTTTTTCAATACAGTTAGACCAGTCTGCCCCACAAAAGCCAACGGAAAGTTATCTCTTGATAGAAAACAGTAATCAAGTTGATAACATCATGAACAAGTTAAATGCACTGAAAAATAACAACAGTGTGTTAACCAAAGATTTGATTTTTCAAATCGACCAAAAACTTAAACTGGCTGACTCAGGAGTGGATGATTTAAGCCAAGCATACCGCAAGACCATGGTTGATTTAATGAACAGTAATTTGGAAGTTTGGCGCAAAGATACGCAAGGTGACCGAATCAGTTTAGCTGAACAAAGTGGTGTATGGAAAGTCACCATAGATGATGGGCGTTTACGAACCCGAGCCATGGATCGATATTTCAATTTGAAGTCCCTTCCCCAAACACCGCGATGGAGATCAGTGGTAAAAACCAGTCATTACATATTAGCTGAGTGCAAACTCAGTTTTGAGCAAAGGAAATACCTCAATGAGCGCTTAGAGGTTTTTATGGTTAACTTAAAAGCCATTTCTACTGGCATTTAAATCGCGCTCATTTGAACCTGATTTATTTGTTTATTTGCACACATGACAGGAAAACTCAATGCCATCTTCTAGGTTGTAATCTACATGGTGGTTTTCGTTCAATAGGATTTCAGGACTTATGATCATTGGTCTGATTTCATTGGGTTCATAATCTTGGTTAGCCAAGCTGGCACATACACAACTGGCATATGCATAAGCATATTGAGCGGGTTGACTGTCAAACCAATCATGACGCTTCATCGTTGGATTCCTGTTAATCATTACTTCGCCTACATATTGATGAAGTTCCTTATTTACTCGGCTACTCCTATCACGAAGTTCTTTGACTCCAATAGGGCAGTCTACAGGTTTATCTTTCAATAAATTTTCTAACGAACTGCCATTTAAGGATACAGTGCCAATTTCAATTTTGTCATTATCTGAACAAAAATCAGGATCTGAAGCATCTTGATGAGCCAACACATCAGTAGTCAAGACAAGTAATCCAAATGATAACAAAGAAATAGAGTTCAAGATTTGTGCTGTTTTATGTGACATGTTTATTACCTCTGAGGTTGATATAAAGTGAGTATGAATTTAATTATACCTTGGCCCACATTCCTAGCAGGGTAAAAACACGGGAACAAACCGGGAACATTAAAAATATATGTTTTAAAATCAGTGGTTTGGGATGTCATATTTTAATGGTTTTGAAATAAAGAAAGGCCCCTAAAGGCCCCTCTTTTATATCACCAACTGCATCACTGCAGACAAGATGGAACTGGATAATTAGGCTCATTAAACAAACTGGCAGGTAATAAAGTGACATTACGCATTTTTGTGTCACTGCCCCAGCCACCGCGTAATTTATCACGATCATTGGAACTATTTCCCGTTAGCGTGTCACTGTTGCGGTTACCTCGCAATTTATCTTTGGTATCACTACCTGATAAATAGCCATCCAAAGTATCATTTCCGCGGTTGCCCCAGATTCTGTTTTTACCAGACAA
This sequence comes from uncultured Marinicella sp., assembly GCA_937942365.1. Lineage (GTDB taxonomy): Bacteria > Pseudomonadota > Gammaproteobacteria > Xanthomonadales > Marinicellaceae > Marinicella. Next base: position 13,594 of record CALDFB010000170.1, on the reverse strand, counting down.
GCCACGAATGCGATCATTACCTCGGTTGCCCCAAATCCAATCAGTACCACTTCCGGCATTGATCAAATCATTGTCTCGGTTACCAAAAATAATGTCACCGCTGCTACCACCGTCGATGGTGTCATGGCCGCGGTTGCCCCAAATGAAATCTTTGTCAGAACCACCAGCAATATAATCATTACCGCTGTTACCCCAAATGATGTCTTTGTTATCACCACCGATGATGTGATCGTTTCCACTGTTGCCAAAAGTGATGTTGGTGCCAGAGCCAGCGCTGATATAATCATTATCTGAATTACCAAATAGAACGTCGGTACCAGAGTCGCCATAAATCATGTCATTGCCAGAGTTACCAAAGACCACATCGGTTCCATCACCGCCCAAGATTCTATCTGAGCCACTGTTGCCAAATAATACATCGGTTGAGCCATCTCCAGAAATGACATCACAGCCTGTATTACCAAATAACACATCGGTTGAGCCGCCACCCGAAATGGTGTCATTGCCGGTATTTCCGAATACCACGTCGGTACCATTTTCGCCAGATAAATCATCATCACCTGAGTTACCAAAAATGATATCTACATCATCACCGCCCACGATTTCATCGTTGTCACTGTTACCAAATAAAACATCTGTTGCTGCACCACCATTGATGTAATCGTCACCACGGTTTCCGAATATAATGTCTACGCCATCATTGCCATACAATAAATCACGTTTAGTGCCCTCGCCATTTTCATTACCGAATATGACATCTGTAGATCCACCACCAGATATATAATCAGGATCATCACCACCAAAAATAATGTCTACACCATCATTACCGTATAAAAAGTCAGAACCCTGACTGCCAAAAATAATGTCAACGCCATTACCGCCATTAACAGTATCTGCAGCTGCACCACCAAAAATCAAATCCACTGAATCATTGCCTTCAATTCGATCACTGTCTTGACTACCAAAGATCAAGTCCACACCATCGCCTCCATACATGGCATCTGTACCAACACCGCCAAGTAATAAGTCAAACGCACCATCGTTACCGTATACTTTGTCATTACCGGTATCACCTGAGACCAGATCAGCGCCCTCGTTTCCACTCACTGTGTCATCGTTTTGGTTACCAAAAACTAAATCGAAATACTTGCCACCTGATAGGGTGTCGTTGTCTGCGCCACCAAAAATGAAATCAAAGCCGCCTTTGCCGCTGGCCGTGTCTTTGCCTTGGCTGCCAAAAATAAAGTCTCCTAACAGTTGGGTAAGTCCTGCACCGGTTGAATCTGAACCTGTGATGTTATCGTCGCCAGTTCCACCAAAAAAGAAACTACCCAACTTAAAGTTGATTCCGTATAAATTAATGGCGCCAGTTTTGGCGTTACTGAGGGTATCATCACCTTGTTCACCAAAAATAAAATCGATGCCACGTTCACCTTTGATGGTGTCTTTACCAGGGTCACCGGTGTACCACAAATCACCAAGGATTATGTCAGTGAACCCTTCAGTGGCTACTATGCCATCTTCACCTTTGTCAGCATCATCTTCACCGCCAAATAACTTGTCGTCACCACCAGCACCTAAAATCAAGTTTCCAATATCGACATTGCCAGTGCCCCAGCTGTAAGTTTTTCCAGCGCTCCCATGAATTTCATCGTCGTCTTTTCCACCAATCAAGAAATCATGATGATCACCACCAAAAATCTTATCTTCATCAGGTCCAGCGAATACAAAGTCAACACCATCGTGAGTTTCAATACAGTCATCACCTTGTAAAGTCACCACTAAGTTGGCTTCGTTACCAGTTTTAATGCTGTCATCTAATGGTGTACCAATAACTACACCTACACCGAACACATCAAACTCAATGTCAAAATTTGTATAATCTTCACACAAAGTTTCTGCCATTTTTTCATTGGCTTGTTCGAGATCAATTGGTTTGGTTACTTTTTTTCGACTGTCCCATGTCTTGTTTGTTTGTTCATTGGAGAAGCCTTCACCAGATAAGAAAGCAGGACTGATCCAGGCGTCAAACGCATGTTCAAAGCTGGCTAATCTATCGACATTAACCAAGGCAGTTGCTGTATCAGCAAACGAATAGCCTTTGTTGTAAGCCTGTGTTCCAAAAGCTTCAGCTTGGGCCAAGATTTCAAGTGCTTTGACTTCGTACTGTTCCACCTCTTGGTACTGACCTTCTTCAGCAATATCAACAGTTGGTGAGTATTCAGCCATTTGTTCAATTGATGTTTCTGTGCCCACACAGTTATGCATCGATTCTTGTGCTTCATCGTATTTGATTTCTTCGGCTTCTGATAAATCATCTAAAGGGTCTTCAAGTGGATCAGAGTCATCGCTTTCTTCTTCATAAGCATCAGCAATTAATTCAAAATCATTGATGTCGTTTTCTAGTTTAACGCCACCAGTCTCTATACAAGAGAAGTAATGTGCAGTCTGTCTTCTGTTTTTGCTTATGTAAACCATCATTTCTTCTTTGATCTCATCGGCAGCTTGTAAGTCTTGTTCTATTTGGCTGGTGCCAATCTCCACTACTTCCATTGCCTCCTCATGATTATTGGTTAACAGTTGCTCACCTGCTTCACTTAAGTGCAATACAGCATTGGTGTAGTCCTCTAATAACTGACTGGTGTTGACTACAAATTCATCACTGTGTACTTGTTGCTGTTCTTTAACTTCTGCTGCTTGGTCATAAATGGCCATTTGTTGGTTAAATATTTCAGTAACTCCATCAAAGTAAGACAGGGGTTTGTGCTCTCTTTGACGTACGTTCAACATAGGATTAAAAACTCTGCCGTCCATAGGCAGTATGACTCGCCCACGTTCAAATTCACCGGTGACCGAATAACTGGTGTTCGTTGCGGTTGCATTAGACAACAACTGATCAGAATAAAAAACACTGCTGATGCCTTCAACAATGATGTTGACCTTAACTGGTTGATATGTATTTGGAACCTCTAAAACGCTGTGTAAACGAACCACTGAGTCATCATATTCTCCTTTGATCACCCACAACCAAATCTGGTTATCAGTTTTGTGTACATACAGTGCGCCTGGCTCAACCACATCCGCATAGAGTTGAATGGTATCGGCTTTTGCCACAGACTTCTCTTGGTTGGGCTGTGATTGATTGAGCTCAATTGAACTGGGTGATGCCAAAGGCATCGTGGTATTGGCTTGATAGCCACTGACTAAAGTGGAACCGAGTGTCAGGCCCCCTAAGGCAGTTATTTTCAGGATTTTTCTTAAATCCCAGCTTAAGTTATTCATTTTTAGTACCCTCAAAATTAAATGTAAATGGCCTGACAAACAACTGCCATGGCCTGCATTTAAGTTAATAACTCGAGGTCATAATGCCCAGTCAATTAGCGGGGAAAAACGGGCCTTTGTAGGGTTGTTTTTGGGAACTATTGATTTAAGTTGTTGATATAAAAAGAAAATAAAAATTGTTTTGCAGACGGCTTAATAGAGGCGTTTGAGTCCCTGATTTAATTTTTGGGTTTTATGCAATGGGATTCAAGATTTTTTATCAGCTTAAAAAAGAAGGGGTTGAGACCAGCTCTCAGTGAAATGGTATGTCAAAAAATCTCTGGCAAACAAAAAATGATCAAAGTGGATTACTGTAAATGATCTTTTACAATCAATACACTGAATGAAGTTACCTCAATCTTTATTCAGTGCAGGCGACATTTTAAAGTGGTTCAATCAACCAACTTTTAATTGATCATAGTCAAGATAATCGTAATCATCGGCTTTGAGCTCATCAAACCATGCCGCCCAATATTCCAACAACCAATCAGCATGTTCTTGATTGATGGCGCCCTTTTCATAAACATTGATGGTGTGATCAAGCAGGTCATTGCGGTAAAGCACTGGGTATATGATTTTGTTCTTTAAATCAAAACCTAAAATGACGGCCGGGTCAGATTTGAGTTGACCATTGACGGCAACCACATGGGCGTATTGCATAAACACATCAATAAAGCTTGCTGACTTCTTAGGAAATACTTTTTTAATTTGTAAACGCTTGCCTTCATCGTTCATTAACATGCCTTGTTTGAACTGTTTGTTTTTATCAATAAAATCCCAGTTCATCATATCTACAAATAAATCATTTCCAATTGATTGGTTCACTATACACCTCCAAAAATTAATCTTTACTTACCGCTTAAATACTTTTGCCTTGATTCCCTGGAAAGTCTCCAGAATCAAGACATATATTTATAATAGCGATACATATATGTGTGGACAATCAGGTTTTACGAAACAATTAAAACAAATGTTAAAAACCGAAAATAGTGACAAATTAGGTCAATTTTTGGGACGCAGTTAATGTTTTTAATCCGGCTTTGGGATTAAGGGTGCCAATTTTCGGCACTAAATTTAAAGTTTTAATTTTTCAAAGGTTGTTGTCTGGCTGGATGTTTTGATTGATTCATAATTCTCGTTTTGTTGAAAGCGCAATACTGCGGTTTAGTGTTAACTGATTCAGACTCGACGAATATCAGAATTACCAGTTTTGTGATGGCCTTTTTAATGTGATTAGTTTCACAACTGAAAGATGTAGATAAATTTACTTTGGTTTGAAATACTCATCAAGAAAAGCAAAGATTTCAGGAAAGTGGTTCAATGCAGAAGCATGACCTCCTTCAGCAATGATGTGTTTATAATGATGTGCAAATTGAGCTTGTTCTAGCTGTTCCACCAATTGTTCAGACATCATCAAAGAAGGCCACATTTCATCTTCACGGGCAGATATAATCATCAGTGATCCGTTAATCTTTTCTACTGGAATTCTGGCTTTTTCCACCCACTCTTTATCTTCTAACATCATTGAGAAAGCTGTGTGCAAGTCGCGAGTTAAAACCGCAGGAATGATGCGTTCACTGGCAGGGACAAAAGGTACTTCAATGCCTTCGAAAGTCCAAGATGAATGCGCCATGGTGTATGTGATTCCTGGAAAACTGACGTGGCTGGGTACCAAGGCAATGACACTGCTGATGTCTGGATATCTGCTGGCGAGGTTCAAAGCCAACTCTGCACCTTTTGAACCACCAATCAATGCCAACTTTTTGGGGTTTATCAAGGGATTCTTTGCTGCTTTGGTGATTTCATGGTAAATCGCATCTAATGGAATTCGGTCAAGCATTGGTGTGGTATTTGGCATACCAAAATACCCGATTGCTAAAAGTGCATAACCTTTGTCTAAAAATTCATCCCTGGTTTTTTTCCAGTAATCAGATGCCCAAGCATTACCGCCTTCACCACCGCCAAAGCCGATGATCAGCGGTTGGTTGTTATTTTTGCCAACAAAAAGTTGCGCATCTATAAAGCCGTGTTTTTCAGGTAAATTGTTCGCTAAGCAAACATTTAAGAATAAAGATATTATTCCGACAGTTAATTTTTTCATGGTGCGTATGTATGAAGAAGTAAAAATTTCATACTAACAACTGTAAGACAATGTTGTCATTGATCTAAATCAAAAACCCAGTTTATTTCTTATTCGACTTAACGTTTCTTGGGTAACTCCCATATATGAAGCCACCATATGCAATGGAATTCGCTGTTTGATTTTTGGGTAGGCTTCACAAAAATGAAGGTACTTTTCTTCTGCTGAAGTGAATCTAAATGATGCCAACCGGTTCATGACTTGCCCAAAAAAAGCCCCCATGTCCAATCGAGAGTAGCGTTCCATTTCAGGGTATTGATCAAAGAGATCAATTAAATCTTTAACATTCAATGCCAAGGCTGAGGCGTCTTCAATGACATCCATGTAATAAACGTCTTGCTTTTGTTGCATAAAACTCACTGGAGAATTGATCCATTCTTTATCACTGGCAAAAAAATCACTGACTTCTTTACCATCGGGCTTAATGTAATATAGCCTGAAAATTCCAGAAACCACAAATAGACTCTGTGTGCATATTTTATGCGCATCATGCACCATCTCTCCTTTTTTAAATTTAACCTCCTTGACTCTTTTGTTGAGGCATTCTATTAAATCGCAACTGGGTTTAATGTATTGTGAAATTGAATCAATCAGAATTTGCATTTGGAAGATATTACCACAGTGTCTATTTTATCAGTGTAACAGGAGTGAAAATTAAGTTGTGATCAGATTGAAATGACTTAAATTTACTTTTTTGATTGGGCTTTGATGGTTGATTATCTATAATGTCTGGCACCACATTGACAGAGAAATTTATGAGCAACCTTTGGGACGATCCACTATCATCATCAAACAATTCAAATGAATCACCTAAGACAAGTAATGATCAATCCAAAGTGACAACAACCGAGCCAGGTGCGTCATCTGTAGAGCCAGTTAAAGCAGAGGACAAAAGGGTCATCAATGGATTGACTGATGTCAATCAACTGGCACCGTTTAAATACCCATGGGCATGGAACTTCTTTCTCAATGCGAACAAAAACCACTGGTCGCCACTCGATATAAAAATGGATCAAGACGTCATTGATTATAACAATGCTTTAAAAGCCGAAGAAAAACACGTTTTTCATAATGTGATGTCGTATTTAACCACTTCAGGAATTCTGGCGATGCGAAATATAGGTTTGGCGGTGATGGAGAAAATGACGGCCCCTGAGTTACAAATATACCAAGCGCGCCAAATTTATGAAGAAGCTTTACATACTTCGGCTTATCAGCATGGCGTTGAAGCGATTGGATTGGATCAAGGTGATTTATACAATCAGTATCGATTGATTCCGGAAATTGATCAAAAAATTCAAATGTCAAACCGTTACTTAGACCCAGTGATGCGACCTGATATTGATTTGAATGACAAAGATGAATTAGAACAATTCACTTTGGCTTACTTGTTTTTCTCAGCGGTGTTTGAGGGCAACTGGTTATACCATGGCTTCAGTCCAATTTTTTCTTTACAACGACGTGGCTTGATGAAAAAGTCAGGTGAGTTGTTACAGCACATCATGCGCGATAAAGCTTTGCATTGTTCATTTGGGATTCGAGCAGTTAAACAAATCATCCAAGAAAATCAAGTTCAACTGGATCCAGCTAAAGTTAAAAACATGTGGTTAGAAGCAGAAGCCGCTGAAGCAAAATATGTTAACTTTTTATTCCAAACACCGATTGAAAATTACAGTGCTGATGAGCATATGGAGCAGCACCGTTACATCGCCAACCAACGTGCTCGTGAACTTGGTATGGCAGAACCCTTTCCCGGTGCTGAAAATGCCTTACCCTGGTTGGATACTCAAATCAAAATAAATGACAATGATCACCATCAAGACAGTCATGTCGACGAACATCAAGGCGGTGCCTTGAGTTGGGATTGAAGCGGATATTGAGCTCTATCAAAGCGTCTTTGCTACTGACTATTCGGTTCTGACAGTTACGTCACTGAGTCATTTTTTGACTTATTAAATACACGTTAAACTTCACCAATTGTAAAATTACTCTGAGTCAGTATTTTTAATGGAATGATGAATGTATAGACATGACCTGACTGGTCATTGTTGAGAAGAATTACCTCGCGCCCTTCTTAATCAAACACGGCTGAGAATTCAAACTACATCTCTACATCTAATGGCTGTATACTTGTTTGAATTTTTTACCATTGAAAAAACTGATGAATACTCAAAGATACATTACTCTTATTTTTCTGGTGAGCATGATTTTATGTAAGCATGCTGCTGCAATCACTATTTATGTAGATCAAACCAGTGGAGATGATGCAAACAATGGTCAAACCCCATCATCTGCTGTGGCAACCATCACCCAGGGGCTTTTGTTGGCCAATATAGGTGATACAGTGAATATAAGCCAAGGTACCTATAGTCCCAGTAATGGTGAGGCTTTACCCATGAACTTCTCAGGTCCTATAACTCTTCAGGGTGCAGGCCCTGAATTAACCATACTTGATGGTGAATTCGAAGGATTGGTTTTGAATGTTTCAGGTTTAGGTGCTGTTGTCAGCATCGATGGCTTAAGTGTAATCAATGGCGAAAGCTCCATCGGGGCAGGTATGAGGGTTAATGGCGTTGCTGAATTTTCCTTATCAAATTGTAGCTTCAGGAATAATGATGGCAATATCGGTGCAGGACTATACATTTTTAATACCGCAGAAATTTCAATGACCAACTGCGAATTTAATAACAATAATGGTGGTATTGGCGGTGCCATGCAGATAGAGTACAACAATGATGATGATGGTATCATGAATGTCACTCAATCAACTTTTTCCAGCAACTCAGCCAGTGCCGGTTCATCCATCCATTTTCAAGGGAATGGTGACGGAATGCACACCTTAAACATTGCTCAAAGTCAGTTTTTTAGTAACGGTGGTGGTAACAATGTTAGATTCCAGACCAATGTAGGAACCAGTTTTGGCTCAGTCACTAATTCTTTGTTTGCTGATAATCCAGGCACTGCACTCGACACTCAAAATGCCAATGTAGATGTTGTTAATGTAACTTTTGTTAATAATCAAACAGCTTTAGATGGAGATGAACAGCCTGATGTTATCAACTCGATCTTTTGGGACAATAATATCGGACTTGGGAGTCCGTTAATTGGCGTAGCGGGTGACGTATCATTTTCTATTGTTCAAGATCTTGAATTTGGTAATTATATAGATGCGGGTAATAACTTAGGTTCAAACCCCCTGCTAACTGCTGATTATCGAATCAGTTCAAATTCCCCAGCAGTTGATATGGGCAGTGATTTAGCTGTTGATAATCTGGGATTAATTCAAGACATTGAGCTTGAACAGAGAAAAGTTAACCTACTACAACTCAATCGTCCAGAAGGTTTTGTCGATATTGGGGCCAATGAAGTTCAAGATTTGATTTTTAAAAATGGTTTTGATGAATAAGATAACTTAAAAGGCTTTGAAAAGTTACTTAACAATACGAAAGCCTATTTGGCTATAGTTTCTGGAAGTACTGATGTTTCAGGCCCTATCGATTTTGTAACTCCTTTATTTGAAAGATGTTCCTGAATTGATTGAAAATAAAGACTTAACATCATTTTTAGCTTCTCACTTAATCACAGAAAATCGCGTATCAGTATCAGTAAAAAAACAGTTGAGGAAATTGACACCAGTTTTCTTAAGTCAACTTAAATTTGTTTGACTGAATTGGCAATATGAGAGGTGGCACAAGCAGGTTAAAATATTTTGGCTTTTTAATGTTGATCTGTACTATATAATTGTATTGAAGGTTAACATTAACTCAGAAATTATTCTTATCTTTGGAATAAATTTAAATCATGCCAGAACTCATTCGCACCATAAAAAAAGCGATTAATATAACCGAAGAACAACCTTTTTCGGTTTATACATCAAGACAAGTACAAAAACTGTTGAACGTACCTATTGCTAAACCATTATTGATAATCGTGCTCAATGGCAGTAAAAATTTAGGACCAGACAATAATATTACTTGTGATTCTGGAAATTTTATTTTTTTATCAGATAACCCTGCCATTAATATGCGCAACATTCCTAAAGACAAAGAATATTTTGCACTTCTCATTGAATTTGACTACCAAGACTTTGATGGCCTTCAAATCAATGTACCAATCACAGAGTCGCACTATATTGGAAAAACAACCTTACCATTAGAATTATGTTTGCAGCAGTTTGTTGAGTTGTCCCAATGGGCACCAAAACAATTTTGGTCATCAAGAAAAAGAGAACTGATTTCTATGATGTGTCATCAGGGTTATCAAAAGATTCTTTCCTTGCTATCAACCCCCCAAATTAAAAGCCATTTACATCAAATCTATATAGAGAATGGTTTTAATCAATTCACAATAAAGGACATTTGTAATCAACTGTCAATGAGTGAATCAACACTGCGCAGGAAATTAAAAACTGAAGGTACCAGCTTGCAAAAAATTAAAGACCAAGCAAGGCATGGTTTGGCACTGCATTTACTCCAAACTACCAGACAACCTATAGGAATTATTTCAGATAGATGTGGTTATCAGTCGCAATCTAGGTTTACGGAGAGGTTTAAGAAAAGGTTCGGATTAACACCCTCAGATCTCAGAAAAACTCAAATGACTGATTAAGGCTAAAGCTTGGCCGATTTGGTACTATTTTTCGGTTTTTGGAAAAATATAATAGATATTCACTTAATTATTTAGGATTATTATGAGTCGTATATTTAACATTTATTGTATTTTATTCTTTTTTCATGCAGCTACATTAGAAGCTGAAAGCTTGACCTTATCCAGTGATGACATAACGGATGGAAAGTTGATGAGCAAAGCTCAAGAATTTAATGGTTTTGGTTGTACTGGGAACGATTTATCGCCACACCTTCAATGGTCAGGCACACCTGAGGGCACAAAAAGTTTTGCTTTAACTGTTTATGATCCTGATGCTCCAACTGGAAGTGGCTGGTGGCATTGGCAGGTTATTAACATTCCAAAAACCATTACGGAAATTAAAACTGGTGCCAGCAAATCACCGGAAGGTTTGATGCCAGCAGGCAGCCTTCAAATTAGGAATGATTATGGCAGCCATACATTTGGAGGTGCATGCCCTCCAACTGATCATGGTATTCATCGCTATAAATTTACAATACATGCATTGTCAGTTGAAAAACTAGACCTGCCTGAAAATGCATCTGGTGCTTTAACTGGTTATATGATCAACGCAAATACACTGGCTACCAGTACTATTGAGTCACTTTACAAAAGGGATTAAATTATTAACGATGGTTCGTTGGGCTCAGCTACAACAGGCCCAACTGCCATCTTTTAGAAGCATTAGAACGCCTGCTTTAGAAATTGAATTTTTAAAGTCTTTGATAAACTGATACACGAAACATCACATGCTTACAGGATGTAAATTTGTGCCTTTATTGAACAATCAATTAGAAATGAAAATCTGGATATTGATGATATGCCAAATGCCTGATTGATCAGCCTAAGTTCATCAAAAGTTTCAAAAGTTCATGATCGCTTAATGATGAGTAATGAACTTCAAGCCTCATGAAGTTATTGCAATGATCATTGATTAATGACTTCGGTGTGCCACTCTTGTTGCTTCTAACAGTTGTTTATCATTGTATTCCTGGCTTTGTTGCCAGTTAATTTTGGCCCAATGGTACGCTTTTTCGGGGTTGTCATCTAAATAAAGATAGTATTGAGCAACCTCGCTGGCGTGGTGATTAAGTGTACTTTGTTCACGTTGTTTGATTCGAGTTTTAATTAATTCTTTCCAATGTAGTTGGTTTGTTCTTGATGACACATGCTTGTTTGACTGGTTTAGCTGTTGTTCTGCCAGCGCCAATTGAAGTAGCAAAGTATCTTCTATTAAAGGGGTATTCTGGTACAGCGGCTCCAAGCGTTCAATAACAACTTTGGCTTGCTTTAATTGAAGTTGGTTCTTAGCCCAAGCAGCCAAGTGGCTGATGTCACTGGTGTGAGAAGAACGAGCCAGCCAATATGCACTTTCATCATGGTTGTTCATGCGAGTAGCCATATCACTGAGCATCAGAGTTATCCATGTTTGATAGGGCGCTTTAAGTTCTGCATCCATGAACATACTTTTAAGTACTGCATAGCTTGCGCTTAATTGATCTAGGTGGCTGGCCACTTCTAATAAACAAATGGCTGCTATATTCATGTATGCATCTGAACTGAGCTGTTGACAATGTGTCTTTGCAGCTTGGAAGTTTCTTTTGATCAAGTAGATACGTGTGGCCATTAAGTGGGCATTGTTATTTTTTGGATTATCAGCCAATACTCGTTTTATGGATTCAATGGCCTCCTCAAAATGATGTTCATGCTGGTCTATTTTCGCCTTTACCAACCACTTTTCTGGGTGAGAATCACCTTTTAACCATGGTTTAATCGTCTGTTCTGCTAAATCATAATAATGACTTTTACCGACTTCATTGGCTTGGTTTAAGTAGTTGTTGGCTATTTCAATCGCTTGGATTTCATTTTTAATTTGCGCACTGTGCAAGGGGGCCAATATCTTTTTTGTTTCATGATGGGTATGTGTTGCGTTGTGCCCCCATGTAACTATTGGAGCCATAATGGCACTCATGACTATAATGGTTTTCATAGAGTTTATTGCTTTCATAGTTCATTCCTAATTTGTAGTGATATGTGTTGTTCAAAAATAAGTTCAGCTTGGTCTAAATTAAAATGGGTTGATCTGCACAAAACTGGCTCATTTTCAAGCTTGTTGAGTTCTTTGTTTAACACCTAAAATTGTGTCGTTCTTGCATCATTTTTTATGGTCGAATTGTGATAGGTGTTCTGGTGGATTGTCTGATTTGGGTGATAGTACACCCAAATCAGCACATTAATCACTGCCATAAACATAGTTTTTGGTGCCCAGATTTCATGTCTCATCTTCAGATAAAGTTGTCGTTTCAGGTCTAGGAAGAGGTGCATCATTGGGTGACCCAGGATAAGGTGTTAACAAATAAGGGAATGCCGCATTGAAATCCATAGCAGATAGTGGTGCGCCATCAGTTAGCTGAACTGCGCCAATTGGCGCATCTGATGGTGTACAAATGCCCAAATTAACACCAACACCGCCATCACCGATTGGAATGTCATGACATAAAGCGCCCATAGCCACTCTTAAGGCTATATCAACAGCATCATCACCAGGTCGCCTGCCGTTAGGGAAGCCAGCAAGGTCACCTGCTGCTACCCCTAATGGGTTTTGGGCAGCCCTGTCAGTTGCAGGAATTCCGGTATTTAAGCGCAACATCTCTGAAGGCGTTACTACATCGAGTTGATTGACACCTGCAAAACCAGTTAAAAATCCCGTCACTAAATCAGTTCTTGGAATATTGGTGGGAGCTAAATCTGTAATATCTGTACCAAGTGTGGCATTGACTGCATCTTTAAATAAGATATTGATGATGGCTGGAAAAACTGGATGGGTGACGTAATGAGCAAATTGGGCATCATCTTTGGGTTCGCTTGAGTTAAACCTGTCTTTGTCTTTGAATCCAACAAATAACTCATTAACCAAAAAATTTCCCAGTCTTGAAACTTGTATCCATGAACCAAATGGTATTTCCGGCGTGTTCAAAGTTGGTCTTGGGTTCAATACCATAACTTGAGGCAAACTGGCACTGGTCCAACTACCAATCACACCGTTGCCATTACCCACTAAACAACTTTTGGGCACTTCCAAAGCAATGGTTGTGATGTTATTTTTAGCCAGCACATTTCGGTTTTCATCTTGTGTGATGCCGCCAGGAAAACCACCGCCATCACCAGCACCTGGGGCACTGTCACCCTCGACTGGCACAAAGTTAACCAAGTCAAACACTTCTCCCAAAGCAATTTTAAAGCCATCAGAGCGTTGTCCGACAAAGACTTTGCCATTGACATCACAATGAGGGATGTTCACATCATGAATAAAACTGTTGGCATATTCGGTATACTTACCAGGTCCACCGAACGTTTTTGTACCACTGTAATCAAAAGGCTTGGCAAAAATTTGACTGCCTGAATTGGCATCAATCATGAATGCACCTGTTCCTCTACTTCGATCACCAAATGTGGTCCTCACAGCGTATGATTCTTGATAATTTAGGCCAGGTGCGCCATCGACAG
>CALDFB010000169.1 GCA_937942365.1 uncultured Marinicella sp. | reverse complement strand
AATTCAAACAAACGTTTGAAAAATAATTAAGATTATGTTATTTTATATTACGAATTGAATGTAGTGATAATGTATTAGCAAAATAAATGTGCAATTAAGTTTGCAGATTGACCTTGCTTATTATGAAATGGGGACGTTACTTTCAATTCAATCTATTTACATTTAACTATTACTAAAGAGGGTTAATTAATGAACAAACTTAAAGTATTGGGCGCCTCTGCGTCTATTATTTTGGCTGCTACAGGAGTTATGGCCAATTCAACACCAATTGCTAAACATTTAGCTGGACCGGCAGAAGAAATTGAATTGATGCAAAAAGCCAGTCCAGAGTCCGCTGCTATAGTTTCAAAGCATGCCATGATCGCTATAGATATGAATCAAAGCCAATCAGGTCAATACCATTGGCAGAAAAATATTTTATTAGATGGGGAAAACCCCAAAGTTTTGTTATTGGCGCCAAATAAAGGCAGTTTGAACTTTGATATAAAAGGCCAGTCTGTAGAGAAAAGTGGTGTTGCAAACCCAATCGAATACTTTTCTCGTGAGACATCTTTGGGGATGGGTAATGAACAGTATCCTGCCATTCAATATGATCTACAAAACCTCAAGTCGGGTCGTTATGAAGTGGCTATCAGCGCTGAATCGAATGAGTCTGGTTTCTTGATGACCAGCAGTGACAGTCCTTATCGTTTGAAATCTTATGTAAGCACACCAGGTCAATTGGTGGGTGATGTAATTAACATCAACGCTTCGGCATTCAATGATGAATCAGAGTTTTCGGTGGTGAAAAGTGATTTGCAGTTGATTAATTCTTCTTATATGCGGATCACAGCCCCAGATGGCAGTATCCAAGAAACATCCATGTTCGATGATGGTGTTGTTTTTGATAAGTCAGCTATGGACGGTGAGTTCAATGGCCAATTCAGGGCATCACAAGCGGGCATGTATCAAGTGCAAGTAGTTTCTCAAGGCACAACACCCAATGGTAAGCCATTCTTCAGAACAGCTGAACACCTGATTCCAGTGATAGATTCTGATATGTCCTTGAGTAGTAAATCTGCTGAAGGGGTGTATTCATCATCAAATAAAATTGATCTAAATTTTTCTGTAGATACTTCATCTAGCGACACACGTTACAGGGTATTGGCTGAAGTTTGGGGTACACAACAGGCTGGAAAATCTACTGAGTCAACGGCTGTTGCTTGGTTGTCAACCATGGTTGATGTTAATGATGGTAAGGTTAATTTACAACTTGATGATCGCTGGTTGGTGGCGAAAAATGTTATGGCGCCATATGAGTTGAAAAATATACGCATTGAAGACAGTGAACACTATATCAATGTTTTGAATATAGATACTTTACCACTTAACCTACCTGAAATTTCTCAAGCAACTAAATCAGGTTTCGATGGTAATTTAACTGAATCAATGCTTAAAGGCGAAAAGCCGGCTGGTTTTAAAAATGTAAAAAAAGCAGCTGGTGGCAAGTTGATGTTAGTACATGGCTATTGTTCTGGTGATGTTTGGGGTAATGTACAATCTCAATTCAGTAATTATGTTAAATTCTTAGACCTCAACAAAAACCGTTCTCATGATGCTTTTGCCCGTTTAATTGACAGTTATGGAGACAATTTTCCTTCATTTGGCATAGTGGCTCATTCTCAAGGTGGTGCAGCTGCGTTACATTTATATACATACTATTGGAGTGGTTTAGATAATGCCGGTTCTGGTCGTTTGATTCAATCAGTGGGTACGCCTTATCAAGGCACGCCATTGGCAGGAAACTTAGCAGCTTTGGGTGATATATTTGGAGTGGGTTGTGGCCGTAACAGTAATTTAACGGTTTCAGGTGCTGGTGCATGGTTATCAGGTATACCTACTTGGGCCAGAAGCAAGGTAAACTACTATACAACATCTTTCACGAAAAAATGGTGGCGTCCAGATTGGTGTAATATTGCTTCAGATTTAATTTTATCTGATCCCGAAGATGGCACTACAGAGCGTTCTCGTGGCCAAGTTTCAGGTGCAGTTAATCGAGGTCATAAAACAGGGCAATGTCATGTTGATGGCATGCGAGATATGGCTCAAACTCGTGACAGCGGTAGAAATTCAACCATGAATTCCAATGCGGCCAGGTAAGTTTTAGTTGACTATATATTAATACACTTTCAAACTTAGTGTGTTTAACAAAAGCTCAGATTAATCTGGGCTTTTTTTGTTTTTCACATACCATACATTTCTAGTGACTTTATACACTGTTTTCATGAATTTATTCATGTTCTAATTTCGTTGATTGATAATTTAAGGATGCTTATGAAAAAACTGATTGTTTTGGTGCTGATTTTATTCAGTTCAACTTTAATGGCCAGCAAAGAGTTTGGTTTGAAATTTGACAATACAACCGGAATATTGATTAAACCAGATGAGCAGTTTTTAGCTCGCGGGCTAAGATATGACAAAGATGGCTATGGTGACACGGCCATGAAAAATTTTATTAAGTCTGCCAAGTATGGAAATTACGTTGCCATGTCTATGATTGGATTTAATTACTTGAAGAATAAACAGTATATCGATTCCCTTGCTTGGTTGAGATTGATTGATATCGACAAAATACCCAACAAAGACAGTGTGGTAGAAATGGTTACTAAGTTGGAAGCATATTTAAGGCCAGATGAAATGCTTTTGGTAGATGAAAAAAATGCTGAATTGAAAAAAACTTATGGGGCATTGCCGACCTTATTGCATCGAGAAAATTGGAAAAATAACATCAAAGTTACTGGGTCAAGGAACAAAGGTAAAATTCCTTTGTCGGCTTCATTCAATTTAGTAGGCGGGATTGTTATTGGTGCCGGCAATGCCAGAAGCCAGGTTGATGATTATGTTTACGAATATAAGTACAGCGATCAAGACGGACGTGTTTTGTTGAAAGATTTTGCTGAGGTTGATGAATAATTAATTATCACAAACACCATTTCATCGACATACACAAAAGCCCCATAATAACGCAATTACAGGGGCTTTTTTATTATGAGCCAAGTAAGTATTTGGCTTCTTGAATATAGACTTTTCTTTTGAATAATAACTGTAATTGACTGCCCCCAACTTGTTTCCATAATACAGCTGATCGTATACCAGCCAATAACACAGCCCTGATCTTCTCTGTAATGCCTTGATCTTTTAAATGAAATGGCTGGCCTGCTACGATCACGCGAGGTTGCATTTGACTGATTGTTTTCGAATATATTTGGGCCATCTTTGCTACCACTGCAGCATTGAGTGGGTCATCAAGTGTATGTAAAACTCTCGAGTCTTGTAGTCCTTTATCTATGGTATCCATCATTTCTGGTCTGCTGGGTAATTTACCAGCCAATGTGAGTAAGGTAATGGTGTATTTAATCACATTCAAATAATAACTGTCTTTGTTGAATGATTTAATCAAACTATTACAGCCAAGAGCTAAGCCTGCGATGTTGTTATCAAAAACATCTTCAGTGGTTTGGGCATTTAGCTTATAAAGGCTGTTGAGGCTGACATCCCAGCTTTTTTGATCACGAATAGCACCAGAGTTTGCCAGTTCATGTGCCATAGTGGCTGCTTGGTAAACACCTGCAAGTGCAATGGTTTGGTCTCTCATACGTATTGTTCTCTTGATTGTGGTTGATTTGTAGTTTCTAATTCACAGGTTGAGCTCAGTAACGTAGATGACTCAATAATAGCACCACCTAAACAAACATCATCTTGATAAAAAACCACTGATTGTCCTGGTGTAATGGCCTTTTGAGGAACTGTAAAACTGACCTCTATGCTGTTGTCATCTCGCGGGATGACTTCACAGGTTTGATCTGCTTGGCGGTATCGAATTTTAGCTTGGCAGTTTAATGGGTATGTGGGAGCTTGGCCAGAGATCCAAGTGACTTGTTTGGCTTGTAAAGTATGGTCCAACATGAGATCTTCGTGATTACTTTGTCCAGCTATGAGTTGATTGCTGTCATGAGATTTAGCTATGACAAACCAGGGTTCAGCCAAACCATTTTTAACACCACCGATGCCAAGACCTTGACGTTGGCCAATGGTATAATACATCAGGCCATTGTGTTGACCTATTACTTGACCTTCAGGTGTAACTATTTGACCAGGATTGGGTTTTAAATAAGAGGATAAAAAATCCTGAAAGCGCTTTTCACCAATAAAGCATATACCGGTTGAATCTTTTTTATCATATACATTCAACCCCAGCGATTCAGCTATTTTTCTGACTTGAGGTTTTTCAATTTCGCCAACAGGAAATAAGGTGCGAGACAGTTGATATTGATTGATGGCATACAAGAAGTAACTTTGATCTTTGTTGGTATCTAACCCTTTAAGTAGTTGGAACTTTCCATTGATTTCTTTTTTTCTGACATAATGGCCTGTAGCCATCATCTCAGCACCCAAGTCATCTGCATGATCTAAAAATGTTTTAAATTTAATTTCTCGGTTACACAATATATCTGGATTAGGTGTTCGTCCTTGCTGGTATTCAGTGAGAAACTCTGCAAAGACTTGGTCCCAGTACTCTGTGGCAAAATTTCGGCGGTGCAGTCTGATATTTAAACGGTCGCACACGGCTTGGGCATCTTTCACATCCTCATCGGCTGAGCAGAACTCTTGGCTGTCATCTTCTTCCCAGTTTTTCATAAACATGCCTTCGACAGACATACCTTGTTGTTTAAGCAGTGCTGCGCTGACTGATGAATCTACGCCGCCTGACATTCCTGTGATGACTTTCATGGTTACCTAAGTTTCTTTTTTTAATCGTAATAACTGAACACATCAGTGTCTGTTTGTTTGCCGCTGATATGGTGGTCGATGTGATGTAAAACAAGGGGAGAGCGCAGCCTATATTTGTTTTTAGCAACTTCTTCACGACTCATCCACCTGGCACAAATGATGCCATCGTCTAAGGTTTGATTGGGATCAAACTTGATGGTTTTGCCAGCAAAACAAGCTCGCAAATAATGATTCTGACTGTTGGGACTAGTCCACTGTGAAAACTCTATTAAATGGTCAATTTCAATGTGCCAACCCGTTTCTTCCAAAGTTTCACGCACGGCGGCTTCAACCAAAGTTTCCTTGGGTTCCAAATGTCCAGCAGGTTGGTTCAGTATCTTCTTGCCATATATGTCCTCTTCAACCATCAAATATTTGCCATCCTTTTCTATCACGGTAGCAACAGTAACACGTGGCAACCACTTTCTACTCATACGGTTTTACCTTTCCAGCGTAAACCCAAATACATACCTATTACTGCTATCATGATAGAGAGTAAAGGTGAGAACCCAAAACTGGCTGGGACGATACCAATGACCATGGCGAAACCACCGGCATAAAAGGCATAAGGTATTTGGGTTCTGACATGTTCTATGTGATCACAGCCAGATGCCATTGAAGAAAGAATGGTGGTGTCAGAAATTGGTGAACAATGATCGCCCCAAACAGCACCAGCCAAAATACTGGCAATGGTTGTATACAGAATGTAAAAATAACTTGGGTCCAACACGTTTTGTGCACCCATCATGTTCCAAACAATGGGCACAACCAGTGGGATCAAAATACCCATAGCTCCCCAGCTTGAGCCAGTTGCAAATGCCGTTAATGCTGCCAGAAGAAAGGTGAGTAGAGGCAACCAGTTAACAGATAAGGTGTCTTGAATCATTGAAGAAATATATTGACTGGTTTCTAATTGTTCACTGACGGAAGAAAGCGACCAAGCCAGAACCAAAATAATCATGGCCAAAATCATTGGTTTCATTCCTTTCAATACTGCATTAACTGTTTGTTCAAGTGTCAGAATGCCTTGGATGATGCTTAAAATGGCTGCCACCAAAACCCCAGCCATGGTACCCCATAACAACGCTTTATATGAATTTGAATTACCAACAATGTCTCGCAATGATTGTTCAGTAACATTTGGATCTACACCAGTAAAATACAGCCCGCCCAAAACCACCACAATCAATGTGGTAAATGGCAATATGGCATTGATGGCTCGATGGGGTTTGTCCTCAACTGGCTTGATTTCTTCAGTAGGGTGATGGTCTGCATCCAAAGAAGATACTGACGCATTTCTGGCACGGCTTTCAGCAGTATGCATGGGTCCAAAGTCTTTACCGGTGCTTGCAACCATGATGGTTAATATCAAGGCAAATATAGGGTAAAAACTGTAAGGAATCGTTTGTAAAAAAACGCCATAACCGCCCATGTCAGTGTAGCCAACACCTTTGAGCGCATCATCTATTAAACCCACTTGAAAACCAACCCAAGTAGTCACCAAAGCCAGACACGCTATCGGGGCAGCTGTTGAATCAACCAAATAAGCCAGTTTTTCACGTGAAATTTTCATTTTATCGGTCACCGGGCGCATGGTATTACCTACCACCAATGTATTTGCATAATCATCAAAAAAGATACTCATGCCCATACCAATGGTGGCCAAAGATGCACGTTTAACCGTATTGGCCCATTTTAAAATGAGATTGACAATACCTTGCATCCCGCCATTGCGAGAAGTGATACCTACCATCCCGCCAATCATAAATGAGAATAAAATGATTGATGCATGGTCCTCATCTGCCAGGGCTTTAACTGCAAATTCTTCCAAGGTAGTCAGTGGTGCAGTTAATAAACTTTGGAAATCTAGGCCTCCAATGACCCAGACGCCGAAAACTAAGCCTGTAAATAAAGCAGGTATGACTTGTTTGAAAGCCAGTGCTATTGCGATAGCCAATAATGGTGGTATCACAGAAATCCAAGTGCCTGCATATTCAATGGCTTTTTCACTTTCCTTGGCATCTTGAGTAAATGCCAGAGCTGAATAAGTTAATAAAAACAATGATATAAAAACTTTATTTAATGTAAATAGTTGAAGCATAAAAGCATTCTCGTTTTAATTTTTGAAGGATTTAATGTATTGATTTTTAAATAATCCAGTGATTTTATCACCCCTGGTCATTGAATGCATCAGGCAAAACATCAGACAAAGCCTTAAGCCTTTCAGGTGTGCCGACGTCATGCCATTTACCGATATGCAATTGAGCACCAGCTTGTTGTTGAGCAATGGCGGCTTTGATGTGGGGAACTATACTGAAAACTTCGGGAAATTCACTGCTTTGAATTGGAACTGCTAAGAGTTTCGGGTGATATAAGCCAATGCCTGCATAGGTATAGCTGGCATGTTGGTCATTTTTAAGCGCCAGCTGATCACTGACCATTGCGAAATCGCCGTTACCGTTATGTTCAGGGTTTTGAACTAAAACCAATTTAACCAACTGATCACGCGATAGATTGTTGAGTAGGCTGAAGTTGAAATTGGTAAACACATCTGCATTAACCACCACAAAAGGTTTGTTGCCTAACAAAGGCAAGGCTTTAAGCATTCCGCCACCTGTCTCAAGCGGATAATCATTTTCAACAGAAAATTGAACCGTGATATCGGAAAATATTCTTTGAGTACAAAGTTCAGTAATGAATGAAATGATTTTTTCTTTCAACCAACTGACATTGATCACTAAATCTGTGATGCCCGATTTTTGTAGAGACTCAATGTGGTGTTGAATCAGTGGCTTGTCATGAACCTTTACCAGAGGTTTGGGGATGTGGTCGGTCAGCGGTTTAAGCCTTTCACCACGACCTGCGGCAAAAATAAGGGCTTTCACAGTTGCGACTTTGCTGGACTTAAAACCGTTTGAAGGTTTTGTATTAAATGGCTGAATGCTTCTAATTCAGGGTGTTTTTTTGCGGTGGCTAATAAGTATTTCATGGTTCGTGGTATATCATTTAAGTAACCGGCTTTACCATCACGATAATTAAGTCTACAGAATATACCAATCGCTTTTAAATGTCGCTGGGCAGCCATCAATTCAAACCAACGCATAAATTGTGACATCCTGATTTCATTTTTAAACTCTTCATTGTAGTTATCCAAAAAATACTGACAATGCGTTTGAACGACTTCTGTTGGCCAGCTGATATAACAATCTTTTAATAAAGATGCCAAGTCATAAGTGAATGGTCCAAAAACAGCATCTTGGAAATCAATCACACCTGGACCAGTATCGACAATCATGAGATTGCGACTGTGATAATCACGATGAACGACCACTTGTGGTTGATCAAGCGCAGACTGCTTAAGCAATGTAAATGCTTGATTCAATATTGTTTGTTCAGATGAACTGAGCACAGCACCTAAATGCTTGCCGATAAACCAATCAGTAAACAATTGCATCTCATTCATCAATAAAGTTTGATCGTATAGAGGCAATTGATTCTTGATGTCCTTGATGGTTTGTATGCTTAATATAGAATCAATGGCTTGGGTATAGAGTGTTTGATGCAAGTCTTTATTGGTTTCTAATGCTGACAAATACAATTGGTCACCAAAGTCCTCCAATAACAAAAAGCCTTGCTCAAAATCTATTGCGTACAATTCAGGTACATTGACACCGTTGGCACTGAGGAGTTTTGAGACGGCTACAAAAGGCCTACAGTCCTCATGCTGCGGTGGTGCATCCATAAGGACATAAGTTTTTCTTGGGGTTGTTATGCGGTAATAACTTCTGAAACTGGCATCTGCAGAGGCCGGTTTGGCTTGAAATTTAGTATCCTGAAAATAGTTGACCAGCCAACTTTGTCGTTGCTCCTTGCGATTCATTGTTGTATTGGGTGCGCTCTTTAGCCGCCTGAAGAATTGATGGATCCAGGTCCAATTTCATTGGGGTTTGATTTTTTTAAAACCGTGGTAATCACATGTTGGTGTTCAAAATAAACAATGAAATCATTGTAATCCCAACGTGTAATAGGTGGCTCACCTACGGCAGCATGCTCATTCATTGGGTCGCCGTATTGAGAACGAACTTGATTCATGGTGGCAGACTTCCTGGGAACATCTACACCCGCTTTGGCTTCTACTCGATCAATCAATAACACATCAGCGTGAACTGAAAAAGTCACAGTCAAAGCGCTCAATAATAAAAATGCAGCTGTTGTTAGTTTGTTCTTTTTTTGAGCCATTCTGTTCATTGTATTCATAAGTATGAGTCCTCTAAAAATTATATTTTAGCAATTATTTAATTAAATTGTCACTGCAGTGATTTGATCATCTCTGCGACTGAGTAATTTATAGCAAAGTATCTGTTTCATATGTGAAGTAATCAACAAAATCGAATTCATTCTCAAGTTTTGCGAAATCACCACCCTAAGATGAGTCCAACTTGAATAATTAAGCCAAAAAATACCGATAAACAAAGAGCAAACCACATGAATAGAAACTTGAACAATATCCCCAGTGAACCAGAGGCCACCATCCTATTTCAGCAATTGGGCGTTTTCGATGACATACCCGCCTGCTACCAAACCTGGCAATTTGATGGAATACGTGGTGAAAGCATAATTTTTCACCAGAGAGACTTGAAAAACCGAAAAGACACAGACCTGATTGAAAAAGTAAAAGCCTCACAATTGGTCAAAGCAAGTAGCCAGATCACACTCAGCCGTAATCCTCCAGGTTATCTGTTTATCAACTTCAACATTGCATTGGGATAAAGGCACAACTGCATCAGTTTGTTACTTTACCTATTTGCGACCTTTTGCTGATGCCTTAAATTATTTAATTTTGCTGAGTTTCAAAAATGGTTGAACAGACCAATACATGCTCTAAGCATTGCCAGCCTGTCATATCCAGTAAGGAATGAAGAATCGAAGATGTGATGTAATATTTGGTATTTAAGTTGGGTTTATGTCATGCTGTAATGAGAGAAGTAGCCTGAGCCAGGCTTTTTAAATTGATTTAATGGTGTTTAACAATGAAAGCTATGAAATTTACGTGTATGTGCTCTTTGCTTATTATGTCTTTATTGATCTCTACAGCTGACGCCAAGGAAAAATGGTGGAAAAAAATATTCAATAAGGACATTTCTAACTCTAATGAGCTAAGCGTTACTGACATGAGTGGTGCGTTCAAGCAAGCCTTGACCATAGGTGCTGAAGCTGTGATCAGTCAACTTGGGACTGAAGGTGGTTTCAGTGATGATGAGGCTGTATACATTCCTTTGCCTGAAAACTTAAAAAAAGTTGCTAAAGTACTGAAAAAAATAGGTTTGTCTGGCCAAGTTGATGATTTGGAGTTGAAACTCAACAAGGCAGCAGAAACTGCGGTGCCGATTGCCAAAGACCTGTTTATCCAATCCATTAAAGACATGACTTTCGAAGATGTTAAAACCATTTATAAAGGTGCTGATGATTCTGCTACACAATATTTTAAGGAGAAAATGACAACTTCTTTAGCTGAAAAAATGAATCCAATTGTTGAGAACAGTTTGTCTGCAGTTGGTGCCATTCAATCCTTGAATCGAGTCATGGATAAATACCAGAACATACCATTTGTATCTGAAGTAACCCCAAACCTCACTGAATATGTGGTTGAAAAAGGCACTGATGGGGTGTTTCATTACTTGGCCCAGCAAGAATCGGCAATCCGCAAAGACCCCCTGAAACAAACCACCGATTTATTGAAAAAGGTCTTTGGAAAATAATACATTTTTTACCCTTAATCCCTTCGGCTCCGCTCACTGCGCGAAACCGAAGTGTAATCACCATCTAAGATTAAACTTATCATCATAGGTAGGTTTTCATTATAAAAATATTACCTTAAACCCGTGGTGCATTTAGGAAAAAGTGAATATTCGTCATTCCAGTCGAACTCAAGTGAGCGCTGGAACCCAGGCTTTCGAGTTATCAGTTTGTTGAGAATTTTAATGGATTGAAAAACCACCTACCTAGATGCTGCGGTCAAGCCGCTGTATGACGTGTTTTTTATGTCATGTGTTTATTCTTTACTGAGATTATACCCCGTGGTGCATTAAATAACCCTTCCAGAAACTGTCATTACCCGACTATAAGACCCAGTCTTTTACAATTAAATTAATTGTTGATAAATTGACATAAGAGTGACAAATAGTTTTCTCATTCTCAAGTTTTGCGAAAACACAGTGCAACAATACAGTTTTTAATCTGGAAACAACCATGCAACAACTCGTAATTAAACTCAGCCCACAAGCCACTGAACAGTACCTGAAAATTGCCTCTGATAAAAATGCCAAATGCAATACCAGTGAATCCGATATCCAACTTGATATCAACATGGCCATGATGGCAGGCCTGTGCTTTACAGATATCGACGTTAACGGACAAAGCATCACATCACATTCAGATACCGAAGACCTTGAGCTTGAATTGGTGGAAATCAATTAATAATTCAAAAAAACGACTCCAAACTCCCTGCTTGCCTTGCATCAGCACATACCTTCCACAAAAATACAATGCTGAATCAGTCGAGGTAAGCAGGGTTTGTTTGAGTGTTTTAATTTTGAAATCAAGAAAAAAGTGACAACCCCAATCAAGCTATAGCCGGGATTAAAGTAAGGGATGTTTCAGAGTAAATAAAGACCAATATTCTGTCTTTCCTGTGCCCAGAAGTAGGCGCTTTAGGTGAAGCGAGAATCGAGTCAAAAGCCAAAATGTCGTTATTTCCGCGTGGGCGGAAATCTGATCAAAAGCCTAAACATCGTCATTCCCGCGTAGGCGGGAATCTAACTCTGAAAATGGTTTTCAGCCTTCATTTATCTTCTGATTGTTATAACTGAAAGACAGTAACTTCCATTCAGTTGCTTCATAAATATACTTTTGTTCAACCACGATACGTGATGTTTTCAATGGTAAAAATCCATTGATAACCAATAGGTTATCCTTATTAATTAATGCGGTTTATATAGTCGGTTTTACGCCATTAAGAAAATTAAGATCACCTGTGTAATTATAAATTGAACCAAATGCTTGGTCTAATTCAGC
>CALDFB010000168.1 GCA_937942365.1 uncultured Marinicella sp. | reverse complement strand
TTTCGATTAACCTTTATTCATGGCTGTATGAGCTTACCTTTTGTACTTATCCATAATGCCAGCTGCGATCTTAAGGTGATTTTTGCACCTGATGATGCAGGTGTTTCAGTCGTAAATAGAGTGACTGTAAGTGATGTGGCGTTTTAATTATAAAGGTGGTGTGATCAATATTTCATATTAAATACATCAGGGCAGGTGTATTTATAACCCAGTACTGTTTTAGATTTTTGATTGTCGACAATCTTTTGACTACCGGCGGTGTTTTTCTCAAATTCAGGAGGGGGCAATTTCAGTAGTTTTGCCATTTTCGTATAGTATTCGAATTTAGGTGGGTGGTTATCTGCGCAACCATTAAAAATTTGATTCCAAGCCTGATTCAGAATGACTGATTGAATAATTCCTATGCAATCATCCAGATGAATCAAATTAACCGGAGCAGTGGGGTTTTTCAATATTCTGCCATTTTTGAAAAAACGCCCTGGGTGTCTGCCGGGTCCAACCAAGCCAGCAAAGCGAATAATCGTTGAAGATGGGTGTGTTTGGATCAACTGTTCTATTTTCCAGATGGGGTTGTCTTGATTGAGGTGTTGGCTGGTTTCATCGTGTGAAAGCCCGTTGTTCTGGTAAACTGAAGTGGAACTGATGTAAACCAGTTTTTTGCAGGTCTGTTGGTTGAGTTGATCTATGAGAATGTCAAAAGCTTCAACGTCTTTGCTGGTGATGGCAATGACTATAATGTCATTATGAAATAACCTGTCTGGTTCAGGCAATTGATCGCCGATTGCATACTGTATGGCGTTTATATTTTTACCTTGAAGCTCAGCGACTTTATCTTGATGTGTAGTGGTCAAGACCATTTCATAGCCATTGCTTTGCAAATGTTTTGCCAAGGGTAGACCGAGCCAGCCACTACCAATGATACCAATTTTCATATTTTTGAATGTGCGCTGATTTTTTCAATGCAAGATTTTTTCATGCTTTTGGTAAAGTGACACCTTGTTGTCCTTGGTATTTACCATCACGATCTTTGTATGACACATCACACACTTCGTCTGATTCAAAGAACAAGAATTGAGCAACACCTTCATTGGCATAAATTTTAGCAGGTAAAGGGGTGGTGTTAGAAAATTCAAGTGTGACATGGCCTTCCCACTCAGGCTCTAAAGGGGTGACATTAACAATGATGCCACAGCGGGCGTAAGTAGATTTACCCAGGCAAACTGTCAATACATTGCGGGGGATTTTGATGTGTTCAACGGTGCGTGCCAAGCAAAAAGAATTGGGTGGAATGATACACACATCAGATTTGACATCGACGAAACTTTTTCGATCGAATTTTTTTGGATCAACTACCGATGAATTGATGTTGTGGAAGATCTTAAACTCATCTGAACAGCGTACATCATAACCGTAACTTGAGGTGCCGTAAGAAATGATTTTGTTGTTTCTTCCTGTGGTTCTAACCTGATTGGGTTCGAAAGGACTGATCATGTCATGTTGTTCGGCCATGCGCCGAATCCAGTGGTCTGATTTAATGCTCATAATAATTTAATTTTAATATTAGTTTATTTATCTGTAATTAGATTTTGTGTAATTTTAGGCTGTCAGTCAAACTGAATTTTATGGGCAGCTTGGCTAAATTTTGGCTGGTACGCAAAGCAACTTTTAAAGCTTGGGTATTTAATTCATGAGATTCATGCCAGAGAGCTGAGGGAGCCCCGTCGTCCATATGAGTGCGAACATCTATATTAAGTGGTATTTGACCCAATAAAGGTACTTCAAATTCTTTGGCCATTTTGATGCCGCCATCTTGACCAAATATGTGAGCCTCATGGCCACAATTTTCACAGATAAAGGTGCTCATATTTTCAATCACGCCTAATACTGGAATTTCTACTTTTTGAAACATGGCCAATGCTTTTTGAGCATCAAGCAACGCGATGTCTTGTGGGGTCGTCACCAGCACGGCTGCGGTAACTGGTATTTTTTGAATCATGGTTAATTGTATATCCCCTGTTCCTGGTGGTAAATCCATGATCAGGTAATCCAATTTAGACCAACGTGTGTCTTCCACCATCTGCATCAATGCTTTTGTGACCATAGCACCACGCCAGATTGCAGGATCTTTTTCACCAAGAATATACCCCAAAGACATGGTCTGCAAACCATCTGCATCAATAGGCAGGAAGGACTTCTGATCAGGGGACTCTGGTTTTTGGTTGATACCCAGCATTTTTGGAATACTGGGTCCATAAATATCAGCATCCAATATACCAACTGATGCGCCAAGTTGTTGTAAGCTTTTGGCCAGCATCACACTCATGGTTGATTTTCCAACACCGCCTTTGCCTGAGGCCACAGCGATGATGTTTTTAACACCTTTAATGGGGTTGATGTTTTCTTTGGCCTGATGTTGTCTGATGACTTCTGTTAGCTCAACCTCTGTTAAGCCCGTTAATTTTTGGATGGCCTTTTGGTAGTCTGTTTTAAATAGGCCAACAGGGAAACGAAACTCTACTCGTTTCTTCTTCACTTTTAAGTCTATCGATTTATTAAAAGTTTGCCCTGTAATTGGATCTGTTTGATCAGTCAATTGAGTCATTTTTAAGTTCCGTTACTTTTCTTATCAGTGCCATGGTAGATGGGTCCAACCCCATCTCATTTAAAGAGTCATTTTCTACATGTTGTTGGATGTCACGTGCAATTGACTTGCCAAGTTCTACGCCAGGTTGATCAAAACAATTGATGTTCCAAATCACCGATTGGGTGTAAATCATATGTTCATACATGGCTAATAACTGTCCAATTGACCTGGCAGTCATGTTTTTTAATAACAGCGTTGTGCTCGGCTTATTACCTGGACAGCCTTTCATGCTTTGATCCTCTTCTTTACCTTGCATCAAAGCAGCTCCTTGAGCAATTAAGTTAAACAATAAAAAGTTTTGGCTGCTTGAGTTATCTTCCATGACACCAATAAAGTCTAATGGCAGGGCATCAACGCCTTGGTGAAAAGCTTGGAAAAAAGCATGTTGGGATAGTTGGCCATGGTCGCCAAACACCCAGGGAGAGGTGGGGTAATTAATGACTTCACCACTGATGTTGTGCATTTTACCTGTACTTTCCATCATCAGTTGTTGTAACCATTTAGGTAAACTGCGTAAGCGCGCATCATAAGGTAAACAGCTGTAAGCTGATAAGCCTATGAAGTTACGATACCAGATGGAGAGTAAGGCCATTAAAACGGGTAAGTTTTGTTTAAATGGTTGTTGCTGAAAATGTTGGTCCATCAAATGAGCTCCGGCCAATAAATCTTTGAACTCATCTTTGCCAGCGGCCAAGACAATTGGAAAACCAATTGAAGACCACAAAGAAAAACGCCCTCCTACAGTGGTATCAAAAGGCAGTATCATGTATTCAGGAATGCCAGCTTTCAAAGCCCTGGGAGTGTTGGCGGTTATGGCCATCAAGGAGCTTTGTTGTTGGTCAGGTTGATAGCCTTTGACTTCTTTGAGTTTGGCTTGTATAGCACGCGCATTCATCAATGTTTCTACGGTAGAGAAGCTTTTAGAACTGATACAAAACAAACAGTGTTCTATGTCTATTGATTTAAACAGTTGGTTGATCAGCGAATCATCCACACTGGCCGCGAAATAAATGGGAATCAGGCTTTCGCTTTGTAGTTCTGTCAGTGCTTCTACCACCAAGCGAGGACCTAAATAAGAGCCACCAATACCAATGTTAACCAACTGTTTAACTGGTTTACCAAATGCGGTCTTTACTTGGCCTGATGTCACTTGGTCAGCCAGGGTGAATAATTTTTCAGTGTTGAGTTGATAACTGGGGTGGCTGGGGTTTCTTAATTGGGTGTGGCTGGCAGATAATTGATCGGTGGTGTTAACCACTTGACCATTAAACATGTCATCAATTGCTATTTTCAGGTTGGCATGTTCTGCCAGTTGACAAAGCACTTCTAAAACCTCATCATCAAGCCAGTTCTTGGATAAGTCTAAATACAGGTCGCCAAATTCAAAAACCAATGTTTCTTGACGATTTGGATTTCGCCACAAGGCAGCTAAATTTTTTCGAT
This sequence comes from uncultured Marinicella sp., assembly GCA_937942365.1. Lineage (GTDB taxonomy): Bacteria > Pseudomonadota > Gammaproteobacteria > Xanthomonadales > Marinicellaceae > Marinicella. The sequence goes on along the minus strand of CALDFB010000168.1, from coordinate 27,386 downwards.
CATCTTGTTGAGCTAGTTCCGTGAGTTGTTGCCAGATTGGATTTTTACGCATTGAGCTGGTTGTAAATTGACAAAAGGTTGATTGTAACGGTTCTTGGTAATTGATTGGCAAAAAAAAACCCATCCAAATTGGATGGGTTAAATACGATATTTTACTTTTGTGCCCTGCTTGTCTTGGAGTTTTAAATGATTTACTTCAAAACTGACACCAATAATACATCAATATTTGTATAAAAGCAACATCAATTTGGCTTTTTGTTTATAAAATACAACAAATAATGAAAAAATCACCTAAAAGTTGCAAAAAAACAACAAATAACTCAATGTTTCTGTCTCTATCTTACTAAATTCCTGTGAATTTTAGGTTGAGGAATCTCCCAACAGCTTTCAATTTTGTGGTTTTTATGACCAATGGGCAGTTTTTTTCGCAAAGAAAGAGGTAAATTGGCTTTCAGTTTTAGTAAGGGTAGCCATACAAAAGGCCTTTGTGCAATCCATGGATGGGGAATGGTTAATTCTTTGCGGTTAATTAATTGTCGGCCAACCAATAAAATATCTATATCAATGACTCTGGCATGCCACCTTTGATTGAATTGGCGATGCATGAGTCTGTATTCAATGGTTTTGATCGCTTTTAAAAGGGCCATAGGCGTTAATAGGGTTCGAATTTCAATCACGGTGTTAATAAAATCATGCTGATCGGTAACTCCCCATGCTTTTGATTGGTACCAAGGTGCCAGCTTGATGATTTTTGTACGGGGTAAATTATTGATGTGTTTGATTGCAACCTTCAACTGTTTAGTCGGGTTCTTGAGGTTGCTGCCCAAGCCCAGGAAACAGTTTTTGGTGTGGATAGGCATCAAAACTAAGGCTAGAGTCAAAAAGCTTATAGGTCGTAACTGACTTTTTGTCGCTTGACTTTTTTACCAAATATTAAACTTTTGATCCCTTCAGGTGACATACTTTGAATATTGGTCCAGAATTCAACTTTCTGTGATAAGTCATTATTCACTTCATTTCTGAGTAATAAAAAGTCGTAGGCAGCACGAAAACGAGGGTGGTGTAGGGTGGTGTATACGCCCTTGCCAAACATTTTTTTAAACCTCAGCTGTAAAATCCACATTTGCCTGACGCCGTTTTGAATGGCTTTAGGCACCATTAAATTTTCACGTTGATTGATCATGACCAATGTGGTGGCTTCATGCAGGGCATCGTGAGAATTTTTGCCAGCGTTTATAAATTGATGATAAATGGGTAAAAACTCAAGCCACATGACGCATGCAGTTAAGAAAACAGGCGTCACTGATTGACCATTTTTTAAACGGTGATCTGTATTTCTGAAAGCTTGAATCAAAAAGTCATGCCAAATATCCTCATTGGCAGCGATTCTTGCTGCTTGTGGAAACAGTAAAGGCAAGAGTTTAAGCTCTGTCAAAGTGTAATAAGCGATTTCCATATTGCCACAATGAAACAGTTTAATCGCCTCATCAAATAAACGGGCAGTAGGTACATTGCTCAGGTGTTGGCGATTATTGATGATGATTTGTTTCATGTCATCAGTTAATTTCAAGCCTAGCTTGGCATGAAAACGAACGGCGCGCAACATCCTTACAGGATCTTCAACAAAACGCTTGTTGGGATTGCCAATTAATTGTAACTCACCTTTTTTTAAATCATGCACGCCTGCAGCAAAATCTAAAATAGTGTGTTCTTGTAAATCATAATACAAGGCGTTACAGCTGAAATCACGTCGAATGGCATCTTGATCAATGGTGCCAAATACATTGTCTCTGATGATTTGTCCTTTTTTCATCACTCGATCGCCTTCATCACTACCTCGAAAAGTGGCCACTTCATACAGGCTGTTGCCCATGTAGACATGGGCCAAACGAAAACGCCTGCCGATGATGCGACACTTGCCTTTGAATATGTGTTTGATGTCCTCTGGTGTGGCATCAGTGGCGATGTCAAAATCTTTTGGATGTAAACCCAAGAGTAAATCTCGAACTGCTCCGCCCACTAGGTAGGCTTGAAAGTTATGCTCGACCAGTTTATTGATGATTTTTTTTGCAGCATCGCTGATTTCACCAGCTGGTAAACGGTGCTCAGATTGATGGTATGTGACGAGGTTATGGTTTAGCAAGATTCTTAACTGCGATTTAACGGCTTGTTGTATAATTGCGCATTATATCAAATCAAGGAGCAATTGAATGACTTTTGTGGTGACTGAGGCTTGTATCAAGTGTAAATACACTGATTGTGTGGAGGTATGTCCAGTGGACTGTTTTCATGAAGGGCCTAATTTTTTGGTGATTGATCCTGAGGAATGCATCGACTGTACCTTGTGTGAACCTGAATGTCCTATCGAAGCCATTTACCCAGAAGATGATCTACCTGAAGGCCAAGAAAAATTCATCGAAATCAATAAAGAACTTTCAGAACAGTGGCCAGTAATCACTGCGATGGTCGATGCACCAGATGATGCTGATGATTGGGCGCAAGTTAAAGATAAGTCACACTTATTAGATCGCGGTGATTGAGTTTTCTGGGGGAGGTTCTGATTGATTCATGTTTTTTGCTTAAAGTAAAGCCAGACAAGGTATTCTTACTTGATGTGGTCGCATGTAGCGTTTAAGTGTGAATGGTTGGTATTGAGAAAGGATGCACAGTTACAAAAAAAGCGCTGATTGAGCGCTTTTTTTGAGTGGGTTTAGACTCGTAAGCTATTCAGTGTTAACTTTTACGGCGGTTGCTGAATCATATATGTGCGTGAATAAGTCATCAACCACGTAAGATGAAGGGGCTTCAAAATCAATGGTTTGTAACCAAATTTGCTGTTTTTGTGGAAGTTTCAGGCATGTCAATATGTATTCGCCAGAGCGGTCTAAATAATTACTGTCAATGGTGAAAAGTTTTTTAAAGAAACCTCGATTATCTGCCTCTTCGGTAATGGGGTCGTAAAAACGAAAAGTGGCCTGACAGTTTTCAGGGTCTTCATCTAATAGTTGCCAATTATAGCCATGATCGCCAAGAATCAGGTCCCAGGCATCTAACTGGTTGAAAATTTCAATGGTTGGCATCCCGCCAGATTCAATAATTATGACATTTTCATCTTCACTTCTGCGTCTAGCAAAAGCCATTTCTGGTGGTTTTGAATCAGGTGCAACATCTGAACCTGTGACTTTAACTTCTGGAATACTTAGATTGTTGCTTGTTCTCGGTAAGTCGCTTCCGTCTACAGGAATTAATGCCTGATTAGTTTTAGCCTGTAAATAAGCTTCATCTTTAACTATGCGTTTACAGTTCGCAAGTACACAACATAAAGCTGTGATGAGGATTGTTTTAAACAATGGATTCATAATGGATTAAACTCCTGTCGGATTTGTTCTATATGTTGGTTTATTTGCGTTGATTTGAATTCGGTAGAAATCAAAGGTTTTCTGATGCCTTCATCAATGATTTCGGCTGCAGTCATGATGGCTTTCAGAGGGCAGGGGTTAGGTTCATGAAATAGCAGGTCGCAGAAAGGTTTGAGTTGTTCGTTTAACTGTTCTGCTTCTGTGAAATTACCCAGTTGAATGAGATTGCAAGCGCGTTTTATGGTTCGTGGTTTGGCATTGGCTGCCACACTTATGACACCATGTGCGCCCAGAGTCATGGCATCAACAAAACTGTGATCATCTCCTGAAAGTACACTGAAGTTTTTAATTTTAATCAAATCTTTAATGCGTTCCATATCAGCTTTGGCTTCTTTAATACCAATGATATTTTCGATTTCAGCTAACTTGGCGGTGGTGCTTGCATGTAGGTCCATACCTGTTCTGCTTGGAACATTGTATAGAATGATAGGTAATGATGATTGTGTCGCAATGTGATTAAAGTGTTCAAACAAGGCTTGTTGTGATAGAAGCAGATAATATGGGGTTACAATTAAAGCCGCATCTGCCGCTGAATCAGCTGCTTGTTGATTGGCTTGAATGACTTTCTCAGGTTCAATGGCACCAGTGCCAACGATAACTTTAGTCTGGGTGTTTTGGCATAGTTTGACGGCGGCCTGGGTTAATGCGTTGATTTCTTTTGAATTCAGCAGTGCAGATTCACCAGTGGTGCCAGCCACAACAATCGCATCGGTGCCGCATTTAATGTGCCAGCTAATCAACTTTTCCCACTGCGAAAAGTTAATACTGTTATCCTTGTGCATGGGTGTGACTAAAGCCACCATGCTACCAGTCAGATCTTTGGCTTGAATTTGATCCATTTAGACTTGTATATATTCAACAAAAGCGCATAATTATATGCTTTTTTTTAGTGGGGTGTATTAAACAATGGTTAAAATTAATAATAAAGTCTGGCAGCAAGCGCTCCAGTTAACAGATGAAAGTCATGTTACCTTGGAAAAACTCGTTAATAAATATATGGTATTGTATTTTTATCCCCGTGCCAACACGCCTGGGTGCTCTACTGAAAGTCAGGACTTCAGTGCAGATTATGAGGCGTTTAAAGCATTGAATTGTGACATACTAGGTGTCTCTATGGATAGTCTAAAGAAACAACAAAACTTTAAAAATAAATTCAGTATGCCATTCGAATTGGTGGCTGATGTGGAGGAAGTTTTGTGTCAAGAATTTGATGTCATCAAAGAAAAGAACATGTATGGAAAAAAGTTTATGGGTATAGAGCGCAGTACTTTTCTGGTGAATGAATCAGGTGAAATATTACAATCATGGCGTAAGGTCAAAGTTCCAGGTCATGTCCAAGATGTCTTGAGTGTGGTCAAAGAATTGTAAGCTGTGATCAGTTATAATGAACGCTTAATACAGAATAATTATAAGGAATAGCAATGAGTCAAAAAATTACAATCATCAAAGGCGATGGCATCGGCCCAGAAATTATGGATGCCACACTGCGGGTATTAGATCACTTGGATTTAGATTTCAATTATGATTATCAACTGGCAGGCTTGGCAGCTCTGGAAGAAACTGGTGACTTGTTACCACAAACGACATTAGATGCGATTGCAAAAAATAAAATTTGCTTAAAAGGACCATTAACAACTCCAGTAGGCAAAGGTTTTAGCTCAATCAACGTTGCCATGCGCAGGCATTTCAAGTTGTATGCCAATGTGCGCCCAGTGGTCACTTTTGAAGGCACCAAGGCCCGTTACGATGACATCGATATATTAACCATCAGAGAGAATACAGAGGGCGCTTACTTAAGTGATGGGCAAACCATCAATGAAGATCGAACTGTGGCAGAATCAAAAATTGTAGTGACGCGTGAAGCCTCTGAAAAAATTGTGCGGTATGCATTTGAAATTGCGCAAAAAGCGGGTCGGAAAAAAGTCACAGCAGTACACAAAGCAAATATCATGAAAACCACATCGGGTTTGTTTTTAGAAGTAGCGCAAGAAGTGGCTAAGGAGTTTTTGGATATTGAGTTCAATACTTTGATTGTTGACAATACATGCATGCAGTTGGTTATGAATCCAGGTCAATTTGATGTGATTGTGACGACCAATCTTTTTGGTGATATTATTTCAGACTTGTGTGCTGGTTTGGTAGGTGGTCTGGGTATGGCACCTGGTGCCAATATCGGTGAAGAGGTTGCTATGTTCGAAGCTGTTCATGGTTCAGCACCGGATATTGCAGGCAAAAAAATAGCCAATCCAACTGCTTTGATTCTTGCGGCAGCTCTGATGATTGAGCATTTGGGCTATGCTGAAAAGGCGCAGAAAATCAGAACAGCCATCAAAGGTGTATTGCTTGATAAAGATCGTTTGACAGGTGATTTGGGTGGTTCTGCACATACTGCCGAATTTACCGATTCAGTCATTTCGAGATTGTAATTTGTGAATCGTGTTGTGTTTTTGCAACAAAAGGCCAAAAAATGGTGGTTTTTTTGGCCTTTTATCATTCAAAAATTGACATTGTGTTGTTTTTTTGACATCATTGCGAGCTAGGCGGAAATATTATTTTAATGTTAAGAAAACTCATTCATATCACAGTCTTAGGAACATTGCTTCAGCTTGCAGCCATATCAACGGCTTACTCTGACAGACAGTTGGCGTCTACTCATGCTGCAGACCATTATTCAATGGCTACTATGAACGTCAATGGGGTCATGGATTTAGGACATTGGCGGGCAGATATTGCGCAACGTATTTATCCGAATTTTTACTCTGATCTCCAGCCATCTTCAATTGATCGTTTTGCTGATGCACTCAGTTTACAAGGCGCGAAACTATATTTTAATGCCAATCGATTTAATGAAATAAGTGAGCTGATTGATGGTAATGCTTATTTTTTAACCTTTGACTACAATCAGGCTAGATTACAACCAATCAGTTTTCAGGATTCTTTATTTCAGTACGACCAGTTACTGTTGAACGTGAATGATACCTTCAGCCGCAGTATATTTGCACCAGGTATTGCTTATCGGGTGAATGAGGCATCAGAATTGAGTTTGGCTGTGGTATTTGCACAACAAAATTATTCTGACATCAACTTTTTGGCCTCAGAAATTAATGGTTTTGACCAACTCGATTTGTATTCAGTAAGCTATACTGAAACGAGCAATGGTTTGGGTTTGAATTTAGGTGTGTCGCATCAGTTTTTTGACCGGTTGACAGTTGATACCCAGTATCAGTCTAAAATAGACATGGATGGTTTCAGTCGTTTATTAGGTGTTCAAGCCGATCCTGCAGATTTTGATATTCCTGAACAGATTAATGTATCTTTGGGATTTGATATCAGCAGTAAAGACACTGTCACTTTCAAAGCAACGCACAACTACTACAGTGACATCAACGCATTTGTGAGCCGATCATACCCCAGTATCTTTCTGACATTTTTGAATGATTTAGAAAGTCCTGATTTTGAATGGGCCGATCAAACTATGTATGCGGTTAATTTTGCACATCGTTTTGATAGTGGTGCAGTCATTAATATAGAGTACTCAGGTCGCCAACAACCGTCTGCTACAGACGCTGATCTGACCACCATTTTGAAAGCAATTTCTGCTCCTTACAGCATCAGGGTAGGTCTGAATACCCATGTGATGGGAGGAGAATTGGATTTATATGCGAGTTATGCGCCTAAACCATTGAATTTTGGCCGCACCGATTTTGGTCGGGTAAACAATGAGTTAAGTGGTGAACACGCTGAGGCTGTGTTGTCCTGGCTGTACACGTTCTGAGCACTGTAATTAACCCTTTCATTGATTCTCAAGTATTTAGGCTGATGGATTTATGCTTATAAATACAGTTTAATTTTTAAAAACATGTTTAAATCATGGCATTCGTACCTATATTCTGAATTATGAATGTTATTTCAAGCTGGTTCAAAAGAAATTTTTCCGACCCACAAATCGTTATCTTGATTTCTGCTTTGATTTTGGGCTTTGTGTTCATCATTTATTTTGGTAAACCATTGGCGCCATTCTTAACCAGTATTGTGGTTGCGTATTTATTGGAAAGCGTGATCACACGGTTGGAGAAACTTAAAATTCCCAGGATTTTAGCGGTTGGCTTGGTGTTTTTGAGTTTTGTGGTGTTGATGATGATTTTAATTGTGTGGTTGGTCCCTAAATTAACCACGCAAATAACACAATTGGCCCAAGCCATGCCAGCCTATATATCTACAGGGTTAGATTTCCTCAGGACCTTACCTGATAAGTATCCATCTATGATAGAACCCTCGCAGGTTCAGTCAGTTATTGCAGGTGTTACCAATGAAATGACAAAATGGGGGCAAAACATCTTAGGCAAAACTGTTTCATCGGTGTTCAGTGCATTTTCAATTGCCGTGTTTCTGGTGGTGATGCCGATACTGGTTTTTTTCCTGTTGAAAGACAAAGCAGTGATTGTGGCTTGGCTGCGACAATTTTCACCCAAAGATTCAAAGTTAACATTATCAGTATGGCATCAGGTAGATGCACAAATTGGTAATTATGTCAGAGGTAAAGCTTTTGAGATTTTACTGGTTGGACTGACCAGTTACATCGTTTTTGTTTTTCTGGATTTAGACTATGCCATTTTGTTGGCCACATTAACAGGTTTTTCTGTGCTGGTTCCATTTATTGGTGCTGTGGCTGTTACCATCCCGATTGCCTTGGTGGCTTTTGTGCAATTTGGTTGGACTGCACCCTTTGCTTATGTGATGATATCTTATGGTGTGATTCAAATGTTAGATGGTAATGTGTTGGTGCCTTGGTTGTTTTCGGAAGTCAATAACTTACACCCTGTAGCAATCATTGTGGCGGTATTGTTCTTCGGTGGGGTTTGGGGTTTTTGGGGTGTGTTCTTTGCCATCCCGCTGGCCACTTTAGTCAATGCCATTATTGAATCTTGGCCTAAAAAAATCATCAACCCTAATCAAGAGGGTTAATTGAATTAGCAATGACATACTTGAATTCTGTTTATGCTGAATGTTAAATTAAATGAACTGGCCAGCATAAACAGAATGTTTTTGAGCCTCGAAATTTAAAATTGTTTACCGAGATTGGCACACATAACTTATCTTATCGACTATTTTAGCAACCATTATTGGTGCATAAATTCTATGATATCTTGGCCAAATTTGGATCGTTGGTTTGTGTTTGAAAAAACCACAATCCCCCATTTTTTCTCAAGATTAAGTGCAATTAAACTGGAATAACCTGGATTATTCCCGTCGTGACCATAAATTAAGTTTCCTCCTAAATCAAAGATGGAAAAACCGAAACTTCTTTTATTTTTTTGATTTTGTTTAATTGCTGGTTCTTGCTGAGTGAAAAATTCTTGAAATGATGACTCGGATAACCCATCACGGTTCATTAAACCAATCAACCATTTAGAAAAATCAAGTGCTTCTGAGTGGACACCATAAGCAGCACCAAAGTCTTGAAATGAATTAGCTGTGGTTACTTTAACTAACTGTTTGCTTTCATTATGAGGAAGCGCCATTCTAGAGAGTAAGTTTGTATCAGGGATGACTTGAGTATGCCTCATCCCCAACGGCTTGGATACGCGATCTTGAAAAAGTTTCTCAAGCCCAGCATGATCAACATTGGCGATTTTTTGTAATACTAAGGATAAATATTGGTAGCCTTCACCAGAATAATGAAAATCAGTGCCTGGTTCGAATTGGATAAAAAGTTTTTGGTCTTTGTAATCACTGCGCCAGTTGGGAAAGCCAGTTTGATGGTTAATTGCCATGCGAGCAGTTATTTTTTTATATCGATGGTCATGTGAAATATCAGGGTAGGGCAAATACTCGTAGAGTGCTTTATCCAGGTCCAAGGAGCCATCTTCTACGAAGGTCATGACGAAATAGGCAAATAATGGTTTTGTTATAGAAGCGCCTTGAAAAATTGAACAACCATTGAGTTTTTCATTGCTTTTTATATTCTTGAAACCTTTTGTTCTGTGATAAACCACTTTCCCATTATTAATAATGGCAATAGAAGTACCAGCTATTTTTAGCTGCTCTATTCTTTGGTCTATAAAGCTGTCAAGGTTTTCAAAGTGAATTGTTTGATCAAAAAGATTGTTGATATTTTCAGCTTGTTCAATAGGCTCAGGTAAGCATTCATCGCTCCAATAGACTTCAGTGGCTAAGGTCGGTGCTTTTGTACATCCTACGAAGGCTATAAATAGAACAATGGTTGTTAGGGTCTTAAACTGAATAATGAGGTTATGCATCAGGTGTACTCCACAGATTTTTTAAATTATCTGCAGTGTATCTTGATCATTTATTCATGTCTGAGCAATTTTAAAAATGCGTATAGATTTTCAATATTGCATAGGTTTTAAGTTTTTTACTTATTCATCTGTCTCATTCGATAGTCAGACGGTGTTTCTTTTTCGATGGCTTTGAAGGCACGATTGAATGTCGAAACCGTTTGAAAGCCAGAATCCATGGCTATGGTTAGTATAGGCATTCGAGAATTTTCTATGTTTGATAACAATGATTTTGCATGTTTGATTCGATAATGATTTAATAAACTGGGAAAGTTTCTATAGCCCATTACCTGGTTAACAAGGTTTCTTAATTGATGTTCTGGAATACCTACTTGTTGTGCCAGTGTATTGATGTTAAGTTCATAATCTGTGAAAATTTGATCTTTTTCTAAAAGTTGAATTAAGTGTTGATGAGCAAAAGCATATTTGGGAGGCAAAGCTTCATCTATATTTTTATGGGTTTTGTGTGGTAAGAAATCATTCAACTTTGGATTGAGGTTGACCATCCAAAAAAATATGAAAATTAGAATGGGTAAGGAAATTAAATGCCCAAATAAAGATTCTATTTTTGAAGAATAGCATATCATCTCAAATACTAAATTGATACATCCGCTGACGCCAACGAAAATAATAAACCAAAACCGCAGCCTTCGCCTGCTCTCTACCATGTCATGACGCAACCCACTAACTGCTAACCAGGTTATGTGGCCCATGAGCAAAAAGTTAATACCATATGATCCCCAATATCTGAGGCTGTGTGCAGGTGGCATAATGCCAATTCCTTGTAAAGACCACCCCAATTTGAATAAGCAACAAATTATCATCACCACCCATTCAAACCATTTTATTTTGAAATCATCTTCTAGTAATGAGCGGGCAAACCACCACCGTAAACCCATACCTGGTATGGAAACAAACAAAGCTATTATATGAATGGTGTTTGGGAATTTTAGCGTTTCTGGTGAAGTATGAATCGAGGAGGCTACAGAGGTTATTAAGAGAAGAATGCAAAGTCTTGCTGTTTGGTGGCTCCAAGCATTTCTTGCCAATAAAATAATCAGTATAAGTGATAGTGTCATACTGGGATATCTCAATAGCACGTCAAACATCAGCATCAGTAATAGCCTGGTATCATAAGAAAAGAAAATTATCGCACTAGTCGTGAATAATGTACAAGATTTGAAAGGTTTCAAGTATCACTTTCAAGTAATTACTTATGTTTTTTAAAAATTGCTATATGTGTTTTCTGAGTCAATTCGCATGACTCGTAAAAAAACAGGTGGTGATATCATAGGGCACAAAGTGTTTAAAAAATAAAAGCTGTGATATCATTTCTGATCAGTGAATCTAATTGAATTGATATGAGTAAAGTGACCCTCCTAAAACCTCGTGGTGTATACACAAACATTCCTTTTTACGCCGGTAAAGTTTCAGCTGGATTCCCAGGTGTGGTGGAGGAGCATATGGAGGAGTCTTTAAGTTTAGATCAGTTGTTGATTAATAACCCTGAAAGCACTTTTTTTGCAAGGGTACAAGGTGATTCAATGGTAGATGCTGGTATATTTCAAAATGATGTATTGGTGATTGATCGTTCTTATACAGCCACAGATAAAGACATTGTGGTGGCATTGGTTAATAATGAATTCACTGTAAAAAGGTTGTGTACAAAAGGTGGTTTGCGACTACAAGCTGAAAACAGCAACTACTCAGATATTCCTATTACTGGAGAAACTGAGCTGGTAATTTGGGGTGTGGTGACTGGTGTGGCAAGGTCATTGAAATAAATATCTGATTTTTAATTTAATTGTTTGATGCGCGCAATTATTTAAATAGGGCCACAATCACGCGCCAAATTAATCCGGTTGGTATTTACAGTTTTGTACCTATTCGCTTTAATCCTTCAAAAAAAGCACTTGGACGCCAGTGCATCCAAATGCGTTCAGCTTTGCCAACAATGTTTTTTTCTGGTACCAATCCCCATACACGACTGTCAGAACTGAAGTCACGATTGTCGCCCATGGCAAAATAATGCCCCTCTGGTACGACTAAATCTGTGTATTGATAGGAGCGCCTAACACGATTGCTATATAGCACTGTGTGTTCAGTTTTTCCTGTAGAGGTGATTTTTTGTTTCAGTCCTTTTGGGTTGATGTCATCATAAAATCCTGAGTAAGGACCGTTGAATTGTTCGCTTAACAACTCATCATTGACGTACATTTTTTTGCTGAGCTCATCATAACGAATATGATCACCTGGTACGCCAATGACTCGTTTGATGACATCAACAGCTGGATCGTCTACAGATCGAAACACAAATACATCGCCTTGTTGAGGTGAGCCAGTTGTTATCAAAGTGGTGTTAAATACTGGCATTTTTACCCCATAAGCTGATTTGTTTACATAAATGAAGTCGCCTGTGAGAAGCGTAGGCATCATGGATGATGAGGGAATCCTGAACGGTTCAAATGCAAATGAGCGAACAGATAGCACCAACAAAAGCAATGGAAAAAAACTGCCAGTACTGACAATAAAACGTAAATATGTGTTCTCACTGCGATGCAGTTTTTTAAACTTGCTGAACAACCATGCAACCAAGGTCAGTAGTACACCGATAAATAGAAACACTTCATAGTCCCAATGAAAATCACTCATGTCATCACCTTTATTCAAATAGTGAGTCTACAGAATCAGTTTTGAGCGAAAGGTTCAGCCATGACTCAATATAAACCTTAAATCATGGCTAATGGTCTAGTCAATTCAAGTTTGGTGTTGAAACTAAGCGTGGCTGTTGAGTATCTTATCCAGTTCCCCAGATCGGTTGATCGCGTTTAAATCATCAAAACCGCCGATGTGTTGATCATCGATAAAGATTTGTGGCACACTGGTGCGACCTGACTTTTCTATCATTTCCTTTCTTTGTTGGGGGTCTTTATCAACTCGAATTTCTTGGTATTCTAATTGCTTACTTTTTAACAGCCGTTTAGCCGCGTTACAATAAGGGCAAATTAATGTGCTGTAAATCAAGATTTTGTGGTTTTTAGTTTCTGTGTTCATGGTGGTTACTCACATACAATGTTTAGGTTTGGGTAGGCCGGCATGTTTACTGGCTAACCTGACTGGACCATCTGGATACAAACGGTATAGATACCTGGAATCAATGGATTCATCTATTTTTTCGCGCAAGACTTTGATCAGCAAACGCATAGGCGGTGTGTCACCTGTTTCGTCAAAAATCTGCTGCACAGCTTGAATCAGCGACCAATGTGCAGATGTCAGTTCAATCTGATCGCCTGCCGCAAGCTGTTTAGCTACACTGCGATTCCAAATCTTTCGGTCAGTCAGGTGTCCGTATTGATCAGTTGGCAGATTGATTACTTCCATGCCAAAGTATTTCGATGCTCAATAATCATTGTCAGCCATTGTTCAATTGTTATTTCAGTATTGTTGGGGCGCTGGTGGTCTTTTACAAGATGCCAAGAATGTTTTTGAAGTATAGAGTTTTGCTTGACCCAGTTGAGATCTTCTTTCTCAATCGAGCCATATATGACCAGAGTGTCAAGCTTGCTCATAAGCGATAAGTGAGCATTGAAATGTTGGCGACTTTGCCAATGGCATAAATGCAGGGTATTCATATCAATAGGTCTGACATATTTTTTAAAGCATCAAAGTGAGCTTGGTCAATAATTCTACAGTGAGGAGTTTTACCTGGTCCATTGGTTTGAGGCAAAGAATTGAATTGGTATAAGGCGTCTACACCAAAATGTTTAAGTGCCAGCCATTGTTTTTTGGTTTCAGGGCTATTGCAAATTGATGCAAATGCAGATCCAACAAAAACCACGCTGATTTGGTGTTCGAAATTCAGCCAGGCTAAACACAACAGGTAACTTTGTTCAAGCTGTTGTTTAGTCAAGTTTTCTGTGATGATTACAGTTATTTTCATTAACTTAACTCCACCACTCTATCAGCGTCTTCAACGGCCTGAATCCAACTTCCTAAGCTGACTACTTCAAAGCCGCTTGTTGAGCTGGCTATTGACTTGAGGCCTCTCTCTTCGATGAGGGTGCTGCATAATTGTAGCTTAGTTTGGGTGTTCTTCTGCCATTTCAGCCATTGTTCAACCATTGTTTTGCTTTGTATAACTTGGCTTGCTTGGCCATAAAAAAATACAGTGTTAATCACATGGCCATTTTTAACCATGCATTGCGCCAAAGACAAGGCACGTTGGATACTATCGTGCCATTGATTGGATGCATTGATCATTAAACAAAATTTCATTGTGATATTTTGACTCAAAATCATGTCAACTGTAAGTGTGATGATTTAAAATTATTCCACATCATAGCCAATTTATTAATTCTTATGGGTATTATGTGGAGGATTTTATATGAGTCAAGGCTTTTAAGGTAGTGCGAGTTTATGCAAATTTTCTGCTATGTTTCTCAGTTGAAAAGTTACCAACAGCAGATGTTATTATGTTTTTTGGTGCAAATAAGAACATTAAAAAAGCTGAAGGTTTGCTTAAAAAACTTCGTTGAGCCATTTTAATGAATTTAACGTGTAATTTATGGTCTGAAGTCTACAATATGTTGATGAAAAAACTTTTACTCATTTCTTTTTTTATTGTATTTGCGGCACCAGTTGCTGTCGCTCAATATAAGTTGCCCGATTTAGGGAATCCCGCTGATCGAGTTTTATCGGCAGATGATGAACAGCGGTATCGGCAAAGTATCAAACAACAAATGTACCAATATAATTTTATTATGACTGATCCAGTCGTGGCTAATTATATTTACCATTTGGGGTATAAGTTGGCATCATATTCTAACAAGCCAGAACAAACTTTTGACTTTTTTATGGTCCCCGCTAATGTGATCAATGCATCAGCCTATCCTGGTGGGTTGATTGTATTGTACTCTGGGTTGTTTTTGGAAACTGAGAATGAAAGTGAAGTCGCAGGTGTTTTAGCTCATGAGATTGCCCATGTGAATCAACGCCATATTTCAAGGATGATTTCTAAACAACAAAAAACAACCGTACCCATATTGTTAGGCATGCTGGCAGCTGTGGCTGCAGCACAATCAAGTAACAGTGGAGATGCACCGATCGCCATAGCTGCCAGTATGTCGGCCATTCAACAACAAATGGCCATTAACTTTACCCGTTATCACGAGTATGAAGCAGATCGAGTGGGCATCAATACATTGTATCAAGCTGGTTTAGACCCAGAAGGTATGGCTACTTTCTTTGCTAAATTAATGCAAAAGAATCGTGTAGATCCTCGTTATCAGCTGCCCGAATACTTGCGAACTCATCCATTGTCAGTGAATCGTGTTACTGAAGCACGAAATCGCCTGAAAGCATTCACTGATAAGGATGTGAGTGAATCTGAATTGTATGCTTATGTCAAAGAACGAGTACGGGTGCTAACCGCCAATGAGTTTATAGATTTGCAAGCGTATTACAAAGGGGCCTTGTCATCCGGAGAACACAACCGCAATGCTTTGCTGTATGGGCAAGCGTTGTTGCAGTATAAAAACAATGATTTCAGTGCAGCTTGGCAAACCTTGCAACTAAGTCAAGCGCCAGCAAGCGTCAATTACGTGATCGATGCATTAAAGATTGAAGTGATGATGCGGTTAGATAAAACCAAGGCCAAGTCTATCATCGATGAAGTGTTGGTTAAATACCCGGGTAATGATGTGATTTTGGAAACAGCAGGCTCTCTGATGCTTCAGTCACAAAACCTTGAGATGGTGGATCGTTCTATCAATTTAATCAGGAAGCTGATATTGTCACAACCTGAGAACCCACATTTTTATGATTTACTTTCAATTGCTAATTACAATGCTTTAAAACCTGTTCAAGCAGGAGAGGCAATGGCCCGCAAGGAACATCTGATGGGTAGAAACTATAGAGCTGTGAGGATTTTAAAGAATTTGAAGAAAGAAGATGGTCTGGACTATTACCAATCTGCAGAAATCAATGCCTTAATCGCAGCTTATGAACCACTGATTACAGACAGAGAGCGACAACAAGAGATTGCAGCTGATGGTGGTATCAGGCGTTAAGTAACTTCTTTCGATAGGTGAATTGGAGCTAAATTTACTTTGAATATTGATGTTGTTTTGATTACAATGCGCGATTAGCTAAAATTTGATGGAAATGTGATGGCAAGAGTAACTGTAGAAGATTGCTTAGAGAAAGTACAAAACAGATTCGACTTGGTGTTGATGGCAGCCAAAAGAGCTCGCTTGATAGCCAATGGTCAAGAGCCAATGGTCGAAGAAGAAAATGATAAGCCAACTGTGTTGGCATTAAGAGAAATTGCTGAAGATAAAATCAATGATGAAGTATTGGCTGAATTGGAATTAGAAGCCAAGCGTGCCAGAGAGTTAGAAGCGTGGAACGCAGCTGCTGAAACTCAAGATAATGAAGACGCTGAATAAAGTCTCAACCCTGAAAATTCAAAAGAGGTTTTGGATGTGACTGAATTGTCATTTACATCCAAAACCATGAGTCACAAAGCAGTTCAAGCCGCTTTTAAAGCGCTCAAAGAAAAAACCAACCCATACCTGAAATCTGAAGAAAAGTCGAAACTCCGCGAGGCTGTTCATTTTGGTGCTTTTGCGCATGAGAAACAAATGCGTAAATCAGGTGAACCCTACATCACACACCCGATTACTGTGGCCACAGTTTTGGCTGATTTACGGGTTTATGTAGATACTTTGATTGCTGGTGTCTTACATGACACGATAGAAGATACCACTGTTACCTTCGATGAAATCAAACACCATTTCAATTTAGATGTGGCTAATTTGGTTGAAGCCGTTACTAAGTTGGATAAGCTTAAATTTCGAAATTTAAAGGAAGCCCAAGCAGAAACTTTTGTAAAAATGTTGTTTGCAATGGCTGATGACATCAGGGTCATTGTTATTAAACTCTCTGATCGATTACATAACATGCGTACCATTGAAGCCATGAGCACTTCAGGACAGCGTAGGATTTCTCGTGAGACATTGGACGTATATGCGCCGATTGCTGAAAGGATGGGGTTAAAATCTATTCAACATGAATTAGAGGACCATGCCTTTAAAGCCTTGCATCCTAATCAATATAAAGCCATTAATGATGCTTCAAGGAGTATAGCAGGAAATCGTCAAAAAGCGGTTGAGAAAATTCGCAAGAATATTGAGAAAGCATTGCTTGGTTCTGCCATGCACGCAGAGGTGACAGGTAGACAAAAATCACCTTACAGTACCTATAAAAAAATCAAAACCAAAAATGTTGAAATCGAAGACATTCATGATTTGTTTGGGGTGCGTATTGTAGTGAAAGAGCTTTCACAGTGTTATCTGGCCCTGGGGGTGATTCACAATTTATATCCGCCGAATGAAAATGGCTTCAAGGATTACATTGCGGTACCAAAACAAAATGGCTACCAATCATTACACTCGGTGGTAACTGGACCTTTTGGTATGAAGCTTGAAGTGCAGATTCGTACTGAGGAAATGGATCAACTTTCTGAAGCTGGAGTGGCAGCCCATTGGCTCTATAAGCACAAAAACGCTGAACAAACTCAATCATTGACCAAAGCCAGAAGCTGGCTTAATTCTTTGCTAAAAATTCAAAAAGATTCTGGCAGCTCATTGGAATTTTATGAAAACCTCAAAGGCGACCTAGGGACCGATGAAATTTATGTCTTTACGCCCAAAGGTGACATTGTACAATTGCCGAGTAAGTCATGTGTTTTAGATTTTGCTTTTGCCATTCACAGTGCAGTGGGTTCGCATGCAGAAAGTGCTGTAGTTAATGGTAATCCAGCCACCTTGTCACATGTATTGGATACCGGTGACAGTGTTTCAATTAAAACTGCCAAGACATTAACAGTTAATGCTGATTGGTTGCGAACAGTGGTGACCAGTAAAGCCAGAACAGCCATCAGAAAAGAACTTAAAGATATCAAAGATGAAGATGCTTTGGTGCTTGGTCATCGTATGTTGGATAGGGCATTGGATACTTTTGGCTATTCTTTTGAAAAATTAGATCCGCGTTCTATCAAAAGGGTTTTAAAGCATTATCAATTAAAAAGTATGGACGAACTGTTAAAGTCTTTCGCTTTTGGTCAATTATTACCTTCGATTGCTGCGAGAAAATTAATGCCATTGATGAAGCAGCGGAAACTAGATAAAGACTATCAACCCAAAGAGGCGTTGTTTATTGATGGTACAGAAGGGTCAATTGTGAATTACCCGAATTGTTGTATGCCTTTACCTGGTGATGACATCACAGGTTACTTAAGTCCAGCCAAGGGAGTGGTCATTCACCGCAGTGGTTGTGTTAATTTATCAGAAACACTGAAGGGTTCTCCAGAGCGAAAAGTTTACTGTAGCTGGGGTGTAAATACCACAGGTAACTTTAAAACCGCTTTGGAAATTGATGTGGTGAACCGCACTGGAGTACTGGCTAATTTGGCTTCGGTCATCGCTAGTGAGGATGTGAATATCGTGACCATAGACCAGAATGACCGTGACACGGGTTTTTCACAATTGTTGTTTGTTGTTGAGGTATCAAGTAAACAGCATGCCATAAGTTTGATGGATCAATTACAAAGCCATCGAGAAGTAGTTAACGTAAAACGAGTTTATCATGAAAAAAATAATTAATACCGAACAAGCCCCAGCAGCAATTGGAACTTATTCTCAAGCCATTATTCATGGCAACACCTTATATACATCTGGACAAATACCCATTGACCCTGCAACTGGTGAGATGCTTCCTGCAGAATTTGAATTACAAGCACATCAAGTGTTTAAAAACTTGATCGCGATTGCTGAAGAGGCAGGAACGTCATTACAAAATGCCATTAAGCTAAATGTGTTTTTGCAAGATTTAGAAGATTTTGCTCAGTTAAACCAAGTGATGGGTGAGTACATCAAAGAGCCTTATCCGGCTCGTGCAGCGATCCAAGTGGCTCGGTTGCCCAAAGACTCGTTAATCGAGATTGATGCCATCATAGCCGTTAATTAAAAGCTGGTCTGAAATAACAATGGAGCTGATTGAACTTAAAGGAATAGGAAAGACAACAGCAGTAAAGCTCAATGATTTCGGTTTAACCGATGTGATGGACTTGTTGTTTCATCTGCCACTTAGGTATGAGGATAGGACTCGTATAACTTCGATTGAAGATTTGGTTGGTTTCAGTTATGCGCAAGTCGAAGGTGAAATCACCAAATCCTATGTAACCCAGGGCGCACGGCCTATATTGGTGTGTGAAATCGATGATGGCACGGCTTTCATGCAACTGAAGTTTTTTAATTTTTACTATTCGCAAAAAATTAAAATGAAAGCAGGTATGCGCATTCGAGCCTATGGTGAAGTTAAACATGGTATGTATGGTATGGAAATCATTCATCCAGAATTTAGTTTGGGAGAAAAGCAACCGGCATTAGCCAAGGCGCTGACACCTGTTTATCCAAAATCTGAAGGTATTTCGCAAAAGCTATTACAAAAAGCAGCGGCCCAAGCCATTGATTTACTGAAAACGGGAACCTTTGGGTTAAAAGAACTTTTGCCTCAAAGTTGGCTGCAAGAGAACCTGATGCCAACTTTAGAGGAAGCTTTGGCATTTGTTCACCGCCCGCCGAGTGATGCTGATGTGATGCTGTTATTAAACCACACCCATCCGGCGCAACAACGATTAAAAATTGAAGAAATATTGGCACATTTTTTAGCCATGCACCAAGCCAGAACGGCGGTACAACAACTCGGTGCAAATGCTGTGCCGATTGATCCGGAGGTTAAGCAACAATTGCTCGATCTGTTGCCTTTTGAGTTAACAGGTGCGCAAGCTCGTGTGGTGAATGAAATCCATCAAGACATGGCCTTAAATCACCCCATGCAGCGTTTGGTGCAGGGGGATGTGGGCAGTGGTAAAACAGTGGTAGCTGCTTTGGCGATGCAGGGCGCTTTAACCCATGGTAAACAGGCAGCGATGATGGCCCCCACCGAAATTCTGGCTGAGCAGCATTTAATCACTTTGAAAGGGTATTTTCCAGATCATACAGTGGTTTTTTTATCGGGTAAAATCAAAGGCAAAACACGCCAAGAAACGTTAGAAAAAATTGCCAGTACTGCAGATGTCATCATCGGGACCCATGCTTTGTTCCAAGCTGATGTGATTTACCGTGATTTGGCGTTGGTTATCATAGATGAGCAGCATCGTTTTGGTGTGCATCAGCGTTTGATGCTTAAACAGAAAGGCCAAATCAGTCCCAAGACAGTTGATGGAACCAGTGAAGAAAATGATGCCGATTTAGTGCCTCATAGTTTGATCATGACCGCAACCCCGATTCCCCGTACTTTGGCTCAAATTGCTTATGCAAATTTAGATGTATCAGTGATTGATGAATTGCCCCCTAACAGAAAAGTCATCAATACAGTTTTATTGGATAACCAGAAAATGCCACAGTTGGCGGAACGAATCCGACAGGCATGTGACAAAGGAGAACAGGCTTATTGGGTCTGTACCCTGATAGAAGAATCTGAACATATGCGTGCCAAAGCGGCACAAGATACCTTTGATGAGCTTAAAGATTGGTTTCCTGATCTGGAAGTTGGTTTGATTCACGGTCGCCTAAAAAGTGATGATAAACAAGCGGTGATGGATCGTTTTAAAGCAGGTAAGATTCAAGTTTTGGTGGCGACCACGGTCATTGAAGTGGGTGTGGATGTGGCTAATGCCAGCCTGATGGTCATTGAGAATGCGGAACGATTGGGTCTTTCTCAATTGCACCAATTGCGTGGGCGAGTGGGGCGGGGAAATCGTCAAAGCCACTGTGTTTTGATGTATCAAGCGCCCTTGAGTGAACATGCCCAAGTTCGATTACAAACCATGCGTGAAACCAATGACGGTTTTAAAATTGCTCAACAAGATTTGAAATTGCGTGGGCCAGGTGAAATCCTTGGCACCCGTCAAAAAGGCAGTATGGAATTCAGGTTTTCTAACCCTGAACAGGATGCTGAATTGTTTAAACAAGCCAAAGCCATGGCAGTTGAGCTGATGGCTAAAAACCCGGAAATCTGTGAACAAATTATCCAAAGATGGCAAAGACAGGCACAAGAGTTGGCTAAGGTTTGAAGCCTTGCTTGACGAATAAATATGGGAAATCAAAACTCAACAACCCCATTAGCCATTATAGTTACAGGTGCTGTAATAGGCTTTTAAATTGCTGTTTTAAGTTTGGGTCTTTTAGGTCCGCTTGGGTTTATTGTGTTTGGTTTGTCGATGGTTTTTTTAAGCTTGTGGGTGATGACTAGTTACACAAATAAATTGAGCAAAATATTGGCAGCGAGTTTGATTTTAACGCCAGTTATTTGTATTTATATTTTGGTATTTAGGTTGTGGTTTTTTAATTAAGTAATTTAATCTTAATAAATGTAAAAGTTGGTTCTGTTGATTTTGTCAATTTTACTGTGGCTTCAATCCTTGGGGTACAATATCTGACTGTGGATTATGTCTGGAGAATAATAATGTTAAAAGCAACTTACCAAACACGTGGCCCGGTTCCTCAAGATCTCATTGAGGCAGTTCCTTTTGAGAAACCTGAGTTGCAAGCAGGCCAGGTTTTACTTGAAATGTTGGCGGCGCCTATTAATCCATCGGATGTGCTCACATTAACTGGGCAGTATGGTATTCTGCCACCGTTACCTGCCATAGGTGGCAATGAAGGTGTAGCCAAAGTGATTGAGCACGGACCTGGTGTATCCAGTCCCCCGGTTGGACAAACTGTATTACTACCAGTAGGCATAGGCACATGGGCCTCTCATATGGTTGCTGATGCCGCTGGCTTGGTCGCTTTGCCTAATGATGTTGACCCCATTCAATTATCAATGATTACTGTCAATCCACCCACTGCTTCATTGATGCTCAGTGAATTCGTTGATCTTAAGCCAGGAGATTGGGTCATACAAAACGCTGCGAATTCTGGTGTGGGTTCTTATTTAATTGCCTTGGCTAAAATACAAGGTATCAAAACGGTCAATGTGGTCCGTCGAGAGTCATTGGTAGAACCCTTGTTGGCGCTTGGGGCCGATGTGGTTTTAGTTGATGGTGATGACTTGTCTGGACAAGTGAAGCAAGCCACCGGTGGAGTCGATGTAAAATTGGCGATAGATGCGGTTGGCGGGTCTGCGACTGCAAGATTGGGAGAAGTATTGAGTGAAGGGTCGATGTTGGTAAATTATGGCGCCATGAGTGGGGAATCTTGTGTAATGCCACCGACTGTAATAATTTTTAAAGACATCACGATCAAAGGTTTTTGGTTGGCAAAATGGTTTCAAACTTCAACACCTTCACAACAACAAGAACTTTATGTTTATCTGATTGGTTTAATTGCCAAAGGTCAGTTATCTGCACCGGTACACGGTACTTATCACTTGAAAGACATTAAGCAAGCTGTGGCTTTGGCTGCTTCAGGTCAGCGAAATGGTAAAGTAGTGATGGTTAAGGAATGACTTAACAAATCAATGAAGAAATAATATGGGTGAAAAGAAGCACATCAGTTTAAAGAGCCAGATTAAGAATAACGCGATCGCTTTGATCAGTATCATCATTGCCATCACCAGTTTGTCATACAACACATGGCGTAATGAGTTAACAGAGGATAATCGCAATCAAAGGTATGCCGCTTTTGAGATTTTGTTAAAAATTAATGAGCTACAGCAGGTGGTTTTTTACAACCACTATGAAAAAGATTTGCAGTACAGGGGTAACCCACGTTTGGGTTGGGCCTATGTATTGACCATTCAAGATTTGGCCATGGTTTTGCCTGATTCTTCTGTTCAGTCTGTCACTGCATTGAAAACAACCTGGGACCAATATTGGCCTACGTTACATGAAGACCAAGCAAGTAAATTAGCAGTAGAGTTAGGTATTGATGGTGTGCGTCAAGAAATATTAAGCTTACTGTCTGCTTTGCAATGATGTTAGACTGTAAAGAAATCACAACAGTGAGGTTGAAATGTTGACAGTCCACCACCTTAATAACTCAAGATCCCAACGCATACTGTGGTTGCTCGAAGAGTTGGGCGTTGAATATGAAATTAAGTTTTATGACCGGGATGCCGATACCCAGTTAGCTCCCAATGAATTAACAGCGATTCACCCTCTAGGAAAATCCCCTGTGGTGGCTGATGGTGAGGAGATTTTGGCTGAATCGGGAGCCATCATAGACCAATTGGGTTATAAGTATGGTTATGGCGAATGGGTGCCAACACGAGACAGCCAAAAACATAAACCTTATATGTATTGGTTACATTATGCGGAAGGTTCTTTGATGTCACCTTTATTACTCAAGATTGTATTTGATAAAATTAAAGGCAGCAAAATGCCGTTTTTTGTTAAGCCAGTTGCGCATGGTATAGCTAATAAAGTGATGGAATCATTTGTTACCCCTAA
This sequence comes from uncultured Marinicella sp., assembly GCA_937942365.1. Taxonomy (GTDB): domain Bacteria; phylum Pseudomonadota; class Gammaproteobacteria; order Xanthomonadales; family Marinicellaceae; genus Marinicella. The sequence continues at coordinate 4,212 of CALDFB010000168.1, read as the reverse complement.
CATCAAAAAACATTTTAATTATGTAGAAAAACATTTGTCTGAAAATAAGTTCTTTGCTGGTGATGAAATAACTGGCGCTGACATTCAAATGTCTTTTCCATTAGAAGCCAGTGTGGCCAAAGGTGCCATTACAGCTATTTCTCATCCTCATATCTACCAATATGTCGATGATTTTCAAGCGCGGCCAGCATATATACGAGCCCTTAAAAAGGGTGGGGAGTATGATTATTCAGGTTAGTTGTTAGGTTGTTTGAAAAGATCATAGGGTTGCACTACATTAACCCTAACAATCAGACCGTCCTCAAAGCTATCAAAGAACGATATCTTCGCCTTGGTGGCTGTCTCTATTAAACTAAATACGCTTATTTGTAATAACTTTGTGATCTACTTTAACCAGGTATCGAGTGACTGATAGAGTGCTAGGAATGGAATTCAAACGGTTTATTTGAATAACAAGAAGAATATACCAAGGGTTATAGATAGCAGTTTCTCTAGTAATTTTTGACCAAACATTCATTCGATTGTCCATTGCTATGAGCAAGCCTGACCAAAATTTGGGTTTGCAGAGACTCAACAAGGCTGTAAGATAACGAAGATCATACACAATAGATTTTTTTATCATGGATAAGAATAAATTCAAACAACTGACAGCTCAAGGTTATAACCGCATTCCCATGTACCGTTGTATTTCTGCGGATTTAGATACACCGTTGAGTGCGTGGTTAAAATTGGCCAATGGCAAGCATACATTCTTATTAGAATCTGTTGAAGGTGGCGCGCAATGGGGACGTTATTCGATCATTGGTTTATCGGCTAATTTCAGATTCGAAGTAAATGGTCAAAGGTTTAAAGAATTTGCTTACGATACCTTGGTTGATGAATATGAGGTTGAAGATGTGCTTGAGCAGGTTGAGACCATCAAAGCACGTTATTCAGTGCCTAAAATTTCAGAACTGCCTGCCTTTAATGGAGGCTTGGTTGGGTACTTTGGATATGAAATCATTGAACAGATAGAAGATAAATTGATTGGCTTGGCACCTGAAGACCAACTGCTCATCCCTGATATTCATATGATGTTGGCCGAGGATGTGGCTGTTTTTGATAATCTGGCCGGAAAAGTATGGCTGATTACTCATGTAAATCCTGATCAAGAACTGGCCTATGAAAAAGGCTGTAAGCGGCTGAGGGATTTGACCCATAGATTGCGCTCGGGTAGCACTGGATATGCCGAAATGATTAATCAAAACAGTATCGATGCCGCCGATTTTAAAACTGGTTTTACCCAAACTGAATTCAATCAAGCAATAGACCAATGTAAAGCATATATTGAATCTGGTGATATCATGCAAGTGGTTTTATCACAACGCATTTCGACTCAATTTAATGCGCGGCCATTGGATGTTTATCGTGCACTGCGGGCCTCAAATCCAAGCCCTTATATGTATTTTATGGATTTTGAGGAATATCAAGTGGTGGGTTCGTCCCCGGAGGTTTTGGTTAAGCGTGTTGCTAATGAAGTGACTTTAAGGCCCATAGCAGGCACACGCCCAAGGGGTAAAACAGCTGCAGAAGATCAGGCCTTAGAAGTTGATCTTTTAAGAGACCCTAAAGAGATCGCTGAGCATTTGATGTTAATAGACTTAGGTCGTAATGACTTGGGGCGTATTGCTGAAATTGGTACAGTTGAATTGAAGGATAAAATGGTGATCGAGCACTATTCCCACGTCATGCACATAGTTTCTGAGATTAAGGCTCAGATTAAGAAAGGGCAATCTAATGCTGATATCATTAAAGCTGTTTTTCCTGCAGGTACATTGTCTGGTGCTGCCAAAGTGCGAGCGATGGAAGTGATTGCTGAGTTAGAAAAAGTCAAGCGCAATGTGTATGCAGGTGCAGTTGGTTACTGGGGGTGGCATGGAGACATGGATATGGCTATAGCAATCAGGACAGCGGTCATTAAGGATCAGCAATTGCATGTTCAAGCTGGTGCTGGCATTGTCGCAGACAGTACCGCAGCTGGAGAATGGGAAGAGATAATGAATAAAGCAAGCGCAGTTTTTAAAGCAGTGGAGCAAGCTACAAAAGGATTTTAAGTGCGGTTAGCACGTTTTTCAGATCTTTAAGCCACTTGTTTATTGATGTTTTTTGGCAGTCAGTGACCTGAATCACAAAATTGATCTATTATTTATTGCATCATAAGTTACGCTTGGGGTGCAGTAAATTAATTCATAATTGCATTGTAAAATACTTCATTTTCAAATATATTTACTGCGCCCTTGTGCTTCTTATATAGCACATTAAATTGAAAAGATATTCAAATAAGGGCGTTGAAAGACACAACATAATAAAATTAATTCTAACAGAGGGTTTATAATGAATATTAAATTAAAGCGCACAAAGCTTTCTATGGCTTTGTGTTTGGGTATGGGCTGTGCCTTAACAACTCCGGCAGTTTTTGCGCAGGATGATTCAGTTGAGGAACTTGGCAAAGTTGAAGTCACTGGGTCGAGAATCAGACAGTCACAAATAGAAGGTATTGAGCCTACCCAAACGATCAGTCGAGAGGACATTGATCGATCAGGATTAACGTCTGTGGGAGATATATTGCAGCAATTGACGCAATCAGGATCGGCTTTAAATACCCGGTTTAATTCTAGTGGTAACTTTGGTTTTCCTTCAAATGGCGGGGGTATAGGTGCTGGTGCCACACAGGTTGATATGAGACACTTAGACCCAGGCCGGGTTTTGGTTTTGGTGGATGGATTACGTTGGGTAGCTGGCAGTTCGGCATCCGGTGTTAGTAATGCGGTGGACATGAATACCATCCCAGTTGGTATCATTGAACGAATTGATATTTTAAAGGATGGTGCTTCTGCCATTTATGGTGCTGATGCGATAGCTGGTGTGGTTAACATCATCACAAAAAAATCTATGCAAGGGGTGGAAATTCGCGCCTATGCTGGTGCATTTGATGAAGGAGATGGAGAAACGGGTAGTATTGACCTGACCTTTGGTACGCAAACGGATAAAATTGAAATGATTTTTAATGTCGGCTATACCGACCAAAAAGAAGTTTCAGCTGCTGATCGATTTTTATCAGCCTTTCCTGTCCCATTCACCGGGGTAACGCGGGGGAGTTCAGGTACGCCACAAGGTAGGTTTTTATTGAATGACATCAATGGAACAACCATCGACTGTACTTTGAATGCTGGGGTTGTAGGTCCCATTAATTATGACCCAAACTCTCCATGTAATGGGGATGATTACAATACTTGGGACAATGGTGATCGTTTTAATTTTGCCCCGTTCAATTTTTATGTAACCCCATCAAAGAGAGCCAATGTGTTTGGACAAGTTAATGTTGAATTGACTGAAGACATTTCATGGTTTGTCAAAGGTGTTTATAACAACAGGAAGTCAACGAACCAAGCGGCACCTGAGCCTATTTTTATAGGCCCTTTTGCAGAAGCTGGTGACATAGCTGATAACATCATCATTGATGCCACAAACCCATATAACCCATTTGGAGTGAATGTATTTGAAGATGGTTTTGGCTTCATCGGTCGAAGGCCTCTAGAAGCTGGTCCAAGGGTATTTAACCAAGAGGTAGATACATTCTATTTTTCTACCGGATTAGAAGGTTCATTTACGGCTGCAGACAGGAACTGGTTTTGGGACGTTAAAGGAGCCTATGGCCAAAATCAAGCAAACCAAAGAAAAACAGGTGCATTGAATATTGCCAGAATCGCAACAGCCTTAGGGCCAGTTGATGTGTGTAATAACACACCCGGCTGTGTTCCTTTGAATATATTTGGAGGCCAAGGTGGAGGTGAAGGAACCATTACTCCAGAGATGTTGAATTATATTTCTTTTATCCAATCTGATAACTCAGAACAGGAATTAACAGATTTTACCGCGAATATCAGTGGTGATTTATTTGAGTTGCCAGCAGGCCCATTGTCTGTCGCTGTGGGATATGAGTACCGTAAAAAATCAGGATTCTTTCAACCTGATGCGATCGTAGTGGCTGGTGAAAGTAATGGTGTTCCTGCCAGTCCAACTTCTGGCGAATTCAGTGTAGATGAGTTTTATGCTGAATTTTTGATTCCTGCATTGGCAGATGTGCCTGGTGCAGAACTGTTAGATTTTTCTGTGGCTTTCAGAAGTTCAGACTACAGTACGTCGGGTTCGGACACCACCAGTAAGTTTGGT
>CALDFB010000167.1 GCA_937942365.1 uncultured Marinicella sp. | reverse complement strand
ATTATTTAAATCTAACAGAGATACAGGGTTTTTAATCTGCTTATATTGTGATGTTTGGTTGATGCCTTTTATCATAAATAATATACCAGAAGTATTTAATTCGTTGTAAGAAGGGAAGCCAGTTAATGAGAAATCTTTGGTCACTCGGGCACCATGATCTGAGGTCACAACAATAAGTGAGTTGTTGTAAACACCCAAATCTTTTAATTTTTTCAGGTAGGCATCTAGCTTGTTTAAAGTACATGTTGATTGATCAACAACTGCTTGAAAAGAAGATGAGCTAGAACCCTTAGGGTCACAGTTTTTATCCAATATAAATAAAGGGTGAGGTAAGCGGATGTGAATGTACTTAAATCTGGGTCTTGAATCACTAACAGTGGCTTTCTCGGTGACCATGTCAAACATATAAGCTGCTTTTTCTGGGTTTTTAGTCGGAATTTCTGTATTTTTAAAAGTATCAGAAATCAACCAATTTCCTTGCTTGTAAACAGCGGGCTTTAAATAATGTGGTGCACTTCTGAACATGGATATATCAAGTAACTTAAGAGTTTGCTCTTTCAGCAAGGTGCCTGGATCAGTTGGCGGGTTTGAAATATACCTTTCAGGAAAAATGGCTCGAAACCTATTAGCAGCACCGACAGCACTGATCTGGTAGTTTTTTTTATCATATGTATTTAAAAAACCAGTTTTTTGTGATGATTTTAGGTACTCAGGATAGTTCGCGCCTTCTTCAATCATGACACCTGTTAACATTGAAGGAATACTGGCCTTAGTGGCAGGGTAATTACTGATTGCATCGGTGTAGCCAATGAAACCATCGTACTCATCTGTATAAGTCGTGTTGTTTCTAATAATGTTTTGGAAGTATTCAGCGCCAAATGTATCCAAGATAATAACTATGATATTTTTACTGGTCGAATAGTTAAAAAATTCATCATCAATTGCTTTAATCTCAGGCTTCGATTTAGGTTCAATAATAGCTTGATACATAACTATACTGAATTGACAAAAGGCGATGATAAGAATGACGAAGGACAGTTGTTTAATAATGAAGCGGGCAAAAACCACAGCAAAAACAATGGCAAGAGAAAGTACTATCAGTTCGAGTTTGCCACGATAATTGAAATCTAAAAAGTTGATTGATGAGTCGTCCAAAACACCGTAACTGAGAATAAAAAGATCACTGTGTAGCCACATCAGAATACTGAGCACTGTCATAATGGACATGACTTGTTTAAATATAGACTTGGGTACAATTGATATAACGATCAAGCACAAAATCATAAATGAACAACTTGCAAAAAGAAGCAGGTGATGGATTGTGTCTATAAAATGGAAGGTAAAGTAATCGCTGTTATTAAAGTATATTAAATGAGGTGTATACAAAAATAAGTTGATAGCAATTAGCAGTAAGGCAGGTATGGCTTGTTTACTTTTTATTTGCCAGTGGTTCATTGGTTTTATAATGTTTGAATAATGGTGGTATTTTAAGGTAAGTATATTCGATAATGCTTATGTTTTGACGAACGACACTTTGTACTAAAAAGTTTCTGTTGGTCATATCTATCAACAAGGCTCTTATAATTTATGTATAAAATGAAACATCTCAGTGTCAATAATAAGTTAAACACAGCTCTGGTTTATTTGTTATTTTCTATGACATTTGTTTTGTTCTGCTTGTATTGTTTTAAAATGATTCCTGATGCGGATACTTTGTTCCCGCTTCGCTACATCAATGCATTATTGGCAGAAACACCGAGCTTAATTGTTGTTCAGCCGGGTTCACGTGTTTTCCCTGAGTGGTTATATGCATGGATAGCTCGACTTATGACCTCAAAGGTAGAAATTTGGAGTGATTTGGTTCTGTTTTTAAATGGCGCTATGCTGACCTTTTGTTTGTGGTACTTTATTAAGCAATTAGCGTTATTCAATTTCAATCAAGTCACACTATTAACCTCAAGTATTCTGGTGGTGATTCCTGTTCTTTCTTTGCTGAACAACAACTACTTACACTACTATATTTTCATGCATGGAACGCATGCTTTTTTATTGCCGTTTGTGTTTTTGTATTTTGGGTTTTTGCTTAAATATTTAAGAACAAATAAAGTGAGTCGTTTTAATGCGTTTTTTTTAGTGTTTGGGCTAAGTGTATTGGTGGCTTCGAACTTACTAACAGTCCTGGTTATTATTGGTCCTTTGCTGACTGTTCTGCTGTGGTTACATGTGACAGGTATTAACAAAAATCAAGCTGTTTTTAAATCAATTTTGTTCTTGGTTGTATCTATCTTATTGGGCTTTTTGTGGGGGTATTGTTTTGAATATTTTTTTCCACACATTATTTTGATGAAAAACAGCTACCCATTATTAGAACAAGGGTGGGCACAATGGTTTACTGACAACAGAATGTTCAGACATTTATTGGACAGGAGCAGAAGTGGTTATATTTCAGCGATTATGATTGTAGCGGTGATTGCCGCTTTGTTAAGCCTGGTTTTTTATCGGAAAGAACCTCACAAGCCTTTTTACTTGTTGATGTTGTTTTATGTGGTTTCATTTGTCAGCTTTTTCTTGGTGACGTGGGTGACCAATAAAAATCACATCAGGTATATGCCTCATTTGATGTTTCTTTCTCCTTTGGTTATTGTTTTGGCACTGAGGCAATTGAAATTGATCAATTCATTTACACCCATATCGATCGTTTTATTGTTGTTGTTTTCAATTACATTTTATAAAAATGAATCAAGT
>CALDFB010000166.1 GCA_937942365.1 uncultured Marinicella sp. | reverse complement strand
GGAATAAAAAGCTGGCTTCATCCTGATCATTGAACTCAACTTCAACTTCGTAATTAACTTGGCTTAAATTCGTAAATTCAACCAAGCCATTGGCATCGCTATTTCCAACCAAAGTAGCAAAAGGACCATTATTTTCAGGGTTGACCAATCGAACCGAAGCATTTTCAATCGGTGCATTACCCAAGTTCTCATTTAAAATATAGAATTGAACATCAGCAGATGCTGGCAATACAAATTCAATAGAAGACACTTCTCCTTCACTGTTAACAACGCCTTGCACAGTGCCTGTTTGGTTACTAAGAGGATTGTTACCGCTCAAAGTATAATTACCCACTGGTATTTCAGCCACAAGAACACCATTATCATCTGTCCTGCCCAAATAGGTTAACTCAGTAATGACATCAGATATGATATTAATATCTATATTTTCAGCCACTAAACCTGATGGAAAAACAGTGTTAATTGTCACAGTACCCACACCCACAATAACTAAATCTTGGGTGGTTGTTACATTGGCATTAATGGTAATCTCGGCGCTTGTTTCTGCACCAGTTTCTGAACTGATGACTGTGATGGTGTAATTATCCAATGGAATTGCACCCAAGCTATACTGACCCATTGAATCAGTCAATGTGGATCGATTAAAGTCTGTGCCCGCTTGGGTTATGATCACTTCTTGGTTAGGTAATTGAACACCCGTACTGGATGTGACTTCACCTGCAACAGCACCGTTGGGTTCAAACTCAATATCAAGTTCAGTAACACCACCAACACTCACAGAAACTGCATCAACAGCTCCAGTTAAACGACTGTTAAAGTTACCCAACTGCGATTCCAAATCATATGAACCAGCTTCAAGTCCAACAAAACGATATTCGAAATCTGAAATCATTTCTGCATTTCTGATAAATTGTCCATTCTGGAAGGCCTGAACCCTGGTGATCTCATTGCCTGAGAAGTTAAAGGCATTGGTAAGAGACCCTTGTATACTGCCTGTATTAAACAATAAATCAACTTCAATGGAGTCTTCTGTTTCAGGGTAGTTAGCGACAGCTCCGGTTTGGATACCACCACCTCTGTTCGCTGTTATTGTGTATTCAGCACCTTTTGGAAGCGGTAAAGAAAATGAGTCGGATGATAGAAATCCAGTTACATTGAATTCGCCATTAGCGTTGGTTTCCAAAGTGTCTACATCGAATGCATCAATGGTTCCTGGATAAAGTAAATTATCATGACTGATATTGACATTGACAAAAGAAACTGGTGTGGTGCCATCGCCCTCATATACGTTTCCTGTGATTTCAGCATCCAACTCAGGCAGGTCATCCAATGAACTGATCAAATCGATAGGAACATCAAAGTTTTGAATTTCACTGGCGTCACTCGCAGTTAGGCCAGTTAAAGTTTCTGGCGGTAATTGAATGAGTCTTTGAACAGCAGCCTCTGCTGAATTTTGACCTTCAGTAATGTTAAATCCTTGTTGCCTCACGAAGAAGTGCATCAACTGGATACGACTATTTGCCGGTATGGTTACAGCATTCCAACTTAAACTAGATTCTGATGTCGAAGAATTAATAATGACATGATTCATCTCAGGGCTCAGCGATGAAATGATTCCATCACTACCCAAGAAACCATAGTGTCTGATCGTGTTATTATCTTGACTTATATACCAAAGATCTTGATCAGGGTCGGTATTTTGAATCACCGCATCACCACTACTGGTTAAGCGAACTGAACCATCAGCCACCTGATTCATTACAGCTATGTCTGCAGTTACATCGAAATTATTGTTATTTTCAATGATTTCTTGATACCTGACAAAATAACCATTAATTGGTATTAATGCCTTACGAGTGATATCTAGACCACTGTAGCTATTTATTGAATTGATAACAAATTGACGTCCATCTAGTTGTGTCACTGCCACACCCTCTCCAGAATAAGAGATTCCATCTATAAATAGTGATGGGGCATGGTTGCCACTACCATCAGCATTAATTAAATATTGATTGTTATTGGCATCTCTGATTTGTTGCGGCAGTGTAATTACTGTACTTTCCAAATCTAAGTTTACAAGTAACTGTCCATCATTATTGGTGGCAATGACTTCTCCCGTCGTCGACTCTTGTTTTTCTATACCATTGACTGTTGCAGTGACCAAAATTGTGAATTGACCTAACGGCACATCTGTAATAATCAACTGTCCCAAAGCATCAGTCTGGCCCACATTTCTAGCACCGCTGGCATCGGAAATAACCACATCGGCTTGATTCACCGACATACCACCATTATCTGAATCAATTACAGTTAACAGAACTTCTGCGCGAGTTATTAATTGAACTGCATGTTGATTATTTTGTGCTGGGTTAGAAATTACATCAGTTACCAGTCTATCAAAATAATTATTAGCTGGCGTTCTTGGGTCAGTGATACGTAAATCATATGAACCTATGGGAATATTAGGTACTGTAAAAGTGCCGTCAAACTCGGTTCTTCCTGCCACGAATGAACCACCAGGAGCCTCCGTATCAGCATAAACCAATGCATCAATAATTGGGTTTCCAGATACATCTAAAACTGTAACCGTTGCAGAGCCCACTGCTGTTAACGTTACATCCTGTGTGGTAATTTGATCAGCTATAACTGATACAAGATGTGTTGTTAAACCGTTAGAAACTGGGTCTGTAATAACCAGCTCATAATCACCAGTCGGAACGGTATTGAAATTATACCGTCCTAAACTGTCTGTAATCACACGGCGATATACGGGACGCTTACCGGTATTTAGAGGCAAGGTTTCCGCCACACAACCTGCATCACACTGATCGTATGTTTGATCTTCACTCAAACCTGTGAGAACAAGTTCAGCATCCTCTCTGGTAGCACCATCAAAATCAACCACCGATCCACGGATCGAACCAGTCGGTTGTAAATTGATGTCACTGACCAGTACTTGACCTACAGTAATTTCAACAGCTTTTTTGCTGCCTCTGAGTTTATCAGCTTCTATATACTCATCAGGGTGATTGGTATCAAATAACAAATCATAAGTTCCCGGTAAAACACCAGGATAAATATATGACCCATCAGGGTTTATGGTGGTGTATTGAAAATCTGGAAATTCAATATTATCTATTGATAAGTACACACGTCCTGAAGAAATCGAATAATCTATTGAACCAACAGCATTACCTGTGAATACGCCCGTATCAAAGATCACATCTTGTTGAGCAGGTGCCTCAAAACTCAATATTCTTGATGGCACATTGGTAAATGGGTGGCCAGCATATTGTTCATAACAATTTTGAGCTATTTGTGCGGACAAATTAACCTCAACGCCTGCCGGTATGGCTATCGAGTCAGTTTCAGTTAACTGCCCTTGTAATTCAAAGCTGCCATCGGCTGAAGCATGTAATGAGCTGACTAAGGTGCCACCACCTCCGCATTGATCATCAGCCCTCATCCCCCAAACGCGAGAAAATAGTGGGTGTTGAGATTGAACAGTAACCCTTGTCAAGGGTACATCAGTTGTCAAATTACCTTCATAGACAGTTCCATTGACAGCACCAGTAAGAGGTGGCAATGCTTCTAAAGAACTCAACCCATCCAAAGGTATCTCAAAATTGACAATTGATTCAATATCGACCAGCGTTAAATCTGTCAACAATTCTTGTGGCAGCTGTGACAACCTTTGTGTTGCAGCTTGGATACCCGTTTGGTTGATCTGTTGAATCATGACATGCATCAATGACCTACTTTGCCCAGCTGGAACGGTCAACTGTGACCAAGATTGAGTCACAGTCGGTTGCAAATTATCATAAAAAATCGATACGGTTGATGGCACTACTTGTGAATCTTCAGCTGCAACCAAGTGAGCAACGGGTGGCATTTGAGCATAAATCATCGGATCTTCATCCAAATCATCATCAATAATAAACCAATCATCATTTTCAGAAAGCACAACATCTCCAGATGAAGAATCAGTCACTTCACCACCAGAAAATGTATGGCTTAATGTAATGTCAACCGTGATATCTTGATTGGTCGGATTATCAAATACTTCAATGTATCTAGAGAAGTAAGCCCCTCGTGGAACATAAACCTTTCGACTTACAACCAAATCATTAATGGTGGTGGGTTGTGTGATGACAAATTGTCTTTGACCTGCCTGTAATCGAGCACTGGTATCTCCAGTGAACACTTCACCATTTATTGATAACACTGATGCTGCGTTAGAAAATGCATTTGTACCTTGGTTCAATGATCCGTTCAATTGTACGTCATATACAAAACGATTGGCATCAATCAAGTCAGCAGGTAATGCGATTCGCTCATCCAATAATGTCAAATCAAGTACCAATTCTTGGCCATCACTTTCAATGGTAAATATTGCATCAGCAAATCTATCTTGTTCTGCATCATATGCGGTTAAAATATAGTCACCTAAAGGCAAACCGTTATTTCTATAGGAACCTGTGTTAGTTGTATCACCTGTAATTCGAGGAATTGCTGCACCCCTGATTTGAGCTATTTCATATGGAAAGCCACCAGCCAAGGTTGTACCGTCTGGTCTTACAATCGTCCCTAAAACATCTCCCGCAGGTTTGAGCACTACAGTAATGTCTACCACATCATCACTTTCGTTTATTTCAACTTGTGATATGGTGATCAATGCATTACTGCTTCTTGGTGCATCAGGGTGATTAACAGACAAAGTATAACTACCGCTTTGAACTAAGAATTGAGCCAAGCCATTACTGTCAGTTTCACCAGATCGGTTATCGCTTCCATCATTGAAACTGATATAAGCTCCGCTGGCAGATCCGCCACGCTCAAACTCCACATTTACATTTAATAAAACAGATTTAATTAAAGTGATGTCTTGAGTGAGGTCATCATCTACATTCAAAAATAAAGACGCTTCCCCCGTGGAATTACTGATCGTGTCCACAACCTTAATTTGATAATCACCCACAGGGGCATCAAAAAACCGATAAAAGCCTGAAGTATCAGTAACTGTGGTACGAGCTCTTTGATAAGTACCATTTTGTAATAGAAGTAATTCAACATCAGCATTACTTACCACAACACCTAGATCGTTGCTTACCACACCGGATATCGTTCCTGTCTCCTCAATAACAATATCTGCGATGGTAACATCTGTGGGTGTAACTGTAACTGTGCCTTGACCAAATAAAGGTCGCCCACCACCTTGTAGAGGTAATTGTGGATGAGAGACTATCGCAGCGAGGAAATATTCTCTTGGGGTATTGGCTAATAGCTCATAACTTCCATCTGCCAAGCTAACAGTTCTGTTGTCAGCATTACTTGCTGAATAACATTGTTCAACCTGATTGACATTACATAGGTGAACATCGGCATCAGGCACAGTCGCACCATAATGCCTTAAAACCTGACCTCTGACATCTCCAGCACCTATAAAAATAAGATCTTGCTCAGTTTGGGTTTCCCCATTAAGAAATTCACCAGGTGTAACTGCAGTTGACGCACCACTGACTACATAATTGGCTGATAAATTATAGCCAAAGACTGGAATCACGTAATTATTGACAGATCCATCTAAAGTCGACTCGAATACAAACGCACCTGACTCATCTGTTCTGGTATATCTAATACGTTTAAACAATGGGTGTAAGCTAACAAATTCGACATCAGCGTTAGGGACCGTATTAGCCCCACTGCCTGACAATACCAACCCAGTTATACGCCCAGCATCTAAATTAGGTAATGGCTCAACTGTTGACAATTCTGGCAAATCAAAATTAATAACTGCTGCCTTTTCATCAGTAGTCATCTCATCCATCATTTCTGGTGCCAAGCTGCTAATTCTCTCAGCAGCTGCTCGTGCGCCATCGCGTTTAATTTGGCCCAGTGCAAAATGCATTATTATCCTTGTTTCGCCTGGTGGAATAACAATGTCATCCCATTGATAGGTTAACCTGCCTGTTTGGCCTATTAACTCATATACTGCAACATCTACACTTTCTTGAGCGTTATTACCATCAAATACATGACCACTGGCTGCAATGGAAGCAGCTACAAATGGGTCAACATCGGTCTGGTCGTCTATGATCACCCAAGTATCTGGATTGGACTGGTTAGCCAGAGAAAGAACTTGATCACCATCAGAAGTATCAACTACACGAGGATTGGAATCATCTGGTCGATGATGTGATTTGACTCTTACACCAACAGTAATTGGTTCGCTGGTTGGGTTATTTAATACCTCTAAGTATCGACTGAAATAACCTGCACGTGGTGTTCTTATTTTTCTTGTAACAACCAAACCTGATGGTGTCACATCATCAACGATAACCTCTTCACCATCTGTAGACAATTCACCAATGGTGCCGTCACCATTTACGAATGGAACTGGTACACCATTGGTAATAATTTCAAGAAGCATGGCACCATTGTCAGGGGCAGTCGACCCATATACATTGCGTGTACCATTAGCAATGCTACCATCACCATTGATGTCATAGAGGAAACCATTGGCATCGTAAAAACTGAACGGCATGGTAATGGCGTTATCCACCAAAGTTAAATCAAGCTCAACTACATCACCATCAAAATTGATCCGATCACTGGCCTCTGCTCGCATGGTTTCATCAGCGGATTCAGCCAATAGGGTAAAGTTGCCTGGTGGTATATCTAATAATCGATAATTACCATTTGCATCAGTCACAGTGTCATAGGTAGTTCTTCTTAGGCATGTTACATTAAGCCCAAAGAACGGGTCAGGATTTGTTAAGCTGATATCAACACCAGCAATAGGATCTCCATTTGTATCGGTGATCGTTCCGAAAACCTCACCAGAACCAATTAAAAGAAGATCAACTTCCACCTGTTCATCTTGGGCAACCAAACTAACACCAACAACTCCAGCCCTGTTCCTGTCTTGAGTTGGACATTGATCCAATTCACCATAGAAACTCATCACAGAAATATTATAAGTACCCGCATTCACTTGAGGAAAATCGTAAGTACCATCAACATCAGTGGTGGTCACATATGCATCAGCAAATGGTTCTGGCAACATCCTAACCACCCAACCACCGCCAGCTGGTGTAACCCCGTCACTCTCATACAGCACCCCTAAAATACTACCAACATTCACTGCTTCCATTTCGATTTGTAAACTCAAAGTTTCATCTGGCAACAATGTACTTAATGTCGATCCTTGTAATGCACCAAAGCCTTCGTCTTTAAATGCACTGACACTGAAATCGCCAGCATTGACTGTATTGAAAGTTACCATGCCTTCAGAATCACTGATTAAACTTTGTGAAACCCTAAATGGTAAAGTGTTACTGACTGTAACCTCAGCTCCAGTAACTGGATCACCCAACTCATCAATCAATTCAATTTCCACGACACCCTGACCAATCAATTGAATATCAACAGTTTTTACTTGATCCTGAAAGTCAATTCTGGTTGTGGCAATCCCTTTGTTTCCAGTGATAACCTCTTCGGCCAATAACAAAACATCTCCAACTGGTACGTTATCAACCAAATAATCAGAACCATCAATAAAATCAATATCTGCAAATGGTATCCGATCAACTGATGCTTTAATATTTACTTCTGTTTGAATCACGCTACCATCAGCGTCAACAACCCTACCTTGCAAACTCCCAGAAGCTGATAGGATGAAATTCACCTCAACGTTTTCACCTTCTGCATCTAGCCTTTCTGATCTGACCGCTGATTCGTTATTCACTGGATTTTGAGCATTAAGAACAAGATTTCCTGCAAAAACACCATCAATAGAATACGTTCCATCAATATCAGTTTGAACTGTTCTTCTGGCTTCGAACGCTCCTTCAGAATAAACTTCTACTTCAACACCTGCTTGTAATACACCGCTGGCATCTCTAACCTCTCCAAAAACTGTACCTTTGGCCAATAAGGTCACATCAACCACCAGCGGGTTAATTGGGTCTAAATTCACAACAACTGTTTGTGATCTACCTCGGTCAAGACCAATTTCTGCTTGGATATAAAAGTCTCCAGCCTCAGTGATTTCAAATCCGAATTGACCCGATGCATCTGTAGTTGTTGCTATTACTCCAGCGGCATTTTCATAAGAATAAAACTCACCATCAGATCTATCTGCCAAATAAACTGTGACGCCTGCTCCAACTGGCGATTTACCATCTCTATTAAGCACTGTTCCAACTAGGCTATTGGATGCCAATATGATATCCAATTCAATCACATCATTATCAGCCTGAACTTCTCCACTAACTCGTCCTGTTTCACCATCTAATGTGATGGCTGTTAATTCGAATTCTCCCACAGGAACTCCTGGCAACACAAACCCACCTTCACCATCAGTAAAAACGGAGAAATTTAAGTTTTCACCAACTAATGATTGGATCGTTACTTCGGCGTTTGCGTAGGAGTTATCTTCTCTATCCAAAACACGCCCACGGATGACCCCAACTGCATTTAAAGTGATGTTTTGTATGATTTCATCACTGCTTTCATTAAATACTAAATTAGGCACCCTTCCACGTAACCGACCATCAATAAATGCATCCAAAATAAATGGACCATCTGATTGGGGTAGTGTATTGAAAGCAAAAGAACCTGTCTGATCCGTTACCTTTTGAGAAATGACCCCTTTTTCACGGCTTGAAATCCGTACCTGAACACCATCGACTAAAGTCTGACCATCTGTATCAAATACCACACCAGAAATTTCACCTACTTGTTGTAATCTGATGGTTTTCTCTACCGTGTCGTTAACTAAAACAGTATCCAATGTAGAGCCAAACAAACCAGTATTTGGGTCTCTAACGGAAACAGTAAAATCGGCAACCGGCAGCTGATTGAACAAAAATGTGCCATTTGAATCAGTAACTCCTGTACTGACACTGAATTGATTGCCTAGCGAAGTCAGGGTCACTTCAGCACCAGAAACCAACACATCATCTCCATCAATAACAGTGATTGAGACATCACCTTGACCTTCCAAATTTAGATTGATATTAACAACTTGACCTTCTGTCTGAATATTGGCATAAGCAAATGCTTGGTCCCCATTATTGGGGTCAATAGCCAATACCCTAAATAGGCCAGCATTTACATTTAACACAGTGAATTCACCATCACCATTTGTGATAACTGATGTTTCTATTTCATTGGGCTGAAGTCTTTGTATACTAACGATTGCACCAGGGATTGGTGATGTACCATCTGGGCCAAAAACTGTCCCAGTCAGACTGCCTTTGGGGCCAATAGTGAATGATAAAGTCGAAGAAGCGCTGCCTTCTGTAATTGTGCTTGCTACTAATCGAGCTGAAGAAGAATCATCAAAATCGGCTGTAATAGATACCAACCCATTTTCTGAAACTTCACCAATTAGTTCGTTTGAAATACTATAAACCGTACCTTCAGAACGGTTTGTTACATCTCTGGAAGATCCATCTGGACCAATTGCCAGAACAGACATTTGAACGCTTTCATTACTATCTAGTTCTTGGGAGGGCGCACTTAATTCAGCAGCAATTGGAACCGGAAACATAACTCCAAACTCAATTGGCCCCAGCGGAATGATTTCACCTTGAACTAATGTAGTAAATCCAATATTACTTTGACCAAACGAACCATCTGAACATGTCGCTCTTGCTCTCACCGCACCTAAGTCACCAGGAATATTAACTACTGAATACTCACCATTCGGATATAAGGGTGCATTGTTATTACCAACTGAAACAACACAAGATACTGGCACTTGCGGTTGAGCGAACAAGGGGAAAGAATTGAATACTGATAATATAAGTATCACCAAGTAGATTTTTTTTGTAAAAAACACTTTTAACACATCCATATAAATTTACCTATGCGGTCAAAAAAACAACGGAATAATGTGTCAAACATACCCTCAATTGTATAACTTTATGACTTTGCACAAACTGTTGTTAAAGACAAGTAAATAGTACCAGAATGAACGGGTCAAAATTACAACTATCAGGACAAAAAATCTAAAGTTTCGTGCTTATTCAATTCAGAAATAGAAATCGAACCCTGAAACAGGGGGGTCAGGCTGAACTTGCCATTAATTTAACCAGACTACTC
>CALDFB010000165.1 GCA_937942365.1 uncultured Marinicella sp. | reverse complement strand
GCCTTTGTAAGGGCTGACTATAGGGAAAGGGTTTAATTTCGTTTTCATTATTTATAACCTGCAATCATTAAAATTATTTAAGAATTGATAATGTAATTGATTTGAGAATTAATGATAACCGGTATAAATGAAAACCATTTTTACTATATTGCAACAATACATGACTTATGGAGTAACACAGCTGATTTTAAATTTATATTTCCAAATTAAAGCCTTTAGTTGTCAAATTAGCCGTTTAATTAGAAAATATTAAAGAGTTTAGTTGGGCATCCAAAAAGGCTTGAAGATACAACTAAACCACTAAACAAAATCAACGCGTAAGTAATTGATTTTCCCTTCCCTGAAACAATCTTTACAACTAACCCACTAAACTAAAACACCATGAATGGTTCAAACAACGCATTATTTGTTTAAATCCAGTTTTACCTATGTATAATGCTCGAGGTAGGGCATTTGCTCTCAAAACCTTTCCGTATTATCGCGGCTGCTGAACCCGATAAACGAAAAGGTAATAACATACCCAGGGGGCAGGCCCTGAAAAATGAAAGAAACAGAGCCTGGAGAAGGTTCAAAAATAAAGTTACCAAAGGAATAAGACAAGAGGAAATGGTCAAGGCTGTCAAGGTGTTGATAAGCCTGAGAAGAAATGGAAGATGATGTATTTTCGCTCAAGAAAGCTTGTAAGAGCTAAACAGCTTGGTTTTGAATATCCCTGAATAACAATTCGCCAATTAATTGGTGATGAATGTGATCCTGATGAATAACAAAACCAATCTGCTTTTTATTTGTAGCAGAAACCAATGGAGAAGTCCTACAGCTGAAGTCATTTGGAGTAAATCACCAGATTACAATTCGAGATCTGCAGGTACCAGTCCTAAAGCAAAAAGAACCGTTGGCCCAATGGATATCCGTTGGGCTGACATCATTTTTGTGATGGAATCTAAACACAAAAATCGCCTCAAAGCTCAGTTTACCCGAATGCTTGATCATAAGCCTTTACATGTACTTGATATTCCAGATGAGTATCAGTTCATGGATGAGGATTTAATCACTGAACTCAAAGTTTCAATTAACGCATTTTTGAATATCTCCGAACAAATTTAATAGCAAATAAGAAAGTAAAATAATGAACACTAAAATAAAGCTTCCAGAACTTTCACTAGTAGCGATGGTTGGCATATCCAGTTCTGGTAAATCCAGTTTTGTAGAGAAACATTTCTCACCTTATGAAGTGGTTTCTTCAGATCGCTGTAGGGGCATCATTTCTAATGATGAAAACAACCTCAAGGTAACTTCTGATGCATTTGAGCTGGTGGATTACATTGTCAGAAAAAGATTAAAACGTGGGTTGTTGACTGTCATTGACGCTACACATGTCCAGCCTGACTCCAGAAAAAGCATTTTACAGGCAGCCCGCGATTATCACTGTATGCCTGTGGCAATTGTATTGATGCCTCCAATGAATGTGTGCGAAGAGCGCCATAAAGGCAGACCAGATCGTGAATTTTCAAATAGAGTTCTGGGCAATCAACAGCGCCAACTCAAACGTACGCTGCGCTTCTTAAAAAAGGAAGGGTTTCGGTACATCTATAAACTCGACTCAATTGATCAGATCGACCAAGTTGAAATAGTCAGGCAACCGATGTGGACCAACAAAAAATCTGAACATGGGCCATTTGATATCATTGGCGATATTCATGGTTGTTATGACGAATTGCATTTGTTGTTAGAAAAGCTTGGGTATGTCATACAAGAAGATTCAGGCGGTAGATTCACTGTTAACGCACCAGAAAACAGGAGAGCTGTATTTGTGGGTGATTTGGTTGATCGTGGACCTGAGAATGTCAAAGTATTGAAACTGGTCATGGATATGGTTAAACAAGAAACAGCCATCTGTGTACCAGGTAATCATGAAAACAAGCTGTTGCGTTGGTTAAGAGGTCGCAATGTTCAATTAAAACATGGTTTAGAAGTTACTACTGAGCAAATCAATCAGGAAACCGATGAATTTAAAATTGAGCTGGCACAATTCATCGACAGCCTAATTAGCCACTATGTTTTTGATCACGGTAACTTAGTTGTGGCTCATGCCGGAATGAAAGAAGCGTATCAGGGTAGGGGGTCAGGCAAAGTGAGGTCATTTGCGATGTATGGTGAAACTTCCGGTGAAACCGATGAATATGGTTTACCTGTCCGTTACAACTGGGCAAAAGATTACCGTGGTAAAGCTTTGGTCGTTTATGGGCATACACCGGTTCCTGTTGCTGAGTTTTTCAATAACACCATTTGTATCGATACAGGTTGTGTCTTTGGCGGCAAGTTAACTGCTTTGAAATACCCTGAAAAGGAATTGGTATCAGTTGATGCTGCTCATGTGTATTACGAACCTGTTAAGCCATTGGTTGAAGAAAAATCAAACTTGAGTCACCAACAATCAGATGATGAATACCTGTATTTAGAGGATGTGACGGGCAAACGCTTTATCACCACACAACTAGGTGGCACCATAAAAGTTGAAGCCAATAGATCAGCCAGTGCACTTGAGTCTATGAGTCGCTTCTGTGTTCACCCTAAATGGGTCAACTACTTGCCTCCAACCATGTCACCGCCTTCAAGCAGTAAATTAGAAGGTTTCTTAGAACATCCTAATGAAGCCTTTGATTACTACAGAAAGCAAGGTGCGATCGAAGTTATCTGTGAAGAAAAACACATGGGTTCAAGAGCCATCATTCAAATTGGTAAAACATCAGAAGCCATCAAAGATGCTTTCGGTATAACTACTGGGGAACAAGGTATTGTATACACCAGGAATGGACGGCGTTTTTTCAATGACCGTACTATAGAAAATGCATTCATTGATAAATTAGCAACTGCTATAGATGCATCAGGGATTTGGGATGAATTGGATACCTCATGGCTAACGCTTGATTGCGAAATCATGCCTTGGTCCATGAAAGCAATGGAGCTGATTAAGCAACAATATGCCGCTGTTGGGTGTACATCGCATATCGCCACAAAGGCATTGAAAGAAGCTCTAGAAAAAACCATGGAACGTGATATTGATGTTTCTGGATTATTAGCTTCTACCAATGAAACCTTAAAAAATTCCGAACAATTCATTAAGGCTTACCAAAACTATTGTTGGGATGTGAAAACTTTAAATGACATCAAGGTGGCACCTTTTCATATCATGGCCAGTGATTCAGGACTGCATTCTGACAAAGATCATCAATGGCATATGGAACTGATAAGTAAGGTAGTTACTGCTGATTCTGATTTGTTGTTTAAAACTAAATACTTCAAAGTGAATCTTGAAGATGAAAAGAGTATTGAGGCCGCAACTAATTGGTGGTTAGAACACACCAATAAATTGGGTGAGGGCATGGTGGTTAAGCCTATGGATTTCATTTTAAAAGGTACCAATGGTATTGCTCAACCTGCAATCAAAGTTCGTGGCAAAGAATACTTGAGAATTATTTATGGCATGGACTATACCAAACCGGAAAACTTAATCAGATTAAGAGATCGATCGGTTGGATTGAAAAGAAGACTGGCTATCAGCGAATTTAAGTTAGGTATTGAGTCGTTACACAGGTTTACTGAAAAACAGCCATTGCGATACGTTCATGAATGTGCATTTGCCGTATTGGCCATGCAAAGTGAACCCGTTGATCCTCGCTTGTAAACGAACAAGAAAGCAAAACATGCGATGAAAAAACAAGGAAATATATTATGTTAATGTCAATTACATTAAAACAAGAACAAAACAAATCATACAAAGCATCAGACTTAGGGTATTTGTTACACAAGAACCCATCACGAGTACACGATTTCAAACTCAGCTTTGGCAATGCTTATGTGTTTTATCCAGAATCAAGTGATGAAAAATGCGTTGCGACCATTTATAGCGAATTAGATGGTATCGATATAGTCAGAAACTACAAAGGGCCTAAAGGAACATCTAAACAATTAAAGCAGTATGTCAACGACAGACCATATTCTGTCAATTCATTCTTCAGCGTGGCAATCAGTCGGTTGTTTGGTTCAGCTTTGAATGGCACCTGTAAGAAACAACCAGGTTTAGTAACCAAAGTATTGTCCTTTCAAGTGGATATTCCAGTATTGCCATCCAGAGGTGGTGAAACTTTAATTCGTAAGCTGTTTGAGCCTATCGGCTATGAATTGGTTATTGAACAACATGAATTTGATGAGAACTTACCAGAGTGGGGTGCAAGTCCATATTTCAAAGTATCTTTGAAAAGCACTCAGACTTTATCTGACTTATTGAGACACCTTTATGTGTTAATACCTGTACTGGACAATGGTAAACACTATTGGGTTGGGTTTGATGAAGTGGATAAGTTGACCAGCAAAGGTCAAGACTGGATACCCAATCATCCTGAGAAAAACTTGATTGTGGCCAGGTATTTAAAGAAACAAAGCAGTTTAACCAGAAAAGCTTTGGCTGAATTTGAAGTGTCTGTAGCAGAAGTGGAACAAGAGCAGTTAAAAACTGAAGAGCTAGACCAAGAAACCAAAGCGCAAATATCGGAAGATAAGTTAGAAAAGAAAGTCAGATTGAATGATTTGAGGATTCAAAAGGTTGTTGAAACCATTCAAAAGCTTGATGTTTCTAAGGTTGTCGATCTTGGCTGTGGTGAAGGAAAGTACCTGAAAGAGTATTTGAAGATCAGAAAATTGTCTCAAATAACTGGGGTTGAAGTGGCCTCAGCGACTTTAGAAAAAGCAGAACAGCGCCTAAAAGTGGAACGACTTCCTGAAAAGGTCAGAGAGAAACTGGCATTACTACAAGGGTCATTAACTTATAAAGATGAAAGGCTTAAAAACCAAGACCTTGCCACATGTATTGAGGTGATTGAGCATATTGATGAAGATCGATTGGATGCTTTTCAGGAATCAATATTTGGCTTTGCTAAACCCAAGTATGTGATCATTACCACGCCTAATGTTGAGTTCAATGCCACATTTGAAGACATGCCAGCTGGTAAATTCAGGCACAGCGATCACCGCTTTGAGTGGGACAGAAAAACCTTTGAGAAGTGGTGCCATGATCTGTGTGAGAATTATGGCTATGAAGTGAGCTTTGATACTATTGGTGAGGTTCACGCAGAGTTAGGTGCGCCTACACAAATGGCATTATTTAGAGGTTAGAATAAGATTATGGTAAAAGAAAATGGAACTTCAATTTTAAAACTAATGTTTAGGAGTAAACTGTGCAATTAGCCACTCATGTCACACCAAAGAAACTCAGCGAGTTGTTACTGGCTACTGCCATAATTCGTCCAGTTTTTATTTGGGGTCCACCTGGAATAGGTAAATCATCATTGGTCGAGAAGTTTGCCGAAGAAGTAGGGTTACCTTGTGTATCATTATTGGGTTCTCAACTGGCTCCTGAAGACCTCATAGGAGTTCCTCAAATTGTAGATGGAAAAAGTCGATTTTGTCCTCCTTCAATGATTGCTCGTGAAGAACCCTATTGTCTCTTTTTAGATGAGTTGAATGCTTGCAGTCATGAAGTGCAAAAAGCCTTTTATTCATTAATTCTCGATAAACGTATCGGTGAATACACCATGCCAGAAGGCTCTATTGTGGTTGGTGCAGGAAATAGGGCATCAGACAGTGCGATAGTTAAGCCTATGTCGTCTGCTCTGATTAACCGCATGTTTCATGTTCAATTGAATGCATCACACAGAGATTGGCTTGAATGGGCTCATATTGAAGAAATCCACCCATGGATTTTAGATTACATCAAACAAAGACCTGATCATTTGCATGTCAAGCCGCCCAAAACTGAGGAGCCTTTTTCAACCCCTCGATCATGGCACATGCTAAGTGATGCGCTCAAATCATATAATGATGATATTGATGAAGATTCATTAACTCAGTTGGTTTATGGTTGCCTATCACAAGTTCATGCAGGTCAATTCAAAGCTTTTATTAAACAACTGCGGAATAAAGTTGGGATTACACAAATCTTAAAAGGTGAGGAAAGGTGGCCTGGGGAGCCAGAAGACAGAGACATTCTTTATTTTTTGGCGCAAAGTTTCCGTGGTCATTTGATTAAAGAATTACCGGCCAATGAAAATGCCTGCAAAGCGCATCAGAAACAACTCGCTCATAATGCCCGAAGATTACTGAAAGAGTTGGCATCTATCAGCCTTGAAATGGCTCAATTGGTTGTTGTAACAGAAGAAGACAAACAGTTACCAGATTGGTTCTTGGTCACCGTGATTCGAGACTTGCCTCGTTTAACACATCAATCTAAAAAGTGATCAATGGCGAAGCATACCAAACATAAAAAGGATTCAGCCAAAGAAGCCTTTGAACAAGGATATATTATGGTGAGAAATCACCCTATGTTTGCACCACTGGTCGAGCATGCATCTGTCTACCGCACCAGGGATTATGATTATCCAGTT
>CALDFB010000164.1 GCA_937942365.1 uncultured Marinicella sp. | reverse complement strand
CATTTGTCGCTTCACCAATCAATGAATTTCAGCAACAAAAAAGGCTCCACTTGGAGCCTGACTGTTTGATCGTTCAATGACGATCAATCAATTGGTTGCGGGGGCAGGATTTGAACCTACGACCTTCGGGTTATGAGCCCGACGAGCTGCCAGACTGCTCCACCCCGCATCATCAAGATGGCATATTCTACTATATATTTTTGTTTTTGCAACAGTTATAGTGAGCTTGCCTCTGTTCTTTTACTGCACTGTTCTGAACCACTCGTATCAGAAGAATATCACCCACGTATAAATCCCATAAAAATCATACACTTTGAGCTATGCAAAACATTCAATTTAGTTTTTTGGTCCCATCGTCTAACTTGTAAATAACCCAAACTGATTTTTTTATGGAGACATTAACTTTCTTCTTTTATTGCCATAGCAGCCACTTTGCCTACTGTTAAACCTTGCACCAATATACTGAATAAAACCACAGCATATGTTGCAGCGATTAAGGGTTCACGATATGGCACCGCAGGAAGTGACAACACCAAAGCAACTGAAATACCGCCTCGCAAACCACCCCAGGTCAGAATTTTAATCACATGCGGTGAATAGGTGTTTTTAAAACGCAATATTGTCACTGGCAACCCAACACTGATAAAACGGGCCGCCAACACCAAAGGAATGATCAACAATGCGCTGTAAATATAATTAGGCAAGAAATGAATCAATAATATTTCCACACCTATCAACAAAAACAAGACTGCATTAAGTATTTCGTCTATCAATTCCCAAAAATTATCCAACCTCTCGCGGGTTACATCACTCATGGCCAACATCCGACCTTGGTTGCCAATCATCAACCCCGCAATCACAATCGCTATAGGGCCAGAAAGGTGTAAATGTTGGGCCAGTGCATAGCCACCAGTCACCATAGCCAGGGTGATCAAGATCTCAACTTGGTAATTATCTATAGATTTTAACATCAAATATCCAACATACCCGAGGGCAATCCCAAAAATCGCTCCACCAATGGCTTCTTGTAAAAACAACCATCCCACACTTGAAAATGATGCCTCAGACTCACCCGTAGCCACCCCCAGAACCGCAATAAATAACACCACCGCTATACCGTCATTAAACAATGATTCACCTGTTATTTTCACTTCAATGGATTTCGGCGCACCGACTTTCTTCAGAATACCCATAACTGCAATAGGGTCTGTAGGTGAAATCAAAACCCCAAACACCAAACAATATATATAAGGTATCTCAATATTAAATAATTGGAATATATAAAAACTGACCACACTGACAATAACCGATGACATCACCACCCCCATGGTGGCCAGGATGGCAATGGTGTCTTTGACCGCAACCAAACGATTTATATTGACATGCAACGCTCCTGCAAATAACAGGAAGCTCAACATACCATTCATTACAGTTTCGTCAAAATCAACCTGGGCAAAAACAACTTCAATTTGATCAGTAGCAACCCAACCCAGCTTGTTCAATGCAACCAAAAACAATGACATTAACAAGCCTATCAGCATAATCCCTATACCATTGGGCAACCCAATGAACCGATGATTGATATATGCAAACAAAGCAGCCAAAGACAATAGAATCGAAACCAATTCAAATAAACTCATAAATCCCGCCTAATAAAATTTCAGAAGATTAAGTTGCATTTTACGCGCAGACATAAAAAAAGGGTGACTAAATAAGCCACCCTTAATCAGACAGTTATGTCTCAAGCTAATTACCAATCTAAACGGAAACCAACTTGGGCACGCCATTGTGAACTGAAATTAGATGTAAATAAGTTCCCATCAACATCTCTTCCATTCCAATCAAGAATGGCTCGACCCTGATCATCAACACCTTCGAAAGATGCTATATTCACACCATCAAAGCTTCCGAGTTGAACTTGACCCCAGTCGCTATTCAACAAATTACCTAAGTTCTTAACATTGAAATACATAGTTGCACGAACTCGACCCCATGCTGGTAATTCTTGTTGAACATTCAAATCCCACTGATTAATGCGGTTGGGTTTAAATGCATTTCTGCGTGCAATTTGACCTCGATATTGATCTAGACCAGACTCACTTAAGAATGCCTCAAATGAAGCTTGATCCTGACCATCAGCCAATACATACTCACCAACATTAGGCACATAGAACAAGTCATTATCACGAACCCCATCACCGTTAACATCATTGCTGTAATTATATGAGAATGGTTCGCCGTCACGTGATACAAAAATCAAACCAATTTTGGTGAATGTATCTCCAAAGAAGTTGTTCTCATAACCAACAAAAAAGTTAAAGGCATTTTCAATCTCATAGGCAGATGTGCCTAACAAAACTTCATTGGGGTTGATCGTTGGTGTGTTATTCCAGTTTGAAATCGCTCTTGAAGATGTACCTGATGACACTTCTGTAGCATCAGTAAATGTGTAAGCTGCTTTGGCATACCAATGTTCAGTTTGAGGTAACTCAATACTTACTGTGGCACGCTTGGTTTCACCTTGATCAGTGTTCGTCAAGAATAATACGTCATTAAATGCATCATTTTGATTGGCTCTTTCATCACTGTCAGGATCCAATGGATCAGAGAAATAAGACAAACGGCCGCCTAAAATATCAACCGTACCAGTAGGATCACCTAAATTCAAATGTTGATAATGAATGGCATTTTGCACTTTAGAATATTCAAACTCTAGAGAACCAATCAAACCAAACCAAGGTAACTCTGCATCAATTGCCAAGTTAGATTTCAATACTGTTGGTAATTCAAAGTTCGGATCCAGTGAATCCACATCTTGTCTAGCACCACCTGCAGCTCCAGGAATAGGCTGGTTATCAGGATCAGGAGAAAAGCCAAAATTATCAAAATCACGGAACACGTCCACATCCCCACCAGTGTTAGTGAAAGAGTTAGACAGCCAAACATTTGGAGTTTGACCCGTAAATATACCTATACCACCACGAAGCTGCATATACAAATCATCTGATATATCGTAGTTAAAGCCAAATCTTGGTTGAAACTCACCCTCATCAATCACGCCATTATTGGCAAAACCGAAGGTATCTTGAAACAATTGGTTGAATCGTGGGCGCGTATCAGCGCTAGGTTTATCGTAACGAAAACCATATTGCAATGTCAGACTGTCTGTAACCGCCCAATTATCCTGAATAAAGAAGCTGTCTTGTTTCCAAGACCAGTCAGCAACAGGGAATGGATTATTTGGGTCAGAACCAATTCTTAACTGATAAAAATCATAAAACCCAGTTTCAAAGTCATCGATACTGTCAAAACTGTATTGACCTAATGATGAAAACACAAATAAATTACTGTTATCTTGAGACTTTCTCTCAACACCGAATGTCAGACTGTGATCACCAATGAAGTAATTACCTTCTAGATAAATTCTCTCCTCACCGATATCAAGTAAGTTTGCATGTCTAAAGCGCTCTGTACCTAAAGTTGCAACACCATCTTCATCACCAATACCATCGATTTCAATTTGAGGTAATCTAGTTCCATTTTGTGAAATAGGTTGACTGAGGTAATCATTCTGAGAGTACCTGAATTCAGTTGAAAAATTAGTCGTCCAATCACTGTAAACATTCAATGCCAATGTATCATTCTCAAAATTATTGTTATACCAGTGAGAACTGAAAGACGCATCAGTTCCACCAAAGTTTGGAAAAACCGGAACCACATCTTCATTGGTGGTATAACGCAGTGAAGCACGGTGATAGTCATTGATGTTCCAATCAAGTTTTACCAACAAAGACTCTTCTTCTTGCACTTGGTTTGGCGGCGCTAAAAATGTTCCTGCATCAAACCCCCAAACATTGGTTGCAATGCTTTGAATACGGGCTAAGTCATCTAATCCAGACTGGCTTAAAGTCAACTCATCAGCCAATTCACTTCTTTCTTCTTTTTCATAAGAAACAAAGAAAAACAAGCGATCCTTTATAATTGGACCACCTAAGCTTACAGAGTAAACCTCATTGGTAAAATCATCATCAATACTAGACAAACTCTCATTACCATAATACAGCGAAACCCTACCTGTGAATTCATTGGTACCACTCTTGGTTACTGCGTTGATGTTAGCACCTGTAAAGTTAGATAGAGTGACATCATAAGGAGAAAATTGTATATTCAGTTCAGCAATGGTATCCAATGAAAACGGTTGGGATACTCCAGTAAAACCACTGGCATTAAGGCCAAAAGGATCATTTGCCCCAACACCATCAATAGAGAAATTATTGAATCGATTATTTACCCCTGAAACTGAAATACCACCTCCAAAATCACGTAAATTAACACGCGAGTCTAAACGAAGGAAGTCACGAACATCTCTGTCAGTAGCTGGTAAATCGGTAATTTGATCTTGCGTAAAGCTTGAGCCAGCACCCATATTATCAGGGTTAAATGTAGCTGACTGAGCTGCCACTCCTACTGCAGTTACCGTATCTAAAGCAATGGCATCAGCAACCAGTACAGCATCAATAGAACGAACCTCTCCAAGCTTAATGAAGATATTGCCTTCTTCTGCATCTGCATAACCGCTGCTTCTGACTTCAACATTATAAGGACCACCTGTACGTAATCCACGTGCTGAATATCGACCTTCTTCGTTGGTGGTCAATGTTTTGACCTGTCCAGTTGGTTCATGAGTCACAATTACTGTGGCACCCGATAACGCATTTCCTGAAGAATCAACGATGGTACCGTTGATTGAAGATGCTGTCTCTTGCGCCAATGTAACACCCCATGGCAAAACTGCGATCATTAAAATCGCAACAACCCATTTAACTTGTTTCATATTTCTCATTGCAAAAACCTATTTAAATAAACATAATGACTTATATAGACGCACACAAACAATCGCAAAAATAAAACGAACGTTTGATAACAATGGCGCTTTTAAAGCCTCTCTGAAAAAATCCTGTGGGTATTTTCTCACATGAGCGCGTATGGTAAAAGCCTTTTGTGAAGATTCCGTTAAAAACCCTGACATTTAACATTTGACTTAACAACTATGAAAACGCTTTTTTTAATCACCTTATTATTAGTATCTCAAATCAATGAAGCCAAACAACTCAGCGCAGGCCCAATGTTGGGTCATGTCGCCCTGAGAGGGGCTAATATTTGGGTTCAATCACCAGACCAAGGAAAAGTATCCATCACTTATTGGCCAGAGCAACAAACCAAGCAAACCACCACTGTAGAAGCTTCAGTTAACGCCGCTCTTGGCAACATCCATACATTCAAATTAACTGGATTAGAGCCAGGGACGTCTTATCAATATTCAATCGAAATTAATGGGCGAAAAGAAAAAACGGACGAAACTTACCAATTTACCACTCAAACATTATGGCAATGGCGTACCGACCCACCAGACTTTTCAATCATGGCTGGCTCTTGTAATTTCATCAATGAATCAGATTATGACCGACCAGGTAAACCTTACGGCAGTGGTCATGAAGCAATTTTTAGTCAAATTGCCAGCGAGGATGCTGATGCCATGTTCTGGATAGGTGATAATTGGTATTACCGAGAAGTCGATTTTGATGCTGAACAAAACTTGTTGCATCGAGTAAAACGAGACAGAAGCCAGTCTTTTTTACAGCCTATCTATCAAAAATTCGCTAACTATGCCACTTGGGATGATCATGACTTTGGGCCTAATAACTCTGGTTCAGAATTTATTTTTAAAGAACAGGCTTTAGAGATATTCAAAAATTACTGGGCCAACCCCAGTTATGGTACACCTGGACAAGCAGGTGTGTTCACTAAAGCCAGCTACAACGACATCGAATTTTTCATGATGGACAACCGCTACAATAAATCACATGAGAATTTCCCCGACGGGCCTGATAAAGTTTTTTATGGCCAAGAACAATTGACTTGGTTAAAAAACAGTTTAATGGCATCCTACGCACCCTTTAAGATTATTGTCGGCGGTGGACAAATGCTGAATAATCACCATGATTATGAAGGCTGGGATAAATACCGCTATGAACGCGACCCGTTTTTAGCATGGTTAGACAACAACAAAATTACCGGCGTCATGTTTCTCAGTGGCGATAAACACCACACTGAAATGCTTCGCGCCGACCGCCCGGACGCCTACCCATTATATGAAATGACTTGCTCTCCTTTAACCGCAGGCACACACTCTTCAAAATCAGGTGGCGATTTAGACAACCCCAGATTGGTTCCTGGCTCATTGGTCAATGAGCATAATTATTGTAAGTTTTCTTTTTCGGGGCCAAGAACAGATCGTCGTTTGAAGATTGAAGTCATTGGCCATGGTGGTAAAAAATATTGGTCCAAACAAATCAAAAGCAGTGTTTTAAGCTACACTCAAGTGAACAAATAAATGATTCACACTTAATATGATCCGCGACGATGACCAAAAAAAGCTGTTACAACTGGAGAAAAAAAACCTCCGGTATTTAAATTTATTCAGGTTATTTGCCAGTATGTTTTTTTTCATGTTGGTGCACAACGAATGGGTAGCTAAATTTTATCCAAGTACAGATTTCCACCCTGCAAGCCATGACTGGGTTGATATTTATTTGATTTTATCTATAGCGGTCATCATTATCACCTACATCAGCCAAAGACACAGTGTCATTGCAGTCAGTAAATTGACTTTGTTTCTTGATTTATTTGTATTACTTTATCTGGCTTATGCCACCAATGGTTTTTCCCAAGGCATCGCCATACTGCCAGTTTTGGCCATCGGCTCGGCTGCTATCTTATACCGAAAACCTTTTTACATCTTACTGGCTCCAACAACTGCAGCCTTATTGCTCTGGTACCTGCCATCATTATTTGACTTCAGTGATCAAGAATCTGTCAGCAACTCCAATAAATGGTTACATGCTCTGGGATATTATTTGATTGCTTTATTGGGTATTCGCCAGTCCATCTCTTATACCAGCACCTTACAAATGTATCGCAGTCAGAGAAAGACCATTTCTGGCTTGGAAAACATGAATCAAGTGATCATAGAAAAACTCACCAACGGTGTAATAGTCTACCAAAATGATCACATTATTTTACATGCCAATGAATCAGCGAAAAAATTACTGGGCATGGACGACATCATTTTTTTTCCTGAAGAGATAGAAGATTACATTAAAAGCAACAAGGATGGTGTTGTTTATCATACCCCTAATGGCTTGGATCTGTATCTGCGCAAAGCATCGGTCGCAGAAGAAAAGAACTTTGGCGTGTTATTTATCGAAGACTCCAGTTTTCTGAAGAAAGCCGCCCAACAATTAAACTTAGCATCATTAGGTAAACTGTCTGGTTCAATTGCTCATGAAATTCGTAATCCACTTGCTGCCATCAGTACAGCTGCAGAACTATTGGTTGAATCCCCTGACCTCAAAGATCAAGACAAACAAATCAGTGAAATCATCGTCAACCAAACCAAACGAGCCAATCACATCATTGAAGACATACTAGAAATGTCAAAACGAAAAACGGCTAAACCTGAAATGCTGATTATTACCGACTATTTAACCCAAGCCAAACAACAACTGGTTGATCAAGGCCTGGCAGATAATCAACAAATTCAACTGATTGCCAACGATGAAATATGTATTGAGTTTGATCCAGACCACTTTAAACAAGTGGTTTGGAACCTGGCTTCTAACGCCATCAAACACGGTTCAGACAATGAACTACAAATAATAGCACGAGACCAAACCATAGAATTCAGAAATAATGGTGAAGCCTTCGATGAGAAAAAAGTTAATAACATGTTCGAACCGTTTTTCACCACCCACAATCGCGGCACTGGTCTAGGCCTTCATATTTGCCGCCAACTGTGCCATGACAACCACGCCACACTGGATTATTTACATGTCAACGAGCAGCATATATTCAGGATTGAGTTTAATTTAGGTTAAATGAAAATAACATTTTACAAAGCCTTCAAACCTGAAACCAATTTTCCTATCGCATCTTGCGCATCACCATAGAGCATCTTGTTATTTTCTGCAAAGAACAGGGCATTTTGAATACCCGCAAAACCCGTACCTTTACCGCGCTTAATCACGATGGAGTTTTTTGCTTCATCTACATTCAGAATGGGCATACCATAAATTGGGCTTTCTGGATCATTTTTAGCCACTGGATTAACCACATCATTGGCTCCAATCACCAAGGCAACATCGGTTTGTGAAAACTGCGAATTAATGTCTTCCATGTCTTCAATCAAATCATAGGGCACACCGGCTTCCGCCAACAACACATTCATATGACCTGGCATCCGGCCAGCCACTGGGTGAATGGCGAATTTTACGTCCACACCTCGGTCCAATAACAACTGCGTCATTTCCCATAATTTATGTTGTGCTTGGGCTACAGCCATACCGTATCCTGGAATCACAATCACCCGATCAGCGAAAGCCATTTGAATCGATGCATCTTGCGCTTCGATTTCTTTCATTTCTCCGTCTATCGCTGCACCACCTGAACCGCCCATGGAGCCAAACAGCACCGAGCCCAAAGATCTATTCATCGCTTTGGCCATATGCTGGGTGAGCATGGTGCCGGCTGCACCGACTAACATACCAGCGATAATCATCGCTTCGTTTTGTAACACAAAACCTTCGAATGAAACCGCCAAACCAGTAAATGCATTGTACAAAGAAATCACCACTGGCATATCTGCACCACCAATCGGTAAAGTCATCAATAAACCCAGTAATAAGGATAAGCCAAAAAAGATCCAAATGTAATTTGGGTTTAAATCTTGGGTCAAATACAAGCCCAAGACCAAAGTGCCAATGCCAACAATGCCATTGAATAAGTTTTGTCCAGGGAAAGTGAAGCGTTTATCGATCCAACCTTGTAATTTCCCAAAGGCCACCAAGGAACCGGTCAGTGAAATCGCTCCGATATACACACCAATAATGGCAAATATCATGCTGACACCAGATAAACAATCATGTGATGTCCCCGTATCTACAATCGTTCCTGCGCTACAAGCGCCCATGTGATCCACCGCATTAAACAAGGCCATCACACCAATAAATGCCGCCGAACCACCGCCCATACCATTATAAAGTGCAACCATTTGTGGCATGTCAGTCATCGCCACTTTTTTACCGCTGACCCAAGCCAATACAGTTGATGATACCAATGCAGCTATGATCAACACCATATTGTGCATGTCGGGTAACAAGAATGTCGCAACAGTGGCGATCAACATGCCAAAACCAGCCCAAACGATACCGCCTCTGGCAGTCCCTGGTGCACTCATACGGCGCAGCCCAGTAATGAATAAAATTGCAGCCAGAAAGTAAGAGCCTTTGATTACATAAGGTAAGTATTCATTAATAAAATCCATTATTTATCTCCTTGAGCATCTTGCTTTTTCACTCTGGGCTTAAACATTTCTAGCATTCGCTCGGTTACTACATAGCCTCCGGCTGCATTACCTGCACCCAAAAATACAGCGATAAAACCAAATACTTTTTCAAGTGTGGTGTCTGCATGACCCAAAGCAATCATCGCCCCTACCAGAACAATGCCATGAATGAAGTTTGAACCAGACATCAAAGGGGTGTGCAGAACTACGGGTACTTTTGAGATGATTTCAAAACCCAAAATCGCTGCCAAGGCGAATATATACAATGCAATAAAACCGTCTATCATTTCTTCTCTCCCACCACTGCCGGATGTACCACAGCACCATCTTTGGTCACTGCACATCCCGCTAAAATATCGTCTTCCCAATTCAATACAAATTCACCTTCATTGTTCATCAGAGAAAGTAAATTCCAAACATTACGTGAATACATTTCACTGGCATGCAATGGTACCGATGCTGATAAGTTTTTCGGCCCAATGACTTTAACATTATTTACCATTTTGGTAACACCTAACTCAGTGGGCTCACAATTACCACCACCTTCAGCACCCAGATCAACAATCACACTGCCCGCTTTCATGTCATTAACCATATCGGCCGTGATGATCCGAGGCGCTGGACGTCCGGGGACAGCAGCTGTGGTGATCAACACATCTACAGATGTTAAATGTTGGGCCAGGTTTTGTTGTTGGGTTTGTTTTTCTTCATCAGTCAAGGCACGCGCATAACCACCCTCACCAGCTGCCTCAACCCCTAAATCCAAGAATTTAGCACCCAAGGATTTAATTTGCTCTATCGTTTCTGGACGAACATCATAACCAGTTACGTTGGCACCTAATCTTCTGGCTGTTGCCATGGCTTGTAACCCAGCTACTCCAGCGCCAATCACTAAAACAGAAGCTGGCCTGATGGTTCCGGCGGCGGTGGTTAACATCGGGAAAAATCTTGGTGCTTCACTGGCTGCCAATAACACCGCTTTGTAACCAGCAACTGAAGCTTGAGATGACAAGACATCCATGGCTTGCGCTCTGGTGGTGCGTGGAATCAATTCCATGGAAAAGACCGTGACTTGCTTGGAACCAGCTTGATCAAAACGCTGTTGGTCTTGATACGGTGAAACCATACCAATGACCACTGAATCATTTTTGATCTCAGCCATGTCTTCATTAGAAAGGACATCAACACCAATCAATACGTCAGCTGCATTCAGCACATCATTGCGCTTTTTGGCCATCTGGCACATGTCGGGATAGGCCTCATTAGGAAAACCAGCTGCCTCACCGGCATCTGGTTCAAATAAAATTTGCCAGCCCAGCTTAAGGATTTTTTCTGCAGTTTCTGGCACCATCGCCACCCGCGACTCACCTTCATTGCGCTCTTTTACAAAACCTACCGTTATCGTCATAATGTCCTACTTTATTTTGTTCGTACATCAGTATAGCAAATTGACACTTTCAATGGTGTTTGAATTTTCCGCATATCTCAATGCAAAAAATCAATCACCAAAAATTCAATTTTCATGCCTCTTAAATAGTTTGAAATAAATCTGATTCTGACTATGATGAACCCATGAAAAATGACAACAACAATATAGATGAACACCAGCAGTTTATGCACCGAGCCATTGAATTAGCTCGTTCAGGTATGGAAAGCGGTGCTGGAGGACCTTTTGGTGCTGTGGTGGTAAAAGATAATGAAATCATTGCTGAAGGTTGGAATAAAGTCACATCCACCAATGACCCCACCGCACATGCCGAAGTCACCGCCATCAGAATAGCTTGCGAAAAACTCGGTAGCTTTCAATTAGATGGTTGTGTGATTTATACTTCTTGTGAACCCTGCCCAATGTGTTTGGGTGCCATATATTGGGCGCGACCTGAGAAAGTTTTTTATGGGTGTAACAAACAAGATGCTGCTGATATCGCTTTTGATGATCAATTTATTTACGATGAAATTGAAACACCCGTTAACAGCCGCAAAATCCCATTTCGACAAATCGCACAAAAAGATGCTTTAGCAGTATTTAATGCCTGGGCTGAGAAAGTAGATAAGACCGAATATTAAACAACCATCAGTGGTCTTGGAAAAAATTTATACTTAATTTTACCTTGTCTGTTATTGGCATAAAATTTGCATAAGCGGGCATGATATAAGATTTTTCTAACGCTTCAATAACGATGGCATTTACTCTATCATGCTTCGATTTTTGGGTTATTGAAACATTTACAACTTTTCCTGAAGCCAACACTGTGGCAGTTACCTCTAATCGACCAGTGTACAAACTGAGCGCCAATTCAGCATTGTAGTTGGCAAACAATTGAACATTTCCAAAATCAGGGGTTTTAAATGCATACCTGGTAAATCTATATTTTAACTTCTGATCATAAGCCAGCAATTCATTTGCTTCATCTGTAGTCATAACTCTTCCATCAAAGACACCAATTGACCCCCGAGTACCTGAAGAATATGCTCGAATGGCGCTTTGAAATTCCATCTGTGAAATTAAAAAATTATTTTCTAGCTGTTCAAAACTATCAGCTTGATTCTTCACATACCCATAATCTTCTGAATTTACGAAATACTGATCGATTTCATAAACCACAAGACCTGATTCTATAGGCACCTGCTTCACCCTGAAAACATCCTCTTTAAACTTCCTATTTACTGTGATTAAAAAGTCCTTTTGATTATTTAACTTGGGGACTTCAATTTCAGAATCTAGGACTTCAATTTCAGCTTTAACAAAATTCAGTCCATGCCAATGTTTATAATCCACTCTATAGTCAAGCTGACTGTTAATGTATTCACCATTTATTTTTGCCGGCACCACAAACCTTTCAAATCGAAAAAGGTTATCTATTTGAGCTTGATTAAAATTTTGGTAACCAGAACTATCGACAACAGAAATATCAGTAATTTTTCTTTTAGCTGAAATAGACAACTTAAGTTCAACCCAGTCAGCTGTTGTCCAAAAATTATTTTTACCATTTATATTATGAGGTTGCGCATTATATATATCCCAATTGAAAAAGGGCTTAGCATATTCCAAAGCAAAAGTCTGAAAACTAATTACCAACATCAAAACAAAGACAAACATTAAACAATCCCTTAAATGTAATGTATTAATGTGACCAACCAATATAATAGAGGTTCATTATTTTAAATATATTTGATTAAAAGTTAATAGTTGGTTCTTCAATTGATTAAAAGAGAAAAACTCACCATCAAAACCAAAGGCGTTTGAAAAACGCCAATTGACTAGACATAAAACCATTGTGCTTTGGCAGTTCATCTTCAACATCTGAAACGCGCCTTTCATAAAACATGTGTGCACAGGGTTTTGGCAAAGATGCATCATCAACAAACATATCAGCCGGAACCATAGTCAACTTTGGCATCAATGGAAAACTGAAAACTTCGATCACCGCTTGCTGGCATTTTGAACATTGGCCGCGTTGTACATTTGGAGGTCTTTTATATGTTTCAAAATCAACCACATTCACAGGAGGCTGTGACACTTGTGAAGACTTATAAACCACAACATCTGCGTGGGATGCTGCGTTGTATTTTTGGCAGATTGTACAATGGCATATGATTCTTAATTTGGGGCTTCCATTTACTTCAAACACTGTATGTCCACAAGAACAATGACAAGTACTTTTCATCTCTTTTTCTCTGGCTATCTTAAATTTCTGTTAACAAACTGCATGAGAAAAATCCAAACCAACACATCAATTTACCAAAAATCTCATCAACAAATAAAGCCAACAAAATTGATTCTATCTATTGAAAATATTCATCAAATACAGGAGTGAGCTCTAAAGCCTGATTTCTGGTGATGTGATTATCATCCTTATAAATTAACTTACCCTTTTCATTATATAATTTACAGAATTTATCGTCACACATATAGTCATGTAGGTTAATCATTGAAACAGCTCCTGTTTCGCTGAATTTTTTGAATAGATCAAGTGGAATTTTTTGTCTTGCTTCATAGTCAGACCGCAATGGCCTGAATTCTAATTCTCTTTTAAGAACATTTGCTCTGGCTATATCCCAGCCACCAAATTCTGACTCTGGGACTTGAGATATCACCATAATTTTTTTATCTAAACCCCTTAAAAATTCCACAGTGTTTGCAAACGTCCTTTCAAACACCTTCATGTTTTCACCGATCGAAGCCTTAACAGACTGGTCATCAACAATATAAACATGGCTGCCTACCCTGTTTTTGTATCGTGTTCCATTTGCATAAACACCCCACCTAGAAGCCATGAACACATCAGTGATTTCTGGATGCTCGGCGATGTATTCAGCAAAGGCATCCATTCTGGTTCTACATGCTTCATAGCCCTGCTCAGCCCTACCTACCCCGAAAAGTGAAAGACAACCACCACTGCCGATAAAGATACCTTTCTTACCATGTTTTTTTGCTG
>CALDFB010000163.1 GCA_937942365.1 uncultured Marinicella sp. | reverse complement strand
ACAGTTGATTATGGGAATAACATCCGGCAAGAAGCCTATAATGTAGGTGTTAAAAATGCTTTTGACTTTCCAGGGTTTGTGCCTGCTTATGTCAGACCTTTGTTCTGTCGAGGTGTGGGTCCATTTCGTTGGGCCGCATTGTCAGGTGATCCAGAGGATATTTATAAAACAGATGCCAAAGTCAAAGAATTAATTCCTGATGATGCGCATTTACACAACTGGTTGGATATGGCGCGTAAAAGGATTCATTTCCAAGGGTTACCAGCAAGGATTTGTTGGGTAGGATTAGGTTTGAGGCATCAATTAGGCTTGGCATTTAACGAAATGGTTAAATCTGGCGAGCTTAAAGCACCGGTGGTGATAGGGCGTGATCATTTGGATTCAGGGTCTGTGGCTTCACCGAATCGAGAAACAGAAAGTATGCTTGATGGATCAGACGCCGTGTCCGACTGGCCTTTACTCAATGCGATGCTTAATGTGGCCGGTGGTGCCACTTGGGTCTCATTACACCATGGCGGAGGTGTTGGTATGGGGTATTCTCAGCATTCAGGTGTGGTGATATGTTGTGATGGCACAGATGCGGCGGCAAAAAGAATTGAAAAGGTGTTGTGGAATGATCCAGCCACTGGGGTGATGCGGCATGCAGATGCGGGTTATGAGGTTGCAGAAAAGTGTGCACAAGAACATGGTTTAAATTTACCCATGATTAAACGGGATTAAGGAGCATTGAAATGAATTTAACCATCAATAACAATGGATTCTCACTGAAAGAATTACGTCATATTTGGCAGCAACCTGTTAAGTTGACAGTAGATGACCACATGCTAGATGGTGTGATTCGGTCACGTCAAACCATTGAAAAAGTAGCCGCGTCTGATGACACCGTATATGGGGTAAATACTGGGTTTGGTTTATTGGCGAATGTCAAGATTGCTAAAGAAGAGTTGGATACCTTGCAGCGTAACTTGGTCATTTCACATGCAGTTGGAGTGGGCGAGGCCATAGATACAGATACCACACGATTAATTATGGCCTTAAAAGCCATGAGTTTATCTCAAGGGTTTTCAGGTATTCACCCCAATACCTTAAATCTTTTGTTGGCTATGATTAATCAGGAAATATACCCAGTCATCCCGGAGAAAGGATCGGTGGGCGCGTCGGGTGATTTGGCACCATTGGCTCATTTAACGGCTGCCATGATAGGCTTGGGAGAAGTCAGTTATCATGGAGATGTGGTACCAGCTTTGGAAGCATTGACTGCCGCTGGTTTAAAACCGATCAAATTGGGCCCGAAAGAAGGGTTGGCCTTATTAAATGGTACACAGGTGTCGTGTGGTTTGGCTTTAAAAGGTTTGTTTTTAACTGAAAATTGCTTTAATGCGGCCATCCTTGCTGGTGCCTTATCTATTGATGCAGCCAAAGGTTCTCTGACTCCTTTTGATGAGCGCATTCATCAAGCACGCGGACAAATCGGGCAAATACAAGTGGCCCAAGTGATTCGTGACTTGCTTAAGGACAGTCAGATTGTGCATTCACATGAAGACTGTGATCGAGTGCAAGACCCTTATTGTTTACGATGCCAGCCTCAGGTCATGGGCGCAGTCTTAGATACCATTGATCATGCCGCCAATAAGTTGTTAATTGAAGCCAATGCAGCCACTGATAACCCCTTGGTTTTTTCAGATGAAATGCAAGGTGATGTGCTTTCTGGTGGTAATTTTCATGCCGAACCTGTGGCCTTGGTGGCTGACTTTATTGGTATAGGTATGGCCGATATGGCCAACATGTCTGAGCGCCGTATGGCGATGTTGATTGACCCAAATTTAAGTCGTTTGCCTGCTTTTTTGGTGCCTGATTCAGGCGTCAACTCAGGCTTTATGATTGCTCATGTGACAGCTGCAGCATTGGCCTCTGAAAACAAAACCTTGGCTCATCCTGCCAGTGTTGATACCATTCCCACATCGGCCAATCAGGAGGATCATGTCAGTATGGCCACTTTTGCTGCTCGTAAGTTGACCGATATGGCGATGAATTCTGCTGCTGTGATCGGTATTGAAATCATGGGTGCTTGTCAAAGCATAGACTTTCATGAGGGTTTAAAAACATCAAAAACCTTGTATGCTGTTTATCAGAAAGTCCGTGAAGATGTGCCTTTCTTGGATAAAGATCGACTGCTGTCACCAGACATTAATCACATGCAAAAACTGGTGCTTTCGGGTGAGTTGAATGATTTTGTTGGTGGTTTGTGTCCCTCTTTGAACTGATTCAAGAAGTTTCTCCTTTGGTCATCAGCGTTCCGCACGATGGTGCTCTGATTCCTGATGATATCAGAGAAACCATGAACTCAGAGGTCTTAAACTCTTCTGACCGTGATTACTTAATCAATGACGTGTTTACTTTTGATGATTGGGTTTATTCTAAGATTAAAGCCAATTACTCGCGCCATGTGATAGACCTCAATCGACCTGCGTCAGGTAAGGCCTTATACAAAAATCAGGCTGAAACAGAACTGTGTCCAACCACAACTTTTGATCATCAGGCCATTTATCCAAAAGAGTTTGAGCCCAGTGAGCAAGAAATTAAGAAAAGGATACACCTGTACTGGCAGCCCTACCATGATCAGTTGAGGTTGTTGATAGATGCAGCAGTGAATCAGTTTGGTTTTTGTCTGTTGATTGATGCACACAGCATTGATGATCAAGTGCCAAGATTCTTTTCAGGTGCATTGCCAGATATTAATGTGGGAACTTTTTCTGGACTCAGTTGTGATGCTCATATAGAACGTCTATTGACCGATCAATTATCTGCTCAGAATAAGTTCAGTTATGTTATCAATGGTCGATTTAAAGGTGGGTACATCACGCGTCATTACGGACAACCAACTCATCGCATTCATGCCATTCAACTTGAGCATGCCAAGTCAGCTTATTTAGATGATACGCTCAAAATGTCAGAAAAAGGTGTCATTTTGCGTCATTTATGGCGCCAATCAATCGATAAAATGCTAAATAATGCTGTGTTGTGAGAACCACTTCTCAATTGTTACATATTGTAAACTTTTTTATGAGGGTGTGGTTGTAGAATAACAGGCTATACACATTTTGAAGTTGTGAATCATGAAATTTATTCCTGTTTTGTTGTTGTTGGTTTCATCTGCAGTAATCGCCGCAGAACGCTCAGAGGGCGTGCTGATCTATGAGGTTGGAGATACAGAAGATCGCAGCATGTCTTACGAAAATTTTTATCTACAAACCAAGGATTCACTGATACCTCTGAATGCCAGTCAAGCTTTCAAAGAACGAATGCCTTTGCATGCCTGGTCAGGTAAGCAAATATCTGTCACATTTAAAGATACGGTTGCCCTGTCTGGTAATCAAAGGGATATATTGGCAATTGAATTATTGGAAGGAGAGTCTTTAAGAGGTGGAGGTGTTTCCGGTTCACAAAAATGGATTTCATTGTTATGTAAGTTCAGTGACAAACCAGCTGAACAAGAAAACTTGACTTATTTCCAGGAAATGTATGCCAATGATCCTGCTGGTCTTGATCATTATTGGCGTGAAGTTTCTTATAATGAAGTCAACGTAGCTGGTTCCATTGCAGTTGATTGGGTGGATCTGCCTTCGCCACAATCAAGTTATATCCCTAACCCAGGTAGTGGCAACAGCAGTTCAATTCTAGGCCCATTATTTGAAGACTGTACAGCAGCTGCAGATCCTTTTGTTGATTTTACAGACGGTTATGTTGGTATCAATATGATGTTCAATGACTCATTGAATTGTTGTGCTTGGGGTGGCGGTAGAAGCGCTTCTTTGGACGGACAATCTCAATTTTGGCGAGTGACCTGGAATCCGCCTTGGGCATTTGCAAATGCTGCAGTGATTGCTCATGAAATGGGACATGGTATGGGTTTGCCACATACCAATAATTCAGACGAAGATGATAATCCCTATGATAATCATTGGGATGTCATGAGTGCAGCAACCGGCAGTGCAGTAAACGACAGCGTTTATGGTCGCTTAGGTAAGCATATAAACATGTATCATAAATACCGCTTAGGTTGGGTTGATGATGTCGATGGTTACACGGTCCAGCCGGATGATGATCTAATCAAGAGAATTAACTGGACGGCTTTGACCACAACTGCCAATGAAAAATTCATTCGCATACCTCTTTCGGATGGGAGCTCGTATTTTATAGAAGCCAGGCAAGAATCCGGTCAGTATGAAAGTAACTTAGCTGGCACAGCAGTTATCATCCATCACGTTGTATCTGGAAGAAGCGAGCCTGCATGGGTGGTGGATGCTGATAACCCGCCTGCCAATACGGCAAATACTGAAGGAGTGATGTGGAAACCAGGTGAAACTTTTGTGGACCCTATAGATGGTTACCAAGTTGAAATCATAGAACAAGTGACCAATGGTTTTAGGGTCAGGTTAACAGGAATAAGCGATATTATATTCCGTAACGGATTTCAGTGAGTGTCGTTTTCTTAAGGTGAAAAAAGAACTGGGCTTGAAGTGAATTAATTGAGCTTGTTTGTTATAATTCGCGCCACTCAATATGACCATCAGTGACCGAAGGATTGATCAGGGCTCTGATGGCCAAAAATCAACTGGAGCGGACATGACCAAACAAACCATTATTTACACCATAACAGATGAGGCGCCAGCATTGGCGACTTATTCATTTTTACCCATAGTACAAAAATTTGCTGCTCAAGCTGGCGTAGAAGTAGAGACCAAAGACATTTCTTTGGCAAGCCGAATTTTGGCTCAGTTTCCAGACAGATTAAATGATTCGCAAAGAGCCAATGATGCATTGAGCGATTTGGGCGCGTTGGCCAAAACACCAGAAGCCAATATCATTAAATTACCCAATATTTCTGCTTCCGTACCACAATTAAATGCAGCCATTAAAGAGCTTCAAGCCAAAGGTTATGATTTACCTGACTATCCAGAAGAGGCTGAAAGTGAAGAACAACAAGCTATACAAAATAAATATGCCAAAGTTTTAGGCAGTGCTGTTAATCCGGTTTTGCGTGAGGGTAATTCTGACAGAAGAGTGGCTGCAGCAGTTAAAGCCTATGCGAAAAATAATCCACATCGTTTGGGTGAAATTAAATCAAGTTCAAAAACTCATGTGGCACATATGGACGCCAATGACTTCTATGGCAGTGAGCAGTCTTATGTGATGCCACAAGCTGATGAAGTGCGAATTGAGCATGTATCTGCTGAGGGAAAAACCACTGTGATGAAATCTGGCTTGCAGCTGCAAGCCCATGAAGTGATTGATTCATCTTGTATGAATAAAAATGCATTGCGTGAATTTTTTGCCCAATCCATCAAAGAAGCCAAATCATCTGGCTTGCTGCTGTCCTTACACTTAAAAGCCACCATGATGAAAGTATCTGATCCAATCATGTTTGGTCATGCGGTTGAGGTTTTTTACGCTGATGCTTTTGAAAAGCATGGCGCTTTGTTTGATGAGTTGGGTGTTGAGGTCAATAACGGTATCGGCAATGTTTACAACAAAATCGAAACCTTACCAACGGCTAAGCAAAATGAAGTCAAGGCAGATATTGATGCTTGTTATGCCAGTGGCCCTGATTTGGCCATGGTTGATTCAGATAAAGGCATAACCAATTTACATGTACCCAATAATGTGATCATCGATGCCTCTATGCCGGCGGCGATAAAATCGTCGGCTAAAATGTGGAATGCCGACGGTCAATTGCAAGACACCATGGCCATTATTCCGGATCGCAGTTATGCGGGTATATATCAAGAAATCATTGAATACTGTCAAGAACACGGTGCTTTTGATGTGGTGACTATGGGTAACGTCTGTAACGTCGGTTTAATGGCGCAAAAAGCCCAAGAATATGGCTCACATGACAAAACCTTTGAAATTGAACAGGCTGGCATGATGCGGGTGGTCAATTCTGCTGGTGAAATTTTGATGCAGCATGAGGTGGAACCTGGTGATATTTGGCGCGCATGCCAAACCAAAGACCTTCCCATCAGGGATTGGGTTAAGTTGGCTGTCACTCGTGCCAGAAACACTGGATCTGCTGCTGTATTTTGGTTGGATGAAAACCGGGCCCATGACCGCAATTTGATAGCAAAGGTTGAAGCCTATCTGCCAGAACATGACACGACCGGACTGGAAATAAAAGTCATGAACCCTAAAGCTGCCATGCGTTATACCTGTGAGCGAGTGACAGCTGGTTTAGACACCATCTCAGTCACAGGAAATGTTCTGCGTGATTATTTGACAGATTTGTTTCCAATTTTAGAATTGGGCACCAGTGCTAAAATGTTATCAATTGTGCCTTTGTTGGCAGGTGGTGGATTATTTGAAACAGGTGCGGGTGGGTCTGCTCCAAAACATGTACAACAGTTCGTGGAAGAAGGGCATTTGCGATGGGATTCTCTGGGTGAATTTTTGGCTCTGGCAGTGTCATTAGAAGATATGGCTGATAAAACCAATAACAAACAAGCTAAAGTACTGGCTGCTGCTTTAGATGATGCCAATGAAAGGTATTTGAGTGAGAATAAATCACCTTCACGAAAAGTCAATGAGTTGGATAACCGTGGATCGCAGTATTATTTAACCAAGTATTGGGCCAAAGCTTTGTCAGTGCAAAACGAAGATGCCACATTGAATGCGAAATTTAAACAGGTTTTTGAGCAACTGAAGCAAAATGAAGCTGCGATTTTACAAGAGCTACTGGATGCTCAAGGTACAGCAGTTGAAATCGGGGGCTATTTCGAGCCAAACAATCAATTGGCTGAAGCTGCTATGCGACCCAGTGCAACATTGAACGGCA
The DNA here is from genome assembly GCA_937942365.1 of uncultured Marinicella sp. Classification (GTDB taxonomy): domain Bacteria; phylum Pseudomonadota; class Gammaproteobacteria; order Xanthomonadales; family Marinicellaceae; genus Marinicella. Next base: position 12,324 of record CALDFB010000163.1, on the reverse strand, counting down.
TCATTGATTCAATTTAATGATTTTTCAAAGTTAACTGTTAAGCCTGAAAGGACATTGCCAGATGTTAAGTTAGACCGTTGACAGTTTAACGTACCCATATAAGCCTTTATCTTTTTGATAAAGGCTTTTTCTTTGGTGGAATCAAAAAAACAATGAAACACTGTTGGCTAACTGTAGGTGTTTGAAGTTGGTGCGGTGAGCAATTGCTTGATGCTATCTAGCTGGGTATTGTGTTTAACTGACGTGTAACTTCCTCTCGCAAGCTTTTCAACTTTTCTTGATGTTTTTCTAACAATGATTTAAATTCTGGTTGGGTATACAAAGGTTGTAAAAGATGATTGTTTTGCAATGACCACCATTCTCTGTTGTAAGTCTCAATCCATCCTTTATCCAATGCGGACTCCAAATGTATCAATGCTTGGGGGATGTTATTTAATTGGGCATTAACTTCAGCCAAGGTAAATTCAACCTGAATTTTATCAAACACCTTATCTTGTTTGAGAAATGCTTGTATGTTGCGCAGTAAAAGGTCAGCATTTTCTTTTTCTTGTAAATTCGTTAATGTGGCTGCGTACAATACAAGTGCTGGATAATTATTTTCGGTGATACCACTGGATAGAATTGATTGTTCGTTGCTCCATTGGGGGTACATTCGTGACAAGCTATTTTGGGCCAGTCTAAACTGTGCAGCACGAAACTGTGCAACGGCAAGGGTGAATAAATTCTTTTGATTGGTTGAATTGGAAGGCACCAATCGCTTTATGCTTGATAAAGCATTCAGTGCTTCGCCTTTTTGGCTGGCAAAAATCGCATTCACCCAATGTCGAAAATGTAAGTGTTCAGGCACCATTTTGTCTTGAAGTGTATCAGCGGCCTTTTTCTCGCCTATGCTTAGGTAAGACAGAATCAGCTGTTCACAATATTCATGACTGGAACAGGGCTTGAAAAGTGTCGGATTTGCTGCTTGCCATGCAGCCATACCGATGAGTGATTTTTGAGTATGTCTGTTCATCTTCGCTGATTCAATAAAGCGTGAGAAATAGTCGGGTTCAAGGTTTAAAGCTTGTTGGTACATTCTTTGTGCGGAGTCTTGTTTCCCGATTGATTGCAACAAAAAGCCATAGGAGCGTTTCAAAGATGCTGATAATGGATTAAGTTCAATCGCTAGCTTCATGTGTTCAATGGCTTCTGACCCTTTGCCAAATCTGCTTAACAATGTACTGTACCAGCGATGAGTGGTGGCATTGCTTTCCAGTTCAAGTGAATTTAAAAATGCCTGCTGGGCCTGTTGATACAGTGATGCATCAGCTTCACCCATATGAGTCTTGAATCTTGCTTTGTCAGACAAGATCATGCCTTTTGCGGCCAATGCGGCTGGAGAGTTGGGTTGCAATTCCAATGCTTTTTGAATGTGAGGCAGTGCCTTGTTTATGGCTTTCCATTCGCTCCAGTTTCCGTAAGTATGAAGGAATGCATAGGTAATACCCAAGCCAACATGCGCTTCGGCATAATCTGGTTCTAATTCAAGACTGTGTTTAAAATAAGTCACTGCCTTGTTTAAAGATTTTGGGTTTCTTTGTCGCCAATGATATTGGCCCATCAAATACCATTCGTAAGCTTGAGTATTGATTGTTTCAACATGTTTTGATTTGGGGCGATAATCAGGTTGGATTATTTCTTGTATTGAGGCACTGATATTGTCTTGTAGCCTAAACATATTTTGAGTGTGGCTATCAAAAGTTCGAGACCAAAGTTGTTGGCCATTTGTTGTACTGAATATCCTGACATTGATCCGAACTTGTTCGCCTAATTTTTGTATACTGCCATCTAGTAATGTATCTACCTGCAATGCTTGCCCAATTTCAGTGGTATTATATTTTCCTCGATAGGTGAAAGAGGAATAGCGAGAGATCACTTTCAGCTGTTTTAATTGAGAAAGTTCATTGATAATGGCATCAGACAATCCATCGGTAAAATGCTGATTATCCTGATTTGGGCTCAAGTCATCAAAAGGTAACACTGCGATTGAGTTGATTTTTATTTGATTGGAAGATGTGACTTCATTTATAAGGGTAAAGCATATGATCAAAACCAGTATCAACGATAAGGCCAGAACACCTAGTTTAATGCTTGATGATTTACTCTTTATATGACTTAAACGTTCATCCTCATCTATTTTCCCGGCTTTGGCAATTAATATATAACCTTCACCCGACAGTGTTTTGATGAAAGTCGGGTTGCGCGCATTATCACCCAGTGCTTTACGTATTTTACTGATTGTCACTGATAAGATGTCATCTGCTACAACCCTGCCTTCCCAGACATGTTCAAAAAATTGCTCTTTAGTGACCTTATTTCCAGCCTCTTGAATTAAAAGCGATAATACTTGCATGCTTTTATTGTCGAGTGAGTGAGTGTCAGCGTTGTTCGTTATGGTGTTACTCTGGGGGCTAATTATCCACGGGCCCAGTTGATATTGCTGACTATGTTCCAAGAATGATTCCAAGTGGTATATACGAAGTTTTTTGTAGACAGATTATAACCGGCTTAATTCCATTTAAATATACATTCTTTGAGAACATCTGCCGTTATCTGCAACGATGTTATATTGGCCCATGTTGCTTATTTCAATATTCATAAGGGTTTTATCTTCGGTTGACAGATGGACTCTTTAATTGCTCTGAGTTAAAAGCTAAAGATCACCACTTGTTTCTGTTCTTTATTGGTCAATATTTAAGAATATTTAAGGGTATTTAAGTTGTTTCAAATTCACCTCAACGGTATCTTTTATATGTTTCAACACGTGTGAATGTGATACTCATTAAGAATAAAAGTTAATTGCATCGCACATATATTTTTAACACCAATAGGAACACCTATGACCATTAATATAAAACCAAATAATTTATTAGCCATCGTTTTATTATATATTTTTACCTGTTCAGCCATTGCTGGAGCCAGCAAAGTCGCCAGAGAAAACAATGATCTTGCACCAGAAGCCACTGCTGCCGAAGCCGCGGTCTCATCCTGGGATATTCCGTATCTCAAAGAAGCGTTTATTGATTCAACGCCAGCAGACCGAAAAGATGGTTTAGTGGTTGGTGATTTGGTAACTAATGCGGGTAATAAAGATATGATTGTCAAATTCGCTGAGGAGATTGCCGAGAGTAAACACGGTCTCTATGACAGCATGCTCATCAGCCACAAGGGCAAGCTCTTGTTTGAATCATATTATAGGCGTGGGCGTGTGAATCTACCTCATTTTCAAGGCTCAGCCACTAAATCTTATGTGAGTTTGCTTGTTGGTCGTGCTATACAGCTGGGTTATCTTACAATGTCTGATCTTGATAAACCACTGGCTTTTTTTCTTAAAGGCTTGGATCCAACGCAATTTGTCCGTGGGATAGAAAAGGTCACCTTACATCAGGCGATGACCATGCGCTCAGGGCTTCGCTTCAGTGAAGATGAGTTTAATGCATTCAGGACAAATACCAGTCAGTATAAAGGCCTAGATCAGGTCCAGGCTTTTTTTGAGCTCAGTGCGCCTATAACCACAGAGTCTCAGCGTTATCTTTATCAATCCCCTGACGCGATAATGGTTATGCAAGTGCTCGATGCTGTGGTGCCAGGATCCGCTAAAGACTTTATAAAAAATGAATTTATGGACAAGCTAGGAATCAATGTTTATGGCTGGAAAAGTGACCTCAGTGGCTTACCAAAAGCGGATGAAAGTTCGAGCCTAGCATCACGTGATATGCTTAAGATAGGCACATTGGTTATCAATAAAGGCCAATGGGATGGCGAGCAACTTATTTCATCAAAATATTTAGCTGATGCCACCAGTGGCATAACTAACGCGGCAGAAGATTGGCAGCCCGATGACTTTAAATATGGCTATTTTTGGTATCAAACTGACATAGCAATTGGAGATAAAGCCTATGATGCTAAAATTGCTTGGGGTGGTGGTGGGATGTACGTCATGGTGGTTGAGGCGCTTGATTTAGTTGTTGCGATTACCGGCCATGATCGTGAAGATGTTATATGGAATCATGTTTCAAAAAGAATTCTATTAGCATTTGTTAAATAAAAAAAGCGCTCTTCTATTAACCCGGCAATCTATAAGGCTGTCGGGTTAATAGTTGGAGCAAAGCAAGCTGATGTTAGTGGTATCAGTGCAGGCGCAGCTTACCAGTTTGAGCGGGTTGGTTTGACTTTGATGGAAACCCAAAAATACATGGCCAGTGATGCTGCTAGGAATCATTTTGGTTGGTTCATCAGCAGATGATTCTGGTTCAGCTTACGTATTCTCGGTAATGGATATCATTTGTACCGATGGATTTGAGTAAAGAGTCAGATGGCTTGAAAGTGAGTAATTTTGGTTTTTAGGAATGCAAGGCTAAATTTCCGGAGCCACCATTTGATTGCGGCCAGCATTTTTAGCTTGGTACATTGCCAGATCGGCATTTTTGATGCAATCAGAAATGGCTTTGTTACTTTGGCAGCTACTTAATCCAGCAGAAAAACTGATGGGGGGACAGGCTGTGTTGTTGTCAGTTTTTATGCGGTTGTTGATGTTGGATGCGTGTTGGCGCAGCGTTTCAATTATTGTCGTAACTTCTTCAACTGAGCTGTCAAAAAAAGCCAGTAAAAACTCCTCTCCGCCAAATCGGCCAGCTATATGAGGTTGCACAATATGTTGTCGACATAGTTGGCCAATTTGATTTAAAACTTGGTCGCCTACATCGTGGCCTAATCGGTCGTTGATTTGTTTAAAATGGTCAAGATCAAGCATAACGATGAATATTGAATGATTGGGTTTTAATTTTTGATGGCTTGCTTGAAGTTTTTGCAGTACGTAACTGCGATTAGGCAAGCCTGTGAGTTGATCATAGTTGGCCAATCGGTACAGTTTGTTTTGTTGTTTTCTGTTGTGTATTTGAGTTCCAATCAATAAAACGATTAACGTGGCAGTGGCAATAACAGCCCAGATCAATCTTTGGTTCTGCTGTTCTTCATTAATCAGTTGTAATTTCTGTTCTGCATTTTCTTGTGCCAAAAGTGAATTTTCTTTGGCTTGGGCTTCCAGTTCAAATTGAGACCTTAATTCGTGCAATTGTTGAGTGCTTTGTTCGGATAATAATTTCTGTTTTTTATTAACAGTTTTTATTAACTGGACAAAAGCTTCTTGGTATAAGCCTTGTGACGCATTAACTTGAGACTCTAGTTCCTCTATAGATATCGCTTGGATAGGCATGCGCTTTGGGTTCAAGTACTCTTTGGCCATTTTGATATTGAGTTGTGCATTGTTGCTGTCATTTTTTGCCAGATACAATTGACTCAATGTTTTATGTATATCAAACAACATAAACTTATTTTGACTCATGCCAAATAGTTCAGCGGCTTCATGGAGCATTGATTCTGCTTGGTCGAATTGTTCAGTTTGCATGTACAGTGGTGCCAACTCTTTAAGTGCATACGCAACCCCTTGTGCATCATCAATGGTTCTAGAAATTTTCAGAGATTCTTGTAGTTGATTTTTGCCTGTTTCAATTTCACCTATGTTTTTATTGGCTCTACCCAGGCCATATAGGGCAATGGACAATTCTAAGTTGTTGTCTGTGTGTCGATGGTATGCCACGGCTTCTTCAAAGTAGGGTATGGCTAATTTGTCTTCGCGCCGGAATTCGTAAACTAAAGCAAGGCTGCTGGCAATTGCACTTTTGGTGTTAATGGCATCGGTCAGTGGGGCCATATTATATGCCCGCATAAATGCATTTAAGGCAGCCACAGAATTTCCCAGCGTGTTTTCGATATAGCCCAGTGCAATCAATGCATCAATCACCATAGATTGGTTGTTCAGTATTGTATTTTGTGAATCAGCCCAATTCAAAGCTTGTTTGGCTAAAGGAAGTGCTTCTCTGGCTTGTCCATTTAATTCCATGGCTTGAGATTGGGTGATCAAGATTCGATAATAAAGCCATTCGGGTTGCTTATCTGTTAGTTGAGAGAGGGCTTGATTGGTTGCAGCCAGGGATTTTTGTGGATAGGTTAAACTCAAATAAGCATGGCCTATCATGTAATAATATTGGGCAACCAATTCAGGTTTGGATTCACTGATTGGTGTTGCTAATAACTCATTGAGAACTTGACGTGGGTTTTTACTCAGTTGTTCATCATATTTGATGAATCTGGGATCTAAACTCTGGTTCTGGGCTGATAAGGGCTGGAAAAAATACAGCAGACAACATATGAACGAAATGATTTTTGCTGTACTACGCATGCTGGCAATTTTTCATAAAATATCAAGGCTGTTATGTGAACTATTTATCCATTATAAATGATACGTGTGACTTATATTAAGTAGCTCCTGATTAATTCAATTTTTTTCAATGGTTGTTCTCTGGATCGCATGATAAAGCATTGTTTGCTGATAGCTCAAGGTCTTGAATGGTTGTTGTGGTGAAAAGTGGGGTGGTTATCCTGAAAAAATGGTTGGGGTAAGCTGTGTGCACACTGTTTATATGGTTTTTCAAATAAACAACAAATTCATAAAAATCAATAAGATACAAGGCGTACTTAATGTAATATATCTTATAAGTTATTGATTCTATTCATTTTTTTTTATTTCTGGCTTGACTTGGCACGGGTTTAATCATAAAGTGCATAAATGTGGAGTAAAGTGTATTTTAGTGGGATTTAGTAGTGTTTTACGGTGAAATAGCATTGAATTTAGACGTTAAAGGCCGGTTGGCGATACCATCGATGTATCGTGACCCGATCAGTGACGCCTGTGATAATCGATTGGTGCTTACTTATAACGCTTATGAAAATGATTCGCTGTGGCTTTATCCTGAACAGGAGTGGGAAAAAGTTCGTGATTCGGTTATGTCACTCAGTACCTTTGATCCGATGCATCGAGCCTTGCAAAGACGCTTGGTGGGTAGTGCCTTTCATGTAACGCCTGATAAAGGCTCAAGAATTTTACTGCCTATCACCTTGCGACAAGTGGCTTCAATGGAAAAGAGAGTGGTTATATTGGGCCTGGGGTCTAAGTTTGAAATTTGGAATGAAGATGCATTACAAAAAACCAGGCATGAAGTACCAGCCATGAATGGCGAAGTTTCAGATGCTATGAAATCACTGGTGTTGTAATGAATCAATCGGCGCATCAATCAGTTCTACTCAATCAGGCGGTGGAATCCCTCTCTGTGAAAAGTTCTGGTCGATATTTAGATGCGACTTTTGGTCGTGGCGGTCACAGTCAGTTGATCTTGTCTCAATTGGATGAAACTGGGGAATTGTTTGTGGTTGATTGTGATCCAGAAGCCATTGAGGTGGCGGAGAAAATGCAGCGCCAGGATGGTCGTTTGTCGGTTTATGCTGATGATTTTGAGCAAGCATTAGTGGGTATGCAGAATGAAGGCGTGCAGTTTGATGGTATTTTGTTCGATTTTGGTGTTTCTTCACCTCAAATCGACCAAGCTGAACGTGGTTTCAGCTTTCAAAAAAATGGACCATTGGACATGCGAATGAATAACTCGATAGGAATGACTGCAGCTGAATGGGTTAACACAGCGTCAGCAGATGAAATGAAACAAGTTTTTTGGCGATATGCTGAAGAGAAAAATGCAGCACGCATAGCCAGAAAAATAACTGAAGTACGCAAAGAAAAGCCATTTGTGACTACATTTGATTTGGCCGAATTGGTCAGCGAGGTCAATCCACCTTTTTATAAGATAAAAAAACACCCTGCAACCCGTGTGTTTCAAGCAATCAGGATTTTTATCAATGATGAACTGGGTCAGGTCGAACGTGTGTTGCCTGTGGCTTTTGATTTGCTTAAACAAGGAGGGCGTTTAGTGGTAATCAGTTTTCATTCTTTGGAAGATCGTTTGGTCAAAAGGTTCATCAGAACTTTGTCCCAACCAGCTAAAGTTGATCGACGAATGCCCGTGATACCCGATGATGCGCAGCAACCCGTCATGAAGTCACTGGGAAAGCCGGTCAAAGCTGTGGATTATGATGAGAACGTACGTGCCCGAAGTGCCATCATGAGAGTGGCAGAAAAATTATGAATATACAGAATGGAATGACAGTGACTTTTATTTTTTTATTGGTTGCAGTATTGGTTAATTATGTGTATTTCCAAAATGAAACAAGAAAGCTTTTTGCTGAGACGCAAGGGGTTGAAAAAGAGAAGCTAGAACTGAATGCTGAATGGGCAAGGTTACAGATTGAGATGTCTACATTGGTTTCTAACAGCCGTATTGAGCAGGTTGCGAGGGATCAGTTGAACATGAAATTGCCACAAGATGAACAGATTATGGTCATAGTACGATGAGAAAATCTCAGCACAAACAAGTCAACATCAGTTTAAGAATTGCCATAGTGATGGCTTTTTTGTTGTGTTGTTTTGTGGTGGTTGTAGTCAGGGCGTTCTCAATCCAAGTGCGTGGTGCGGAATTTTACCAGACACAAGGTGAAAAAAGGCATGTGAGAGAAGTAGAAATACCTGTTTCACGAGGGTCTATATATGATCGAAATGGTGAGCCTTTGGCATTAAGTACAGCCATGGTTTCGGTAGGTATTGTGCCTGGGCAGTTGTTGGACCAATTCAGCAAAGTAGAACAATTGGCTGAGGTTTTAGAGTTAGATGCCAATGAACTTAAACAAATCATTACAGCCAGAAAAGATCGGCATTTTTTATTCATCAAGCGACGCATAACACCCATGTTAGCAGATCAGGTCAAAGCATTGAATATGGACGGTGTGGAATTCAGAACTGAATTCAAAAGGTTTTACCCCACCGGTGAAATATTGGCCAATGTGGTTGGTTTTACTGATGTGGAGGATGTAGGTCAGGAAGGTCTTGAAAGAACTTATGATAATTGGTTGACAGGAACTTCTGGTAAGAAGACTGTGGTGAAAGATTTGTTGGGTCAAGTGGTTGCTGACATTGATATTGATGAACTTGAAGCTGCAAAACCCGGAAAGGACTTGCATTTAAGTATTGATCGTCGTTTACAGTATGCAGCTTATTTGGGGCTGAAAAAGGCCGTTTATAAACATCAGGCCACATCGGGCTCGGCGGTGGTACTTGATGTTAAAACTGGCGAGATTCTGGCTATGGTGAACCAACCGTCATTTAATCCCAATGGCAGCAAAGACACCAATGAAGGTTTGCGTAATCGATCAGTCACTGATATTTATGAGCCGGGTTCGGTGATGAAGCCATTCGCGGTGGTTGCGGCTTTGGAAAGTGCGGAATATACGCCCAAATCAGTGGTCAACACTTCACCAGGAGAATATGAGGTAGATGGGTTTGTGATTCATGACTTCAGAGATTATGGTGAATTAAGTCTGGTCGATATTCTGGTCAAATCCAGCAACATAGGGGTGGCTAAACTGGTTTTGGGTTTGGGTAAAGAACATTTGTGGGATGTTTATCAACGGTTTGGTTACGGCCAATCTTCAGGCAGTGGCTTTATGGGAGAATCTGCTGGTTATTTACCTCATCATGAGCGATGGAGAACGGCAGATCATGCTGCATTGTCTCGTGGGTATAACTTGTCAGTGACAACACTCCAGTTGGCTTCGGCATATTCTGTGTTTGCGAATCAAGGTCGTTATCGTGCGCCGACCTTTATCAAAGGTAATATCAATGAGGATAAAGCCATTATTGATCCGATGATTGCATCACAACTTACTGATATGTTGTCACATGTGGTCATGGATAATGAGGGGCACAAAGCCTTTATTCCCAATTACAGTGTGGCAGGAAAAACTGGCACAGCAAGAATAGCGGAAAAAGGCGGTTATTCAGATAATTACATGTCATCATTTGTAGGGTTTTCACCGGTTTCATCTCCACGTTTGGTGGTGGCAGTGAGTATCAATAATCCCAGAGGTGATGAGTACTATGGTGGTTTAGTGGCTGCGCCTGTATTTTCTGAAATCATGAAAACTGGTTTGCGTCTGCTTAATGTGCCAGCGGATCAAGTCACAAGAACCTTGGTTGATTTAAATGATGAAAATGCTGCGGAAGGTGAAGATGCAGGATAGTTATTCAACAACAAGTAAGGATCTTGGTTGGTTACAACAAGAACTCAGTCGGTTGACCGGTTTTGAATTGGTTGCTGACTCGGCTGAGCTCAATACTGAAACAGTAATCAATGATTTATGCCTAGACAGCAGAGAGGTTAAACCAGGTGATGTATTTGTTGCGTTATCAGGGTTTAAGGTACATGGATTAGATTATGCATATCAGGCTGAAAGGGCCGGGGCTGTAGCAGTTATAGCAGAGCCGACAAAGGTGGAAAGAACTCAATTTGTAGGTCGTCAAAAGTCGTTAAAAATACCTGTTGTTGAATGCAGTGATTTAAGTGGTGTATTAGGTCATTTGGCTTGCGCATTCTATGATGAACCCAGTCAGAAAATGCAGGTGACTGCCATCACGGGAACTAACGGAAAAACGTCAACTGCTTGGTTAATGATGCATGCATTAGAGCAGTTAGGAGTTAAGGCTGGTTATATCGGTACTTTAGGTGTAGGTGGTATTGATCAGTTAACTCAATTACAAAATACCACACCATCGGCCATTGCCATACAAAGAAGCATGGCTGCGATGCTTGCAGAGGGTTATCAGCATGTCTGTATTGAAGTCTCATCACATGCTTTGGACCAATATCGTTTCAATGGTACCCAAGTGAAAACTGCTGTTTTTACCAATTTAAGTCGTGATCATTTAGACTACCATGAAACTATGGATGCCTATGCCGCTACCAAGTTGAAGTTGTTTAAAAACTTCAACCCTGAGGTGAGTATTATCAATGCGGATGACCCTGTTGGAGCTTCATGGCTCAAAGGTGAGTTGAGTCAGCAACAAACCATAACCTATGCCATCGAACATAATGATGCCAAATTCAAGGCTGAAAATATTGAGCTTTTGTCAGCTGGTATTGCATTCCAACTTTCCACTCAAGAGCAAAGTGTAACGATCCAGACTTCGCTATTAGGAGATTTCAATGTATTGAATACTTTGGCTGTGATGGCAGCCCTTAATGCTGCTGATTACTCGATCAATGAAATTTCTCAAGTCGTAAAAAAGTTACAACCAGTACCGGGTCGCATGAATCGCATTGATGATGAACGCAATGGTGCCATTATGGTGATTGATTATGCGCATACTCCAGACGCCATATTACAGGTGCTTAAGGCATTGCGGGTGCATACAGAAGGTAAATTGTGGTGTGTGTTTGGTTGTGGTGGGAATAGAGACAAAGGCAAGAGAGCCATGATGGGAAAGGTTGCTGAGCAGTATGCCGATCAAGTTGTGTTGACCGATGATAACCCCAGGTTTGAATCGCCAGCTCAAATCATTGCTGATATTGAGGCGGGGATGAATATAAAACCCCATGTCATCAATAACAGAAGACAAGCAATGGCTTATGTGCTTGATCAAAGTCAGCGTGGTGACATAATTTTGATTGCTGGAAAAGGTCATGAATCTACTCAGGAAGTGAACGGAAAGTTGTTACCATTTAACGACATCGACACAGCCAAAGAATTGTTGCAGGTGGCTGTATGATTACTATGAATTTACATCAAATTTCGGCCATTGTTGGTGGTAATTTCGTCGGTAAAGAGGCTCGTGTTCATGGTGTGACTACAGATTCGAGGGGAGACTGTAAAGGGAAATTGTTTGTGGCATTAAGGGGCGCGTTTTTTAATGGTGAAGATTATTGTCAAGCTGCAGTTGAAAATGGGGCGGCGGCTGTACTGGTAGCAAATGCGGTTGAAGTCAATGTGCCACAATTAATCGTTAAAGATACTTTGGTCGCGTTACAAGCCATGGCATCAGCGTGGGTAAAACAAACCGGTGTAAAAGTCATAGGTGTGACTGGCTCGAATGGAAAAACGACAGTCAAAAACATGCTGTGCGCTGTTTTAAGTCAAAAATTCAGTTGTTTTGCCACCCAAGGGAATTTCAATAATGAGATTGGTGTGCCTTTATCTTTGTTGTCTATCAGTCAAAAGGATCAAATTGCAGTGATTGAAATGGGTGCGGCGCAGATAGGTGATATTGCTCATTTAACAGGCATCATTAAACCCGATATAACGTTGGTTACTAATATTGGTGATGCCCATATAGGACGATTTGGCGGCGTTGATAACATCGCTATTGGTAAGGCTGAGATATATGAAGAATTGGATGAAAATGGTTTGGCTTTGATCAATGTAGACTCGCCCTACCAAAATGATTTCAGAGCCAAAGTCAAGGGTCGGGTGTTGACCTTTGGGATGAATGAGGCTGCTGATTTTCGT
>CALDFB010000162.1 GCA_937942365.1 uncultured Marinicella sp. | reverse complement strand
TTTGTTGTGAAGTGCCCTGTAATAAGTTGACTTTAATCGACGGATAAACGGCATGCAATTTTTTCAATACAACAGGTAATACATAACGTGCTTGGGTATGTGTGGTGGCAATATTCAACTGACCATTACTTTCATTAGTCAACTCATGACTGAATGCTTTTATATTTTCAACCTCTTTAAGAATTTTCTCTGCTCTGTTGAGGATTTCTTTACCAGCAAAAGTTAAAGCCACTAGCGCCTTACCTTGTCTAACAAATAAGCTAAAGCCCAATTCATCTTCCAACAACCGAACTTGTCTACTCACCCCTGGTTGTGAAGTATACAATTGTTTAGCAGCAGCAGTCACATTCATGCCGTTATGGCAAACAGCAACAAAAAACCTTAATTGTTGTAATTTCATGGTCGTAATATATTTTGTATTAATTCATTAAGACCAGATTCTAGCAAGTATATTTCATATAAGCAATATAGACGTCTAAACGTCTAATAACTTTTTGTTATATAGCAATGCTTTTTTTCTATTTTAGAATTGAGTGTGGCATTGCTATATTGAAGCTGATAATAAATATACTGAGATGGCTGATGAATTACTTACCGATTAATATAAAACTAAAAAACAAACATGTATTGGTACTTGGTGGAGGCACAGTTGCGCAAAGAAAAATTAACAACATGTCAGTTGTAGGCGCACATATAACTTGTATTGCATTGAGCTTCACACCTGATATCATTGAGCTGGCAAATAAAGGTATAATCAAAATCCAACACCATGATCTAAGCAGTTTATCTATTTTAGATCAATTTAAAACAATCGACTTGATCATTTCAGCCACCGATAAAGACATCATAAATCAATCGGTTTATCAATATGCTCAAGCCAATCACATATGGGTCAATACAGTTGACCAACAGGATCTTTGTGATTTCATTACGCCTGCTATTGTTGATCGTTCCCCTGTGGTGGTAGCCATAAGTAGTGAAGGCGCTGCACCAGTCTTGGCACGTATGATCAAACAAAAAATTGAATACTTGCTGCCTTTAAATATAGGGTATTTAGCGAGTAAAGCCAGAAAATTGAGAAATAAAATCAAACAGGCGATACCAGAATTCAATAATCGCCGACGTTTTTGGGAACGTTTTTTTCAATGGTCACATCAATCTCAAACAGTTCTTAACAATAAATTTAAAACCAAAAACCAACAACAAATCAATCAAATCATTGATGATGTGAATCAAACTCAGGGAAAAGTAACTTTAGTCGGTGCAGGACCTGGGAACCCAGACTTATTAACCCTCAAAGCCATCAAAGTTTTACAAACTGCCGATGTGGTTTTACATGACCAATTAATTTCTGCAGAAATTATTAACCTCATCAGAAAAGATGCGGATTTGGTGGATGTGGGTAAACAAGCAGGTAACCACAAAACTAAACAAGAACGTATCAATGAACTGCTCATTAAATACGCCAATCAAGGCCTGCACGTTTGTCGCCTTAAAGGTGGAGATCCTTTTGTATTTGGTCGTGGTGGTGAGGAGATATTAACCCTTGCAGCGCATAAAATAAACTATGAAATAGTGCCAGGTATTACTGCTGCCGTTGGCTGTGCAGCATATGCAGGCATTCCACTCACACATCGAGATCACGCCCAAAGTTTGGCTTTTATGACAGCCCATTGTAGTGATTCAATCGACACCATAGATTGGCAGTTTTATGCCAATAACAAACAAACACTCGCTGTATATATGGGCCTTATCAAATCTGAAGACTTGGTTAATCAACTGATAAAACATGGAAAATCACCTGATGAACACATAGCAGTTATTGAAAACGGCACCAAAGATACTCAGCGAACAATCACTGGGCATTTATACCAACTACTTGATATGATTAAAACACACCATATCAAATCCCCTGCGCTTATTGTAATTGGAGAAGTCACAAAATATGCGCAACAATTAGATTGGTTTGTGCCACAAATACCTTATACTAAAAGTGTACAATATTTAAAGTCAGCTTAACCACTAAATTAATAATAATATTGAGATTGAATCATGATTTATAACAACATTTTAGAAACCATCGGTAATACCCCCATCATTAAAATCAACAAACTGGCACCAAAACATGTCGACATGTATGTCAAAGCAGAATATTTTAACCCCTTATCATCAGTGAAAGATCGCTTGGCTCATGCCATCATAGCGGATGCCGAAAGTAAAGGTGATTTAAAACCTGGACAAACAGTAGTTGAGGCCACATCTGGAAATACGGGTATAGCTTTGGCCATGGTTTGTGCGGCCAAAGGGTACCCTTTTGTGGCAGTCATGAGTGAAACTTTTTCTATTGAACGCAGAAAATTAATGCGTGCACTGGGTGCTAAAGTAGTTTTAACGCCAGCTGCAGCACGAGGTACTGGCATGGTTATGAAAGCCAAAGAACTGGCTGAGGAACGTGGATGGTTCTTATCTCGTCAATTCGAAAACCAAGCCAACCCAGCCTATCACCGTTCAACAACTGGACCCGAAATACTTAAAGATTTCGCTGGTCAACGCCTCGATTATTTTGTCAGTGGTTATGGCACTGGTGGTACCATCACTGGCGTTGGTGAAGTATTGAAATTGGCACGCCCTGACATTCAAATTATTGCAACCGAACCTGTTGAAGCACAGTTACTAGCAGGTAAAGAGTGGAACCCTCATAAATTACAAGGTTGGACGCCTGATTTTGTGGCTGATGTGATGAACCAACAAATTTTTGACGATCTAATTCCAATCGATGAACACCAATCAAAATCAGCCTCATTGGCTTTGGCATCCAAAGAAGGTATTCTCTGTGGCATCTCTGCTGGAGCCACTTTTGCAGCCGCTTTAGAAACTGCTAAAAAAGCCAAAGAAGGTTCAGTTATTCTGGCTATGTTGCCTGACACAGGTGAGCGTTACCTCAGTACTTATTTATTTGAAGACTTTGATCAAGAATCAGACGAAATATAATTCAACATTCAGTAATTAACCAATGTAACAAAAAATGAAAATACTCCTAACAACACTTTTACTTATTTGCACCAGCTATACCAACGCCCAAACAAATGAAATCAAAATCAAATTTATTGGCAATGCAGGTTTACATATGACTGATGGAAACGCCCATATTTATGTAGACTTCCCATATAAATCTGGTGCATATAATTACATGGAATTTGAGGACTATGAACTCGATAATATAAAGCATGATTCGGTGTTTATTTTTACGCACAAGCATGCTGATCATTATTCTAGGAAAAACGTACGCAAAGTATTAAAAAAGAAAAATGGTAAAAAATTCGGCCCTTGGGATATAGATGACATGAAGAAGCTGAGTTCGATGATTCCTGATTTTGAGGTTAAAGCATTTGAAACTAAACACAAAGTGTTTGGAATCTCTTCTAAACACTATTCTTATTTAATTAATTGGCATGGTAAGAAACTTTATTTATCTGGTGATACAACTGATGCTGAAACCGTCGGAAAGATTAAAAATATTGATTGGGCATTCTTACCGCCTTGGCTATTAAGAGATGCAAATAACAAAAAGATCAAGATAGATGCAGATAAACTTTACATTTACCATTTGACTACAAATCAAACTCCAAATGCAAAAGAAAAATGGGATGACGTAAGCCATATTCACCCACTGGTTAAACAGGGTGAGGAACTCAAATTGGCTTTTTGAACCATACAAACAAATTCAGATAAAACCAACCTCATTGGCTTTGGCATTTAGGGAGGATTATTCTTTGTGGTATTTCCACTGGAGCAACGATCGCAACTGCTTTAAAGACCGCTAAGGAGTTCGACATAGGAGAAGTTATGTTGATTGTACAGTTTGGCTTACTACAACCGCATTTCTTCCTTGTGACTTCCCTTGATACATAGATTCATCGGCCGCATTGATACAATCAATTAAGGTCATACCCGAGAACCTTTGACAAACACCGAAAGTCATCGTTACCGATATATTTTGGCCTTGATAGCTTAGTTCACTGGCTGCTATCTCCTCTCTAATTCGTTCTACCAAGACCCGTGTTTCTTGGGCGTCTTTATTGTTAAAATAAAATATAAACTCTTCCCCACCCCATCGAGCAACTAAATCTTGATTTCTGGTTAATTTTTTCATAATAACACTCAGCTCAATCAAAATAAGATCACCAGCTGAGTGGCCGAATTGGTCGTTAATTTTTTTGAAATTGTCAACATCTGCCAGGACGATACAACTGTTCAGAGGGTTTGCCTCTGGGCTTTTCTGTTTCTGTTCATATTCATTAATAAATGACATTCTATTTGGCAAACCTGTTAAGAAATCTGAGTTCGCAGCTAATTCCAACTGATCATTTAGATCTTGTAACTCTATAGTTCGCTTATTGACTTGATGCTCAAGCAATAAATTTTGTTTCCTGATCTTATACGTTCGGTAATTATGTAAGACGAATGCTAAAAGCAGAAAAAACAATGCAGCAAGTACCTTAACCCAGTCATGATTCCACCAAACAGGTTTAACCTGGACATCCAGCACCAAACTTTGTTCTTGCCACCTGCCATCATTGTTAATGGCTTTAATCACTACTTGATAGTCTCCTGGGTTCAATTCATTCAAGTCTACATGACGACTGTTACTGACATTAATCCAATCTTCATACAAACCTTTCACTTGATAGAAGTACTGGATTTGTTCTGGGGTTTTGAAATCTATAACCGAAAAATCAAAAGAAATCAGCTGCTCCATATGATCTAATTTGAATTGCTTTTGTTGATATTCTAAGTTATGTTTTTGTAAGGGAATGTTATCCACTTTCACACTATTAAGAATCAAAGGTGGTATGTAATTGTTATGCGACTTATGGTCTTTGGGGTTGAATGTATAGAAACCATTTGCACTACCTAAATAAATAATATCTTTGTCATCAATGGTTGCAGCTCGTGATAAAAAACCATCATGCTTGATGGCCGCATTCAATAAGTAACTGTTGATTTCACTATATTCTGGATTAAAACGATATAGACCAAATTTATGCCCAAGCCATAAATTATGCTGAGAATCTTCTAATATAAATTTAACGTTTTCATGAACAATTTCATCAGTTTGAGACATACGAATAAATTTATCTTGTTGATTATCATATTGATTTAAACCTCTTGCCGTAGCAATCCATAAACGATCAGCAGAGTCCTCAAAAACATCATTAACTCGATTAGAGGAGATACTGCCTGAATCATTGTAATTGTGGTTGTAAAGCTTTATCTGGTTGAGGCTGGGGTTAAATTTAAATATCCCAACTAAATTACTGCTGATCCAAATATTATTTTTACTGTCTTGAAACACATGATTGATGTTCAGGTCAGTCAAATTCTCTCCATCATGATTTTTTAATAATTCAGCATTATTTTCCAGAGGATGCCAACGCAGTACACCTAAGTTATAAAGTGCCAGCCAGATTTCACCATCAGTGGATATTTCCACCGAAAACACATCAGTTGGTTCCATTCCCAATAAATCAAAAGGTTCAGAAACTTCTTGTGCTATAAAAGAATTAGCTGGAATGTAGAATAAGCCTTGACTGCCACCTACCCAAACACCTGAATCACCATCAGGCTTGATATCCCTGATGATACCTGGAATTGAGACATCACCTTCAATGTATGTCCGTTTAAATCCATCACCTTGTTGTTTTAAAAACAAGGTTTCTGATGTACCAATCATCAAAGAATCTGAATCAAGAGTTTCCATAGCCCACACTTGCTTGGCTTTTTCATTAAGTTGGTTTTGAGGTAAATACTTGGCATGATACTGAAACACCCCTCCGGTTAAATCCACCTTATAAATGCCACTGTCTCTTGTTGCCAGCCACATAATACCAGATCTATCAACGTGGATATTCCTTACATCAACATGTGAAAGGTGACGCCAATACGCCTCATCAATATCTAATGCAAAAGATTCAGATTTTGGCCTAAATAAATATAAGCCTTCCATACTGGCAATCAGTAATGAGCCACTTGGGGACGCATAGATATCATTGATCTTGATTGTTTGCTCAGAGAATGAATGAAATTTAAACGATTTTTCAAGTTTGTTGAAACTGAACAGGCCGCTTGAAGAACCGATCCACACCCTATCGCCTTTTGACAAAAGTGTCCTGAATTGATTAGAGGTAATATCAACCGTGATATTTGCTGGTAGTTTGTATTGAGTGAATTGTTCTGTGATTTTATCAAACTCCAAAAGACCATCAGAAGTTCCTATCCACAATTTATCAGCTTCATCACCGACAATATCCCATACCCTGGTAAAGTTTGCGACTTCTTGGTTGGTCTTTTGTGGGTCAAAATGCCTAATTTCTCCTTCGTTGTAATGATATAACCCTGTGGCAGTTCCAATCCATATCGAGCCATTGTTGTCTTCATAGAATGTTTGCACATTTTCTGAAACCTTGGTCTCAATCTGATCATTAGAGTAAGGGTATCGAGTTAATTGCCCTGTATTTAAAGCAAGCCTGTTAAGGCCACCACCAAAAGTTCCTATCCAGAGATTGTTTTTGCTGTCAATGAAGATGTTACCTGCATTGTCATTTGAAATAGAGTCAGGATCAGTTCCATTATGCTTGAATGATTTAAATGTGTAACCATCATATCTTGCCAACCCTCTGGTAGTCCCGAACCACATAAAACCACTTTGATCTTGAGCGATTGAATAAACCGTTGAACTGGGCAGACCATGATCCACTTTAAGATTTTCAATCTGCCATTGATCAGCGTTGATGGCAAAACTTACCATTGAATATAGAAATAAAAATGACACACATACATATCGCCATAAATAGGCAATTAAAAAACAAGTTTGATTCTGAATTGGACCTTGATTAATCAAGTATAAACTCATAAATGGTGCTCACACTCTACAAACGTACCCACAAATCTTAACATGCGTGATCAAATCGTGTTGTTAAATATTGTTGTTTAATCTAGAAGTCGACATTTATCTGTCTACATTTTAATGTTTATTAGTACAATGTAAGAGGTGCTCGTGGTGCATTTATGGCCTTTTCACTTATGAGTCGTCATTGTCAATTAATAGGGACTTTTAATCGCTCAGTTCATAAAGGAACTTGATTAAACTGATCTAATACGCATCTGGATTCCAGCTATTGGACTACCAGCTCAGCTGGAACGACGTAGTTTAATGATTTTATTAATAACCAATATTCCAAATGCACCATGGGTTAAGAGGTATGAAAAAATAAAAAACCTGATATCAAAAATAATCTGAAACTGAATAGTCAAAACCATTAAATCTGCATTTTGATCATTTAATTAATCGTATTTGATCTTTCAATATTTCTATTTTACGTTGTTTGTAAAGTGCTCCAATGGCTTTTTTATAACTGCCTTTACTGACATGCCATTTCTGCTTGATTTCTTCTGGGCTGCTTTTATCAGTCAGCAATGAAATACCGTCACCTGTTTGTAAATCAGTCAAAATTTTTGCTGCCAAATCCCCCAACTGCTGTTTATTAGGGATATGTAAAGTGAGGTTAATTTTACCTTCCTGACTGATTGATTTAATGAACGCTCGTTTACACATACCAATCATGATATTTTGTAATGCGTCACTGTGGTGTAACAGGCCCAAATGGGTATCATTGATGACTGCTTTATAGCCCAATTCACTGCGGCCACAGAACAACACTTTAAATTCATCACCCGGTTTGAAAGGACCTGTTCCATTTGCTGCAGCTACATTTTCTTCCAATAAGTGTTTATCTAGCCGAGCTGAGGCAGTGATCCTTTTCGAGGCCTTATCGACATAAACATAAACCACCTTATTCATTCCGGGTCGCAAAGAATTTGATTGCTCTGCAAATGGAAGTAATAAATCTTTGGGTAAGCCCCAATCCATAAATGCACCTACTTTGTTTACATCAACTACTTTTAAATAAGCACATTGACCAACCATGACTTTAGGCGTTTCAGTGGTTGCTATGGGTTCGTCGTCTGTATCCAAATAAACTAAAACCTCAATTTCACTGCCCACTTGTAAAGACTCAGGCATATGTCGCCGAGGCAACAGTATATCGCCTAAACGACCACCATCTAGGGTAGCCCCTATAGACAGTACATTTTTAACCATTAATTTGTTTAACTTTCCAAGTTCAGCCATTGGTACGCTCAAATTTTTGCATAAAATGAATCAATGCATCAATGCCCGCTAAAGGCACTGCATTATAAATACTGGCTCGCATGCCACCCACCGCCATATGACCTTTAAGTGCTTTTAAACCTGCAGCCGAACTTTCTTGTAAAAATTGCTGGTTCAAAGTTTCATCGCGCAACCAAAAGGGTACATTCACTTCAGAACGACAATCTAAATGAACTTTGTTACTGTAAAAATCACTTTGGTCTACAAATTGATAAAGCCTGCTTGATTTAAGTTGATTATTTTGTTGAATGGCACGCACACCGCCTTGTGATTTAACCCAACGTAACATTAAGAGCATGACATACCAGGGAAAAGTCGGCGGGGTATTATAAAAAGATCGGGTATCAGCATATGTTTTATAATCAGTCATGGTGGGGATCAAGTTTTTAGATTGCCCTATCATGTCTCTTTTCATAATCACAAATGTAATCCCTGCTATTCCCATGTTTTTTTGGGCACTTGCATATATCATGGCGTAGTGATTGACATCAATAACTTTGGTTAATAAATCAGAGGTCATATCACAGCACAGGGGAATGCCATTGGTTTCTGGTAAGTTATGCCATTGAACACCCTCTAATGTTTCATTACTGGTGTAATGAAAATAGTCAGCATTTGTGTTCAGCTGGCTGGAATCATACATTGGGATACTGGCATATACCTGATCATCAATGACAGCGGTGCTGCTCACTTGTGTGAACCTGCCTGCCTCAATGATAGCCTGTTTACCCCAATGACCATTAATTGCATATATGGCATGACCTTGTTGAGAAGACATATTGATTGGCAGCATTGAGTATTGTAAACGAGCTCCACCAGGTATGAGCATCACTGCGTATTCGTCTGATATATTCAATAGTTCACGAGCCAAAGCTTCATTCTCATCAGCCATGTCTTTGAATTCTTGGCTGCGATGTGAAACTTCCATCACCGAACAACCAGTACCATTCCAATCATATAACTCAGCCTCAATTTGCTGCTTCACAGCCAAAGGTAAGGTTGCTGGACCTGCGGAAAAATTATAAACCGTCATATATGTAAGAAATTTCACGTTAGAAGGTCTTGAATTGTAGTATATTTATAGAAAATACCAAGTTAAAGTAACATGAAATTTAAAAACACACATAAAGACAGCCAAACCACTGATGAAAGCATCTATGTAAATCGCAGGAAATTGATCAAAGCTGGAATTATTGGTTCAGCCAGCCTCCTTGCATCTAACTCCATGGCTTTGAGCTTGCCTAAAGCCACAGAAAATTCTGAGTTTTTGATTGATGAACTAACCAGTGAAAAAGATGCCACCACCTACAACAATTTTTATGAATTTGGATTGTCAAAATCTGACCCAGTAGAAAATGCCAAAGATTTTAAAACGGAACCCTGGACGGTTGAAGTAGATGGCTTGTGTGAAAACAAGGGCACATTTGACTTAGAAAAATTGATCAGTAATTTCAGCTTAGAAGAACGTATATATCGCATGCGCTGTGTAGAAGCTTGGTCTATGGTCATTCCTTGGACGGGCTTTAAATTAGCTGACCTGATCAAATACTGTAAGCCTTTGAGTTCGGCAAAATATGTATATTTTGAAACCCTCTATGATCCTAAACAAATGCCTGGTCAAAAAGGCCGCTCCATTCCATGGCCATACCGTGAAGGTTTGCGAATGGATGAAGCCATGAACGAATTGACGCTGATGGCAGTTGGTATGTATGGTAAACAATTACCCAATCAAAATGGCGCACCTCTGCGTTTAGTAACACCCTGGAAGTATGGCTTTAAAGGCATTAAATCTATTGTTAAAATTAAATTCTTAGACAAACAACCAATTAACTCTTGGCAAGCCATTGCACCACAAGAGTATGGATTTTATGCCAATGTAAACCCTGAGGTCGACCACCCACGTTGGTCACAAGCCACTGAACGGCGAATCACTGGTGGCTTCTCATTATTCAACAGCCGCATAAAGACTCAAATGTTCAATGGTTACAGTGATTATGTAGCCAGTATGTATAAAGGTATGGATCTCACTAAACTGTATTGATGTTAAAAAATATAACCCTCATTAAATCAGTGGTATTTTTGTTATGCCTTGTACCTTTGGGGTTGATTGTATTTGATGGGTTTCAAAGCAATTTAACAGCTGATCCTATTGAAGAAATCTTACATCGGACTGGCCTTTGGACTTTAAGGATACTCCTCATTACCCTGGCTATGACACCTTTGAAGGTGATGACAAGGTCAGCCATATTTATTCGAATCCGGAGGATGTTGGGCTTATTCACATTTTTCTATGCAAGCTTGCACCTCATAGTTTATGCTTGGTTAGATTTGGGTTTAGATTTTGGTCATTTATGGGAAGACATTGTTGACAGGCCCTACATCACGGTTGGCATGTTGGCATGGATATTGATGCTGCCCATGGCCATCACTTCAAACCGAGCCATGATCAGAAAGTTGGGTAAATTTTGGAAACGATTACATCAAGCCATTTACTTGGTCATCGGATTGGGTTGTTTACATTTTCTTTGGTTAGTTAAATCTGATATAACTGAACCCTTGATATATACTGGAATCGGGTTATCATTACTGCTTTTCAGAGTGGCACATTATTATCATGGCCAAAGACTTAGAAACAAAGGTTCCATTCAGTAAAAATCGTCACAGTAGAGACAGACAAACCCGAAGAAAGCAAGCCAATGTCCTGTTGCACATTTGTCGCGCCATTTCTGAAGCTGGTGCTCCTGCCCATCGACTTGAATCTTATATGCAGGTTATTTCAGAAAAATTTAATTTAGAGGCCAGCTTTTTTGCTATGCCGACCGCTGTACTGGCTAGCATTGGTGAAGACGAATACAGTCAAAGATCTTACATGATTAAGACTGACCCAAATGACATCAACTTAGGCACTTTACACACCATCAATGACGTGATCAATCAGCTTGAAAACGATGTGATTGATTTGGACACCGCATTGAAATCCATTAAAAGCATAACCACTGAAGCCACTGAATATCCTAACTGGCTTTTTGCATTATGTTTTGGTCTGGTCGGAGGCGGCTTCACCACTTTATTTGCGGGCAGTTGGTATGATGTGGTCGCAGCATCTGTATTGGGCTTATTAACGGGCATAATCACAATTTATAGCAAACCCTATAAGTATTTATCTCAATTACTCACCCCTTTGGCGGCATTGGTAGTAGGCTTCACAGCCCTCACCATCAGTCACTATTGGCAAACCATTGATCATTTTTTGGTTTCATTAGCAGGCTTGATTATATTGGTACCAGGTTTAGGAATCACCATTGCCATGCGCGAACTTTCAACAGGCCATTTGGTTTCGGGCAGTAGTCGCATGGCAGGAGCTGTTACGACCCTATTTCTACTCTCATTTGGACTGGCATTGGGTTATTTGATTGCCCAAAGTATATACGGTGACACTGAAGTAAATAAAATGGCTAACGTGCCAACCTGGTTTAACTACTTAGCATTGGTCATAACCGCCCTGTGCTTTTCTGTGTTATTCAAAGCTCGATTTGCCGATACTTTCTGGATTTTCTTATCCATTGGCTTGGCTTTTGCTGGCTCAAGCTTAATTGGTTTGTGGATGTCACAACCGTTTAAATCTTTAGCTGCTGTATTATTGGTTTCAATGGTTGGAAACATTTATTCTAGAGTGAGTTCAAACCCGGCATCAGTGATGCACATCCCAGGCATCATTTTACTGGTGCCAGGTAGCATTGGTTTTAACTCATTATCCGCCATGTACACCAATGATACCATGACTGGTGTACAAGCCGCTTTCAATGCGGCATTAATCGCTGTGGCTATATCTGTCGGACTTTTAGTGGGTAACTTAATTGTGCCTCCAAAGAAAGACCTATAACAAAAGATCGTTTAACAAACATAAATTACTAGCGAAATAATCACATAATATGATATATCTTAACCCGTTGTGCATTTAGGCGATTTTGGTTTTCAAATTGTTAATATTTCGCCCTTCTTGATAATTGATCCATTGAATAACAGTCAAAGCAGTAAGCTTTGAAAGTATTCTTGATTTAAAACCAGCAAATGTTTTTGCAT
>CALDFB010000161.1 GCA_937942365.1 uncultured Marinicella sp. | reverse complement strand
GTCATGAGTTTTATTGATGAAATTAATAGTTTAGACACCAGTAATCCTGGTGGTTGGCCGGGATCGGTTAAAATTGCCGCTTTAATATTTGTGATTGTTCTTATCTTGGCAGGTGGTTACTGGTTTTTTATTAAGGATATGCGTACCAATTTGCAAGGACTGCAAAAGAAAGAAGTGGATTTAAAAAACACTTATTCTATTAAATATGAAAAAGCTGCACAGTTAGATGCCTACAAAGAACAGTTGGAAGAAATGGAAATCATTCTACAGTCCATGTTAAGGCAACTGCCCAGTAAAAATGAAATGTCTGACTTGATTGTAGATGTTTCACAAACTGCATTGGCCAGTGGTATAGAAAATGAATTATTTGAACCCGGTGCTGAAGCGCTAAAAGATTTTTATGCTGAGAAACCCATCAGCTTGAAAATGAAAGGAAATTACCATGAATTTGGAGATTTTGTCAGTGGTGTCGCATCATTACCCAGGGTGGTGATTTTAACGATGCATGATATTTCACTCAAACCTTTGGGTGATTCAATTCAGGGGGGTAGGTTATTATTAGAAGGAACGGCCAAGACTTATCGATATTTAGATGATGAAGAAATGATGGAAATAGAAGCATCTAAAGCGCCAGTAGCAGGAGCTAAAAAATGAAAAGATTATTAGTTCTGACGTTATTTATATCTCTGGGGGGATGTAACAATAATATTGGTGATTTAAATGACTTTATAGCGCGACAGGCCAATAAACCCGTTAAACCTATAGATCCTTTACCGCAGCTCAAGCCACATGAAGTTTTTGAATACAATGCCAATGCTGCTCGTGATCCATTTTCTAATGACCTCGAGTTAGAGGCTGCTGAAGATCAAGAAACCATGGTGGTGGCAGAAGGTGGTGAAGGTCCAGATTTGACCAGAAGGAAAGAATTTTTAGAATCATATCCATTAGACAGTTTGTTGATGGTTGGTACATATCAACAAGATGAAGATTACTGGGCTTTAGTGACCGATCCTGATGGCACTGTTCATCGGGTTGCAAAAGGGCATTTTATAGGGCATAACCATGGTGAAGTGGTTTCGATTTTTGAAAATGAAATCCAGTTGAAAGAATGGATAAATGATGGCTTAGGGGCGTGGCGTGAACGCAGTGCTGCAATGGCTTTGAAAGAAGAGTGAATGTGAGTGAATTTATGAAAATGAAAAATTTATTTTTAAGAAGCAAAAAAATTAAACCAGTAACATTGGCTCTATTTTGTTTGTTTGTTACCCTACAATCATTGGCGCAATCGTCAATTGAAGGTGTTGATGTCAGAACAGGTGACAATGGTTCGGTCGTTATAGACTTTAAGTTTAACAATGGGGTGGTTCAACCTGAAGTTTTTTCAACCAATTTGCCACCGAGATTGGCATTGGATTTTGCAAATACTGATAACGTAAGTAATACCAGGAATATGGCTATTGGTAAAGGCAGTGCAAAAGGGTTGCGTGTGGTATCTAGTGGTAACAAAACACGGGTGGTTATTGATTTGCTGAATCAAACTACACATGAAGTAACTACGGTCAACAATACATTGTCTTTAAAGTTGATGAGCAACAGAACAGTGAGAAACCAAGTTTCAAATATTAAAGTGAATGTTGAGCTGGTTGATTTCAGGAGAGGGGTCAATGGACAGGGAATTATACAAGTTGGATTGTCTGGTCCAGATGCGGTGATCAATTATTCTGAAAGTTTAGGTAAAGTAAGTATAGATGTAGCCAACAGTAATTTAGATGAGTCTATGGATAAAAAATTAGACGTGATAGATTTTGCGACACCTGTAACATATGTGGATGCTCGTCAGACTGGTGGAAGTGTGAAGATTGATATTGAGGTTTCTGGTCCCTATGAGAAAGTGGTCTATCAAACAGGTAATCAGTATACAGTTGAGATCAATGAATTGGATGAACAAGCAGTCAATAACTCTAAATTATTAGATGATGAACCAGTGTACTCTGGAAACAAAGTCTCTTTTAATTTTCAGGATATTCCAGTTAGGTCAGTTATTCAGTTAATTGCTGATGCATCACAGTTGAATATAGTAGTGGCTGATAATGTAGAAGGTAACGTCACGTTGAGATTGAATGAGGTTCCTTGGGATCAAGCCTTAGATATTGTATTACAAAGCAAACAATTGGATCAAAGAAAGCGTGGAGATGTGATTTGGGTTGCTCCTGCAGCAGAAATTGCACAACGCGAGCAAGAAAAACTTGAAGCACTCAGTCAAAAAGAAGAGCTGGAACCTTTGGATAATATTTTCATACAAGTCAATTATGCCCGAGCAGAAGAATTGGCTATGTTGATAAATGGAGAAACTACTGGAGAAGGAGGAAATGGTTCTGGGAATTCACTGTTATCTGATCGTGGATCAGTAGCATTTGATGAGAGAACCAACATGTTGCTGGTATCAGATGTTCCAGATCGATTAATTGTCATTCAGGATTTGGTTGATAACTTGGATAGGTCAGTGCAGCAAGTACAAATAGAAACCAGAATCGTGGTTGCTACTGAACGATTTGCAGATGAGTTAGGAGTTAGATTTGGTGTCACTGGTTCACATGAAGATAAATATGGTAATATCATCAGCACTGGAGGCAGTGCATCAGCTGTTGATAGGCTCAATAATGCTGCTTTGAACAGAAGGTATACGTCACCCAGTGGTTCAGGTGTTCCTACTATCACTCCCGATGCTCAATTAGAAGCCAATATTCCCGGTCCACCACTTGGAGAACGTTTAAATGTTAATTTACCTGCAGCTTCTTCAACTGCAGGTCGATGGGCAGCCAGTATTTTGGCGGCAGATTTCCTTCTTGATCTTGAGTTATCAGCTCTAGAAACAGAAGATCGAGGCGAGGTAATATCATCACCCAGAGTTATAACAGCCAATCAATCTCAAGCTGTAATCAGACAAGGTGTACAAATACCTTTTGAGCAAGCCACATCCAGTGGCGCAACCTCAATAACTTTTAGGGATGCGGTTTTGTCTTTAGATGTGGTGCCTTTAATTACACCAGACGATCGGGTGGATCTTACTTTGGTGGTTGATCAAGACGCTATAGGTGAAGAAGTCTCTACATCTTTAGGTGGAAGTATTCCGTCTATTGATACCCGATCAGTTGAAACCAGGGTGTTGGTTAATAATGGTCAAACAGTGGTTTTAGGTGGTATTTACGAACAAATCAGAAGAACCACAAAATCAAAAATACCAGTTTTAGGAGACATTCCTGGCATAGGTGGGTTATTCAGAAATAAAGCAGTACAAGATGATAAGGCGGAGTTGTTGATTTTTGTAACTCCTACAATAATTAAAGACAGTTTATAAAAATACACGAAGGTTTAATATGTTAAAAAACACAAAACAATTAGTTATATGCTTCTTGATAGCGATCATACTTTCATCCTGTGGGGGTAGTAGTGACAGTGGTGGGGCATCTCCTGGTCCGGCAGTATCGAATCTCAGGATTTCATTTGAACCAGCTCAGGCATCTGTTCCTGCCAATACCAATGATTTTCCTATAACAATCAATTCACCGTTTTACGCTCAAATGAATGTGATTGTCACCTTCGATAATGGCACACCTATTCCAGAAGGTACGGAAATCAGTTTATCGACATCCAATGTGCAAGTGGCACCTATCTCGACTTTAGATGACCCCGAAACAACTGACATCAATGAATTTACAACTTTATTTGGACAGGTTGTTAATGAATCAAGTGGAGGTAATGGTACCTTTTTTGTTCATGGCTTCAGTCCAGGTACAGTGACACTCACTGCATCTGCTGTCGATCCCGAAACAGGAAGAACTTCTAGAGCAAATTTTAATTTCACCGTATCCGAAGGTCCTGAAGAGTTCGATAGATTGTCCATTGAAGCACAGTCTACAACATTGCCCGCTAATGTGTTTAACTTAACGCCCAGGCAAGCTATTGGGACTGTATACATGACAGAAGCAACAATCTCATTTCGTGATCCACTGGGTAATTTTACAAACCCAGGTGTAGATGATGATGATAACTCAACTGTAGGGGTGGCAATTAATCCTGTTTTAGTGGCTGCATTTTCTACGTTAGATGACCCAGAAACAGAAGACGATGGTGACCCTCTAACTGAAGAAAATGAAGTGTTTATACTGTTAGGACAAGGTCCTGTGGATATGGTTGCTGGTAAAGGAACTATTTTTATTTGGGCGGATCAACCGGGTACAGCTACCCTTACTTTAAATGCATTGGATCAGTTTTCTGGCGATAGTATAAGTACACAGATTGAAATAACAGTAGACGGTGGAGGTTCTGTTGACACCCCAAATTCTATATCTTTAGCTGGTACAGGCAACAGTTATATCAATGGTTCTGGTGGATCTCAGGCACAAACTATACAAGTATCTGTTGAAGCATCAACTGGGCTTCCAGTATCAGACCCAAATGGATTTAATAATGTGATAGTAGAATTATCTACAGATGGTCAAAATAGTGGTGAAAGATTATCAAGCGTTAATGCGCAAGGTGAGGATGTAGACGGTCAATCTATCAGTATTGGTACCAATAATGGTATTGCATCATTACAATTGCTCAGTGGTAATAACCCCAATACAGCAATAATCACAGTCACAACCGACAGAGCTGATAACAACGTTGATAATGGGTTACAGGATCCAATCACAGCCACAAGAAATTTTATCATCAGTGATGGTGTACTTTTTGGTTTAGACATCACTTTCCCTCAATTAGGCAGTTTGTTTATCAATCTTGTTGATGGAGATGTGGTTAATAATGATGAAATTGGTAACCTTGATGGGACTTACTCCTTAACGATTAGTGCGATTGGTACTGACAGAGGAGGGAACCCAGCTTTGCCACAAACTATTCAATTTGGTTTGATTGATAGCCCTGTTACAGGCTTTCCATTAGATGGACCTGGTACGTTTGTTAATTCAGATACTGATGGTGACCCTACTGAAGGCGGCGATCTGTTTACTTCCGATAATGGTGATTTTATTAATGGTATTGCGGAGGTACAACCAGGTGATACATTGTTGGTATTTGGTGAAGAAATTCTCAGGAATGAAGATTTAGAAAGTGCAGTAACCGTTCAGTCAGTTTTATCAGATACTTCAGTCAGAATAGCAGAAAACTTTAATAGAAATGATCTTTCAGGCAATATCATTAATGATTTAGATATTTTTCCGTATATCATAGGTCGAGCAGTCGATGGTAATATCAATGCCACAGGAGTTATTGATGAAAACGGTGTTGTATCTACAGAGATTAATTATCCAGTTTCAAAACTAGGAAAGATCGCTGGTATTTACGCCCAAGGTTCAGGCGCCACTGCAAATGGTGTCACCAGAAACGTCACAGATGTTGAAATGATTATTTACCCAGGTGCAGCTGCTGTTGGTTCGAGTGATTTGGCTCCTATAATTACGGTAGCGCCTAGTATCATTCCTGCAAATACACCTACACCAGTACAAGTTTGTGTTTTAGATGCAGCAAGAAGTCCTATACAAGGTGCATCTGTTCAATGGGGTTACGTTGGTGGTTCTGGAATTGGCATCATTGATGGCATTTCAGGTTCGGGTATAATTGAAAATCGCACTGATGCAAGTGGCTGTGCAGTTGGTATAGCTGAGGCCAGTGGTGTGATTACTTCAGGTGATGACAATGGATTTATATTTAACGTAGGTTCAATCTCATGTCTTGATGATGATACTGATACCAATGTTTGTATACGTGTTGCTGACCCTGGTTTGATACTTTTAACTGCTGACCCAGCATCTCACAGTACCAGTGGCGTTAAAATAATTTCATTATTCTTATTTGGTGGCAATGGGCAAGGAATTCCTAATGTTCCATTATTTGGTTCTTGTACTTCTAGTGGAGGTGTTTTAGAAGTAAGACAACAACCAGCACCTACTGATGCCAATGGCATGAGTGAAGCAAATGTATTTGCTGCTTTAGATGGTGTAGAGGAGTTTTTCACAGGAACGTGTGAGTTTACTACAGGTACAGGTGAACCTGTAGCTACCGTAACTTTCAGTGGACGGGATATATGTACCTTGGGTACATCACCTGCTCCATTGGGTTGCCCTCCATAAATTTATTTTTATCAACTACAAAGGCTTATCATTTTGATAAGCCTTTTTTTTTGAATGACTAAAAGCACATGAAATTTACAATATTTCCTTTACAATAATTAAATTACAAATAAAAAGCGTTATGAAATATTTTATAATAATTAGCATGTTGGTAATCTTGACTTCATGTCAACAACAAACATCATCTGATACTGCATCATCAGCAGATACAAGTGAAGATAAATCTGTTAAAGAACAAGAAGATAAAGTAGTCATTAATGTTGAAACAGCAAAAACATATTTAGGTGATTCAATTGCCACATTTAAATCAACTGCTGTATTAGAAGCCGATCGTGCCGCCTCAATAACTACCAAATCATCAGGTATAATTCTTGATATATTAGTTGAAGAAGGTGATCAAGTAAAAAGTGGTGAAGTGTTGTTAGTTTTGGAGTCTGACGAACAGCGATTAAGTCTGAATTCTGCGAAGGCTAATTATGAAAAAAGCTTGAATAATTTTAATCGAGCAAAATTATTGGTGGAGAAAGGACTGACTAATAAAGAACAAATTGATAATTTGAAATTTGAAACTCAAGCATTAAAAGCTCAATTAGAACAGGCTAAGATGAGTTTATCATTTACACAAGTTAAAGCACCATTCTCAGGTACGGTGGTGAAAAGGCATGTAAAAATTGGTAATCTTGTGCAAAATGCCACAGAGGTTTTTGAGGTCATTGACTTTGATTCATTACAAGCAAAGATTGATGTACCTGAATATCAATGGAATATCATGAAAGCAGGTTTGCCCGTACAATTTGATTTTGAGGCATTAAAAGGTCAAACTGTCAGTGGTGAAGTTATTAGGATCAGTCCTATTATTGACGCTTCCTCTGGTACGTTTGAAGTTACGGTTCAAGTTGATAATTCACAAAAACGTTTAAGGCCGGGGTTGTTTGCTAAAGCCAATATAGTTTTTGATGAGAGAAGTGATGTGATCTTAGTTAATAAGGATTCCATTATTCGAGAAGATGACCGATCTTATGTTTATGTTTTAGATGGTGAGTCAGAGATAAATAAAGTTTTAGTTTCTTTAGGCTATGAGATGCCAGACTCTTATGAAATAACCACTGGTTTATCAGCAGGTCAAACAGTAGTTACTACTGGAAAAAACAACTTAACTCCTGATGTGGAAGTTAACGTTGTTAATTATGACGCCAGTCTATGATTGACTCAATAACAAGGTTTGCTACTAATCGAAGAGTAACCGTATGTATGTTGGCTGTGGGTTTGATTTTATTTGGTGCTATAGCCATGAACAGCATGCCTGTGACATTGTTGCCTTCATTAGAATATCCTACTTTGACAATCAGGACTGAATACGATAATACCGGTCCTGAAGAAATGGAGTTATTAATCACTAAACCATTAGAAGAAAGCGTAGGTGTGGTCAAAGGATTAAATAAGATTCATTCTACATCTACAACCGGGCGTTCAGATGTGAAGTTGCAATTCAACTGGGATGCTGATATGAAAAGAGCTGCCTATGATGTCAGAGATCGGATGGATGCCGTGCAGCTTCCATTGGATGTAGAGTCGCCTATATTATTACGTTTCAATCCTTCTACAGACCCTATTATGCAACTGTCACTCAGTTATGATGGAGATGTAGACAACCAAACAGAATTAAAACAACTCAGAACATATGCTGACAACAACTTGAAAAAAAAATTAGACCCCATAGCTGGAGTCGCTGCCATAAAAGTCAGTGGAGGTTACGAAAAAGAAATAGAAATTCTGCCCGATCAATTTAAATTATCTCAGCTGGGTTTGAGCATCGATGATATTTCAAACAGACTTAGAGAAGAAAATATTAATTTATCTGGTGGGTCAATCAAACAGGGCAGTAAAATGTTTTTGGTACGAACAGTCAATCAGTTTGAAAGTATTGAATCAATCAAGCAATTAATAATTAGTAACGATAATGGTCGCATCATTAAAGTCAATGATATAGCCAATGTGAAATTGGGTCATAAAGATCGAAAATCAATCAATAGGTTTAATGGTAAAGAAGCTGTAGAAATTGCTATTTATAAAGAAGGTGACAGCAATACAGTTACTGTGGCTGAATTGGTCAGAGAGAAAATCATTGAAATTAAAAAACAATTACCGCCGGGAACTGATATCACGATTATTGATGATCAATCAGCTTTCATCAAAGATGCCATTGATAATGTGGTCAGTGCTGCTTTAATAGGTGGCATTTTAGCAGTATTGATTATTTATTTGTTTCTCAAAGATGTTTTGGCAACTGCGATCATAGCGGTTTTAATCCCTGTATCTGTGATATCAGGCTTCTTTTTCATGTATCGAGCCGGGGTTAGTTTTAACATCATGTCT
This sequence comes from uncultured Marinicella sp., assembly GCA_937942365.1. GTDB lineage: Bacteria > Pseudomonadota > Gammaproteobacteria > Xanthomonadales > Marinicellaceae > Marinicella. The sequence continues at coordinate 1,031 of CALDFB010000161.1, read as the reverse complement.
TTAGGTGGTGTTGCATTGGCGGTAGGTTTGTTGGTTGATAATGGAATAGTGGTGCTAGAAAACATTGCATCAAAAATGAAAATTCATAACAATCCAATTAAAGCTGTACGTGAGGGAACTGCAGAGGTGGGTGGTGCAATAGCAGCATCAACCTTAACCACAATAGCTGTTTTTTTGCCTTTGGTGTTTGTTCAAGGTATAGCAGGGCAACTGTTCAAAGATCAGGCTTTAACAGTGACTTTTACTTTGATCGTTTCACTGGTTTTTGCCATGATATTAATACCCATGTTATCAAGCTTGAAGCACAGAAAAGCTGGGTTCAGTGATGATACGGGCGAAAACTCATATCAACCGAGAACAAAAATCGGAGGGGCGGTGAGAACAGGTAGAAGGACTGTTTTTAATTTTTTAACAGATAGTCTGTTACTGATAATCACACTACCATTTATTGTCATAGGAACTGTATTGAAATATGCGTTGATGATTCCTGCGAGTGTGGTGAATAAATTATTCGATTTGTTGGCTGCTATTTACCAAAGACTGTTACCTTGGGCTTTACGGAATCGCTTATTAGTGATGTTTTTAACTTCAATTTGTTTTACGTCAGGATTATTGATTTTGCCAAAAATAGGAATCGAATTGATACCAGATATGGATGCCAGCACGGTCAAAGTTAACTTTAAATTACCAGAGGGCTCTACCATTGAAGCGACTGATGAGTTTTTTAAAGGCTTGAGTAAAAAAGTCAATGGCTTAGCGTCGGTGGAGTTGGTCTATGGTTACAGTGGTGAGGGCAATCTATTAGACACCTCTTCATTATCTGGTGGCGAAAATTCAGGACAAATTACTTTGAAAATAAAACCAGGTGCTAATAAATTGGTGGCACAGAAGGAAACACTGGCATTAATCAACGCCACTCCAGGTTTACAAAGCGAATTAAAAGCCGGACAATTTTTTGATTTAGCTAAACCTCTTGAGATTGAATTGATAGGTAATGACTTGACACTGCTTAAGGAAAATGCAGTTAGATT
>CALDFB010000160.1 GCA_937942365.1 uncultured Marinicella sp. | reverse complement strand
GGGTACCATTGACATCAATGGCTTGAAGATAAGCAATTTGTCCAGCAAAAGCAATCCTGGCTTTCAATTCTTCAGCATCAGTCTGGTTTTTAAAAGACGCCACCTGTAGTATATAGGTGTATTCTTTGCTGTTTCTGGCCGCTTGTTGCTCAAGTTCTTCTTTCGGTATCACCACTTCCATCTCAGGTAATACAGAATAAAAATCGTAATCAGGTTTTTGTTTAGTCAGGTTTTCACTGACATCTTCTACGGGTTTAACCGCTTCTTGAGCAGCCCCAGGTACTGGCTGTTGTGTATTTTGAATGGGCTCAGGCACCCACCCTTTGGTATATATAAATACCGCCAACAACAAGCCAGAAAGCACACCACTGAGCAATATGATCCAACCCGGAATAGGCCTTTTCTGCCCAGCTTTACGAGCTGTTTTCCTCACTGTTTTTTTGGCGGTGGTTTTACGCGCCGCTTTTTTCTTGGTCATACTTATGCCACCTGTTCTGGCTTATCTTCTGGCCGCATCTCCTCGGGAGCGGATGAACCCAGAAGAGCCAAACCATCAGCCAGCACATAACGCGTTGCTAAACATAAGTTTAACCGCGCATTGCGTAAATTTTCGTTATCTATCTGCACTTGATGGGCATTGTAATAGCTATGAAACAACTGCGCCAGCTCGCGCATGTAGTTTGCCACAGTATGAACGGAGTAACTGGTGGCAGCTTTGCTGATCACTTCTGGATATTGCGATAAGGCTTTGATTAAATCCAATTCTTGTTCTTCAACCAGTAATTCTACCGACACATGACCAATTTCAATGTTATGCGTCATATTTTGTTCTTCCAATTTACGCAAGATACTGCAAATTCGCGCGTGAGCATATTGAATGTAATAGACTGGGTTTTCAGTGGATTGTGATTTAGCCAAATCCATATCAAAATCTAAATGCTGATCGTGTGAACGCATCACGTAAAAGAAACGCGAAGCATCACAACCCACTTCATCAATCAAAGCTTTTAATGTCACAAACTCTCCAGACCTGGTAGACATTTTGAGTTTTTCTCCACCTTTGAATAAATGCGCAAACTGCACCAGCAGGATCTCAATTTTATCGGCATCAAAACCCAAAGCCTTGGTCGCCGCTTTGAGTCGTGGAATGTAACCATGATGATCGGCTCCAAATACATAAATTGATTTTTCAAAGCCACGCTCAAACTTATTCAATAAATAAGCCACATCAGATGCAAAATAAGTCTTCAATCCATTTTCTCGCATCACCACACGGTCTTTTTCATCGCCAAAATGCGTGGCATTAAACCACAAAGCACCGTCTTTCTTGTAAAGATGACCACCTGCTTCTAGTTTTGCTAAAGCCCTTTCAATGGTGTCTCCATCATGTAAAGACTTTTCTGAAAACCATTGATCATAATAAACGTTAAAATCTTCAAGGTCATTTTCGATACCATGTAAAATTTTCTTTAATGCCACTTTAAAGATTTTTTTATAACCATCAGTCAGAATGTTTTTGGCATTGATGACCAGATCATCAATGTGTTGTTCTTTATCGCCACCAGCAGGTTCATCTGGACTGACCTGAGCGAACACTTCCATTTGATTGTGCCTATAGTCATCACCATATTTTTGTCTGACTTTACGTGCAATATCAACAATATATTCACCTTTATAACCATTGGCTGGGAAGGTCAATTGTTCGCCACACAATTCTAAATAACGCAGCCAAACTGATGTTGCCAATATATCCATTTGTCGACCATGATCATTGACATAATATTCGGCATGAACCTCATAGCCCACTTTTTTTAAGATATTGGTTAAACTTGAACCGAAAGCTGCACCTCGACCATGTCCAACATGCAATGGCCCGGTTGGATTCGCTGAAACAAACTCTACCGTGATTTTTTGGTCAACACCCATTTTGCTGGAACCAAATTCTTCTTTCAGTTTGAGAATTCTTTTCAGCACTTGTAGACGACAAGCATCGGTCAAATAAAAATTAATAAACCCAGGCCCTGCAATTTCAACCTTGCTGACGTGACTGGTATCAGTCAATTCAGCAATGATCATTTCCGCAATGACACGAGGAGGTTTTTGTAACGGTTTCGCCAAAGTCAATGCCACATTAGAGGCATAGTCACCATGATCTTTGTTGCGCGTTCTCTCAATGGTGATTGCTGGCGTTTGCTCTAAATTAAATTCGCCTTTGGCTTGCAAATGCTCCAAAGCGTTTTCAATCAATTCCTCGATGTGTCCAATCATCAATGTTTCCAATCAAAATAAACGATTGATTTTATCAAATTGAAGCTTTTCTGACCATGTATAACCCACTTCGAATGTAAAAAAGTCAAACAGGGAAACTGAGGGCTACCACCCAATTTAACCACTCTTGTTTTCAATTGCCCACCATATCTTCTATTGATCGGTCAAAGGTGAACTTGTTTTCACAAAATTCAAATCTGATAACTGTTCAACTGACCTTTGAAGTTGTGGATAATTAAGTGCAAACATCTGATAAAGAACCAAGTGCTCCCACAAACAAACTAAATGAAAACCAGCATATGTATGATTTTCAAATAAACTGGCATGTTCCTCCAACCATTGCAAGCCTCGCAATACAGTTGCTTCAAACTTGTCAAATCGAACATATTTTTGAGTGTCAATCCCAGTTCGCTGTGCCAAAATCAATTCAACCTCTGCCGTCATCACACCATTCATCACTGCCTGTGCATTTAAGCTTTCCCAATCTTGACTCAGAACTTCGTATCGATCTTGAGGGTCGTATTTTTTAACTATATACTGTGAAATCAGATCAGATTCATAAACCACCTGCTCCCCATCTATCAAAGTAGGCACCTTCATCAATGGATTATGGGCAAATATTTCAGGGTTGTTATCGGCTACATTACCCACATCAATTAACTCAACACCAATGGACAATGCATCCAATAATATGCGGTTTTTTCTGGCGAAATGTGACTTGGGTGTGTAATGGAGTTTCATGGGTTCTTTTTCATTAAGATTAGCTTGTTGCATTACTATTGTAACATTCAATATTTTTAAATATGTATTTCAAACTAAACAGACTTTATTTTCATTCTAGGTCTTTATTGATCATTTAATCAGAAAAATTCTATATATTTGATTTGGTCTTACCGACAAATTAATTGACTTAAATAATCATCACTTCTTAATTCAATGAAACAACCTGTCACGTATATATTAACCAACAAACGGAATGGCACACTTTATACGGGTGTAACCAGCAATTTGATTAAACGCGTCTATCAACACAAAAATGATTTGATCGCTGGATTTAGCCAAAAATACCACACACATTTGCTGGTCTTTTATGAAATGCATGAGTCCATAGAGGACGCTATTGTTCGAGAAAAGCGCTTATAAAATTGGAAAAGAGCGTGGA
>CALDFB010000159.1 GCA_937942365.1 uncultured Marinicella sp. | reverse complement strand
GTTTTCAGCAATATCATTTATCATGACCTCTTCACCAAGTCGATCAATCAAAACCATATCAACAGTTAAGTCTTCTGCATTCACCCAATTCCATAAACCTTGACTTTGTACATACAAAGGATGGCCTGCTGTGGCTTGAATAACTTCACCACTTGTTAAGGTTATATCAACAGTCGATTTCAGTTCCTGACCTATGATGGTGTGAACCACTTCTTGTAATGAGACATCACCGGTTTCCTCGTTAAAAGCCCAAACTCTCTCGCCTATTTGAATATCATCAATGTCTTTAAACCCAAATTCAGTACTGATCATCGTGTTATCTGCAAATGAATTACAAGCTTTTCTGAATTTACCAGACAATATCCGCATCAATTTAAATGCACCAGAACCACCGATAGATGCTACACCCAACAATAAACTGGCTTTTGCATTTCTTTCAGCATTTTCAGGATTTAATGCAGTATCTAAAATATTCAATCCAATATTTACGGTTTGTTCAGCCAAGATGCCTCTAATTCTTTGAGCTGCTCCAAATTCTGAAATACCAAAAAAGCCACTGGGATCTGTGAAATTGACAGGGTCAGAATTGGCATATAAGTATTTATTTAAAGTGATGGGTTCTCCCATGCTACCTGGATATGTATCCATAGAAACAAACCTTCCCACTTGTGGATTCATATACCTTGCGCGCAGGTAGTAGAATCCCAAATTAGGATCAAACTGTTCACCTGTAAATAAATAATTATTTTCAGTCGTACCAGTTTGTGCCAATAGATTACCAAAAGCATCATATTGGTAGGTATCTGTAACGCTTGATGTGCTGTCGGTTAGCAATCGAGTCGAACCTAAACCGTCATAATGGAAATAAAACAGACCACTTGATGACTCTTGAGTTAACAAGTCATCACCGTAGGTGTAACTGATTTGGTTGCTAGGGCTGGTTTCTAGCAGTACTTGTGCATAGGTTTGATTGTGATCTATCAAGTACTCTGTCATCACTCCATTAACAATACTTTCAGTGCGGATACCATGTGGGTCATATTGATGCTGATAGGTATCTGTGCCTGATGTGAATTCAATCAATTCATTTTTCTTGTTGTAGATATAGTCTTTACTGATACCATCTTCTGTTTCTTTGATCATGTTGCCGTTGGCATCATAATCATAGGTGATACCACCAGCTTGACTCAAACGATCATTGTTATCATAAGTATAGACTGTGCTTATACCATTGATTTGGCTGGTCAAACGATTACCAACTGCATCATAGCTGTAACTGGCCTGGTGATTACCATTAACAGCATCATTGATGGTTTCACTGGTTAGGCGATATAGGTCATCATAAACATAATCACTTATTCGACCACTGTTTTCTACGATTTGAGTTCTTAAGCCCGTTGGGCTGAGGGTGTAACCATAACTACTGATTAATTGATCTGAGCTATCAAAAGTAGACTGACCTGTTAAGCGGTTTTGTTCATCGTAGCTGTATAGCGTATAAGAACCGTTAGAGTGATTCATGCGGCTTTTTAAACCAATCGCATCAAATTCGCTCACTTCTGTTCTGAATCCATCATCAGTGGCATGACTGAGGCGATTCAACTCATCATACTGATACACCCAAGGTTTTTGGTCACCAGCTTTAGTGGTTATGATTGATAATTTATTACCATCAAGATCATAACTGTATGTGATCACATCGCCATTGTGCTTGGTTTCTGTGATGATGCGATCTTGCTCATCATAAATATAGCTGGTGGTTCCATGGCTGTTACTGACCGAATCTAATAGACCAGTCAAACCGTAAGTGTGATTTTCAATACTGCCATCAGCATAAGTGATTTTGATTAATTGATTTAAAACATCATATTCTCTGATGGTTACATCACCGTTGAAGTCAGTGTGGCTGATTTGATTACCAACTGCATCATAAACATACGATTCGCTCTGGCCCATCGGCAAGGTTCTGGATACCACTCTGTTCAGAGCATCGTAAGCCCAGTTGGTGGTGTTACCGTTCGCATCAGTTTGGCTGATTCGATTATTTCGTTGATCATAACTGTATTCAGTTCTTTGTCCCAAAACATCGATCACTGCGATTAAATTACCGTTGGCATCGTACTCAAAGTCAGTTGTATTACCTGCCAAGTCTGTTTCAGAGGTTTTACGATTTAAAACATCATACGTCATCGACATTCGTGGGTTATCACTATCAATGACCGTACCATCTGGCATGATGCTTAAAATCAAGTTATCTTTTACATCATATTCAAAACGTGTCACTCTACCTAAGGCATCAGTTGATGAAATTCTTCGATTCAACTCATCATATACATATACCGTACTGTTACCCAATGCATCTGTTACTTTTGTATTGTTACCGGCATCATCATACTCATAAGTCGTAACATTCCTATTGGCATCTGAAACCGCCACCATACGCCCTGCACCATCATAGGTATTCACCGTCATTGGATTGTCCGAATCATCACCCGGTGTTTCATCTGGGTAAATAACCGCTTCAACGCGATTTAAGGCATCATAAACCGTCTTGGTCACACGCCCTGCTCGGTCAGTAGATTCAATGACGTTATTCTCTTCATCATAAACCATCGTTTCAGTAGAACCATCTGGATAACGGGTGAGAACCTGGTTACCACGATCATCGTATTGTATTTCCATTCTTCTGCCCAGCGAATCTATGGTGGCCGATACTTTATTCAAGGAATCATATTCGGTACGTGTGATGTTCCCCAGGGCATCTGTCATGGTGATCACATCGCCATTGGCGTTGTACTCATAAGTGGTGGTGTATCTGGTCACTTCAGTACCGAACTCATCGGTGATGACTTGGGTTTCGGTCAATGGCCGCGCCTCATCATCATAAGTACTTTCAGTGCGCAAACCATTCAGGTCGGTACTGGCCCCTGACAGACCATCATTGGTGCCACCTGAAATCGGGCTGATGTCATACATATTCCCAGCTGCATCGGTGTAGCCAGTGTTCACTGAGACACTCTGATCTGTGCTTTGATTGAATCCTGAAACCCAATGAAACTCTGTGGTTCTGCCCAAAGCGTCAGTGACCGTATTCAGCTGTGCATAACCATGTTGTGGATTACTTGGTGTCAGTGGGTTGAAATCAGGGTTGTAGTCATTACTGATGACAACCTGATTCAAAGCATCAACCTGAGTTAACAATTCCCCTTTGCGGTTATATGTTGAGGTGGTGACATGCCCTAATGGATCAGTTTCAGTTAATTGATTACCCGCTGCATCATAAGTCCATTCCGTTCTGTGACCTAAATGGTTGGTTCTGGCGGTTTCCAGGTAGATGCTGTTGTATTCATAACTGGTGGTTTCGCCCAAGGCATTAGTCTGGGCGATGATATTACCCGCATTATCAAAGGCATTAATCGTCGCATTCCCACGACGATCAGTGATGGTTGAGGTCATATTGATCAAGTCATTGTCATATTCAATGCGATTACCCAGCGCATCTATATGCGCCACTAAACGCCCGTCGACATCATATTCATTACGTGCCACCATGATCCCACGTGGATCGATGATGTCTTCTAAATAATGATCTTGGATATAAGTGTAGGTGGTGGTGTTACCATTCAAATCTGTGAAGGTTGCTAAATCACCATTGGCATCGTAACTATAATCCACACCAGTGCCATCGGTTTGTTCAATGCGGGTGATGCGACCTTCAGTATCACGAATAAACACCACTGATAAACCTCCAGAATGTTCTATGCCATTTTCAGTGAACCTCAGTTCATGGCCAGTGGTGGCTTTGATTTTAATGACATTAAAACCTTGGTCTAATGAGTATTCGGTACCATCCAACATGGTTAAGGTGTACAGGTTCGGATCAATCGGCTCATTTGTGGCCAATTCCTCTAAATTACCATTAAGCACACGCAAGCCTGCAAAACCTGAGGTCGCAGCCAAGGTTGAATTGGTATCACCTTGAGGCACAAATTCAACATCGAATAAATCAGGTGGGGTGATGTCCTGACAGTTAGACAGTTCAGTCGACGATGGGTTAACTGTTCTGGCTTTGACTTTGAATTTCTCAACACTGCCATCAGGTAAGACCACTGACACCAATGGCTGGCCTGCTGGTTCGATACAATACCTCGGCAAGGTGGCAGGTCCAATGCTGAAGAAACCAGTTTCCTGGAACCAAGCCAAACCGGGAACGCGACTTTCCTGAACCCGTACCGATTGATAACCGATCGACCACCCTTTACCAAAGGCACGATCACGATTTCGATCCCGGGTGTCATAACCTCGTGTGATGGTAATCGGGATACCTGCTACCGGGATATTTAAATCCTCAAATGCAATCGAGAAATGACCCAATTTAAGATCACCCTCTAAAAAGACACTGTGCGCTATACTCGATCGCTGACCATTTAAATCTGTGCCTTCGATTAACAAGACATAAATACCATTTCGTAGTAATGAAGTATCCCAATTCGCTACTATGGCATCATCCACATTATCTGTTCCTTCAGCTAAAGTGACCCTACCAGTGAAGTCATCCTCTGCATAACGATATGACAACCTCCAATCGACTAAATTATCATCCTGAACCCGAACACGGATGTCGTTAAATCCAGTGATGATACCGCCGTCTTCTGGGCTGAGAATATCCACTTCGGGCGCTTCGGTGTCATTTGGGTCACCGACCACAAATGCGGCCTCTGCTGTAATGGTTTCTATGTCATCACTGACTGTGACAGCAACGATATGCGTACCCAACTGTGATGATGAGACCGTGGCTTGGTTGTTACTATCAAGGATGATGGCCTGCCCATCTAATGTTGCTGATACAGTGGCATTACCGGTAGGATTAATCACTGTGATTTGTAACAGCACATTTTCATCAGCAAAAACGGTACTGGGCGTTAGGTCTATATTGACATCTAAATTGGTCACCAACTCACTGACTGTGATGGTCCAATTTTGACGCACAAAACTCAGTCCATCCGATACCTGTACGATAATCCCTGAAAACTCACCCAAGCTATCAGGCGTCCAACTGATCAAACCCTGGTTGTCTATCAACATCCCTTCTGGTGCTTGTATCAATTCATAATTCAGCACCGGTGTATCTGCATCCTCAGCAATGACTTGGTATTGGTATAAACGATTGATTTGTACTTCTGAGGCTGGCACAGAAGTGATAATTGGTGCTGAATTTCCATTACCCAAAGTTAAATCATAACTTTGTACAATCAGACCACCACGACCATCACTGACTTCGATTTGAATTGGGTGAATGCCTGAAATTTGACTTGTGACTGGCCAAGTCAGTAAACCAGTGACTCCATCAATACTCATGCCAGTCGGTGCTACCAATAATCGATAACTCAAAGGATCCGATTCAGCATCTGTGGCTATCACTTGATAAGTGTATTCAGAAACACTTATTGGGTGGTTGGTTAATGGCGAACTTTCCACGTTAGGAGGTGTATTAGCAGTGTCATTAACAAATATGGTGAACGATTGAGTACTCCATGCATTGTTACTGTCTCTGGCTTCTATGACAAAGTCAAATGAACCTAAATCTGAAGTGTTGTATTCGATCAAACCAGTATTGGTATCCACCAATGCGCCAAATGGTGCTTGTAACAATTGATAGGTGATTGGATCACCCTCAGCATCACTGCTGATCACTTGATAGTTAAATACATCACCTGAAATTAATTGGGTGTTGTTAGGGATCGAAGTGATTTGTGGTGCTGTATTTCCAACTGCACTGATGTTAAATGTGAAATTCTGAGTGGTGAATGCGCCTAATGGATCAGCCACAATGATGTTGAGTGTAAAGTCACCAATATCTGTATGTTGTGGCGTCCAGCTCAGTAAGCCATTACTGTTAATAACAGCACCAACAGGGGATTGGTCTAGCGCATAAGATAAACTTTCACCTTCAGGGTCAATCGCTACCACTTGGTACAGATATTCTTCACCAACCATCAAATTCGTTTCGGGCGTAGAAGTTATATATGGCGCTTGGTTGTTAGATGGGTTAACAACAATAGTTGTGCTCGCGAACCTGGTATTTCCCGCATCGTCCTGAACATACATTTCAATGGTGTGTGAGCCAACCTGTGCTTCTGTAGGTATCCAGTTAATCAAACCATTAGAACTGATTTCCATACCATCTGGTTTGTTAAAGATCAAAAAGAACACATCATCATTTTCACTGTATCGTAAAAATGTCAGTTGTTCTTGATAACTCTGCCATGCAGTTGATGCAGATGGTTGCACAATAAATTGTGGAGTAGCATCAGGATTTTTAACCCTGATGTTATAAGCCTGTTGGTCTGACAAACCCGTTTTATCAGTCACTTGCCAAAATACAAATTCTGAAGATGCCTGGTTGTTATCAACTCTACACTCAGTGATGTTATCCACCGGAATAACTTCAGCGATAAATGAATCACCGGGTGGGTTATATGGATCAATCAAACTGTCTAAATAAACCCTTGTTTCTTGATTGGTAATCAGTCCATTAACTGTGGTGGTACCCAATAGATTAGCAGGTATGATTTCGTCAAAATAAAAATTGACCAATAAATCACCTGAATATTCAGTGGGCGTAAGGTTACGTAATTCGGTGTATAAGCGCTCTCCACCAATGGTTTCTTCTAACTGAGGTCCAGTTACATGTAAATCAGCCAATAAACTGTTTTCAGCAGTTTGTATAAGCGCCAGCCCTGAAGACTTATTTATTTGACCATCAAACGACAATGTATAATTAAACAAAGTCTGCTTGGTTTCCCCGGGCCCACCTTTCCAGTTTCCGTCAGCAGCTTTTACAAAATCAATAAAGTTTGAACCACGATTGGTAAAGTTAGGAATTGCAATTTGGTAATTACCATCACTAAAACGATCAACAATAACAAAATCATAATACCCTCTTTGTCGTGCCCATTGAAATATTTGATCCCCAGTAATCGGATCAATGGCATTAAGTTGTTCCCAACTTGAAATCAACTCATATGCACCATCTAAGTTTAAATCAGTCAATATAGAGTCGTATCGATTATCCCCGTCCTGATCCCTGACAATGGTACCATCTGCTTTGATCATGGCATGTGTCATGACAATATCAAGCTGGCCATCGAAATCAACATCTGCAACATTCGGCATGTTGGCACTTAAGACAGTTTGTTCCCACAAAACGCTCGCATCATGATCAAACAATTTAACGGTATTGTTATTCTTATGGACTTGAACCCATTCTAACTCTGCATCAGTATCAAAGTTCGCAATGGCATAAAAGTTTCCGTTGCCTAATCCATCAAATAAAATCGAACCATCATGGTTATAAACTGCATTATGATGAATAATTTCTAAAGTACCGTCCTGATCGATATCAGCCACTTCAGCAAAAGTCGGTGCGGTGAAATTAAATTGACCAAAATCAATCAATTCATTACCCAAATGATCAAATACATGGGTACCAGCAATGATTTCTAAGTCACCATCGGCATCAAGATCCTCTGTAAGAACCAATGTCCCACCAGCAGAACCGCCATGAGCAGCTGATTCACTGATCCACATTAATTCACCTTCATGTGACAAGGCTTTAACAAAACCATCAATACTCATCACCAATATTTCATTATTCCCATCTTGATTAATATCAGCTGCAGCTAATTGATTATTAAACCCGCCAGAGGAGGCGCGGACATCAGGCTGGAACCATTGATCAATTAATGTTTTGGCATCCATCGCTGCCACGCCAAAATCTCTGATATAGATAATAAACTGATCATCCAGTTGATTCGTCAGACCATCCTGATTTGTATCACTTAAGGAGGTGGCCAATAAATTTGAAGTCAACGTGCCATCACGTTCAACTGGCCCCAAGTCTTTTCTTTCAACCAACTGAGGGGTTAAGTTAACCCAATTTGGATCATCAGCACCACACCAATGATTGATGTTGAATTTATTTTCTGGAATTAACGTAGTTGTTGTTGGCCAACGATGAATGGCTATATCGTCGTATTGAAAACCAGCAAAAGGTTGATCATAGTTACTGATGTGCATATCAATTGGTCCATCTAAAAACTCTAAGGTGAATTTCTCAAGTGCATTCACATCTGTAAATGTGGCCGTATGGGAAAACACTTCTCCATTATCTGCAATCCGCTCCAGATTATTGGTAATCACTGGTGGAGAAGCAGGTTCATCTAAAGCCAGTAAAAACGACTGAGAGTCAGTGTTACCAAATTGATCTTCAATCACAATAACAACAGTGACCGTTTCTTCATTGGGAGCAGACCCATTTGGAGCATCCCAAAAGATCAAACCCTGATTGTCTATGACCATGCCTTCAGCACCATTCAACAAACCCACTTCAACTTGCGACAATGGGTCGCTGGAATACTCAACCTGATATTCATAACGTTCGCCAAAAGCAGCATTGATAATGGGGTCGCTGGTGATCAACAAAGGAGCAATCCCATCTAATACGGTTATACTAAATGATGCTTCAGCAAATGCTCCAGCCAAATCAGTAACTCGGATTGTGAATGGCTCCACTGTACCGACATCAGCAATAGTAGGAATCCATTCTAACTCGCCAAAAGGGCTGATGGTTGCTTGTTCCGATCCAGCAACAATCGAATAACTGTGCACATCACCTTTGTTAAGATCACTGGCCACCACTGATAATTTCAGCGGAATGCCTGCCGGGGTTTGTATGTTTTCAATTGGACTGATTACTGGCGGAACATTAATTTCTTGTATACTTAACCAGAAGTTTTGATTGTCGCTGCCCGTGTTATCATCACTCACATCAACATCAAAATACGCCAATTTAATCTGGTTGTTGTCATTGACACATTCTTCAGTTAGGTTAATTTCCAAAGTTATGTCGCCAGCTGCTAAAGTGGTTTTGTCTATGGTAATCACTTCTGTTGCTGAAGGAGTCAGCACAGGAATAGCAAAACTCATCACTTGATTGTTTGCATCAATAATCTCCAAGCTCGTAGCCAATGAGTCAACCACTCCTCGATTTTTGACAGTAAGCGAAATTTGATCATCCGTTTGATTCACTTCTGAAATAAATAAATCAGCTGCATTAATGTATGAAGTTTGGGTTTCAGTGATCTTTGCAATGACTTTAGCAATAGATTCAGAGGCAGAGCGACTGTTTTCATCTTCGCCTGAAAGTAACTCAACATTCCATACTGAACCGCCAGTTAAAAATGCTGGTTCAATGTAATGTTCGAGCATATTAGGGTTGAAATTTTCGAAAACCGCATCCTTACACACACTAAAATCACCATTATCTTCAGCAACATAACCATTCATCAAATGATCAACACCCATCACTGACCGACCATCAGGGCAAGACATCAAACCTGTCGGAATAACAGTATGAAGGACATCATTCCGCTCGGCTAACATTTGATTTAATTGCACTGTATTTTGTGGGCTGTTGGGACAACTATCACAACCTTCATCAGTCATCATGATGAAAATTTGCTGAGCAGTTTCTTTATATTGATAATCCTCAAGAACATCAATCATGGAAGTCACACCATTTTCTCTGCCTCCCATAGGTCCGGTTAAGTCAGATTGAGGAATAACTGCATTAGAAATTTCATCAATATTTCCAAAATTAGAACCAGAAGGTAATGTTTGTAATTCTGATTGAGCAGAAAATATGCCTACAGCAAATTCAGTCTCATCATTTTGTCCCACACCAATTGCCAGCATTTCGCCATTCAGTTGAGGTAGCCATTTTGATAAGAATGATCTTTCTTGAGACATCGAACCAGAACCATCAATCATTGTGATCAGTTGAACTTGTCTGAAATCACCTGGTTGCTCAGAACTGTATTGACATTCGAGAATATCTGAATCCAGACCCAGTGAATAACTGGAATCCGGGAGCCATGATACTAATCCGGTTGCTGCATCAATGGATGCACCAGATGGGCCATTCAAAATCTCATAATTCAGAATATCTCCATCAGGATCATTGGCTTCTACATCATATGCAAGATCAGTACCTACTGAACCATCAGTAGGTGGTATAGAAGTGATTTCTGGCGGTAAATTGTTGTTAATTTCTACTGTAATATCGATGGTTACTGCCTCTGATGCCAAGCCTTCAGAATCTATGGCAATATAGGTAACTTGATCAGTGCCACTAAAGCCATTATCAGGTGTGTATGTGAAGACACCTGTATTTTCAGTAATCGAGCCATTATTGGGTTGGCCTATGATTTGAAAGGCCACATCAACATCTTCAATATCTGAACCAGTCAAAGGCAATTCTGTGGCTGTTTGGTAAGCAGTTGTTAAGATCAATGCATCAGCAATGGGCTGATCATTAACCGCAGTAATGGTAATAGAAATGACCGCTGTAGCCGTGCCACTTTGGCCATCATCCACTTCAACTGTAAACGAATCGATGCCAAAATAATTCTCATTAGGCTGATATGTCACATTGGGCAAAGCCCCTGTCAAAGAACCCTCTGTTGGTGGATTAGCAACTGAATAACTCAATGTGTCGACATCAGCATCAGTGGCGGCAGTGCTGATGACCAAAGGTGTATCTTCATCGATTATTAAGGCTTGATCTGACATCACTGGTAAATCATTTAGCGCAGTCACTGTAATGGTGACTGTAGCGATGGCTGAATCAATCTGACCATCATTCACCGTGTAGGTCAATGAATCAGAACCGTTAAAATCTGCTTCTGGTGTATAGGTCAAATTTGGCGCAGTACCAGATAATGCGCCATTTGCAGGTTGTGAAACCACTTGATAAGTTAAAGTATCATCCTCTGGGTCCGTTCCTTCCAGGGTTATGTTTAGAGCTGTGTCTTCATCTGTTGTAAGATTTAGATCATTGGCATTGGGGATATCATTATCGGCATTAACCGCAATGCTTACTGTGACTATACCAGAATCAACTGTGCCGTCATTGATGTGATAGGTGAATGAGTCTGTTCCGCTGAAATCTGGATTCGGCGTGTAAGTTAAGCTCGCTCCACTTCCTGATATTACACCGTTGGTTGGCTGTGTATCTATCAGATATGTCAGTGTATCGCCATCAACATCTGAACCAGTGAGTGTGATAGAAACAGTTTCATCTTCATTGACTGTATAATTTTGAGCGTCTGCTATTGGTGAATCATTGATGACATTAACAGTGATACTTACTGAAGCAACATTGGAATCCAATGAACCATCATTGACACTGTATGTGAATGAGTCAGAACCGTTGAAGTTTTCATTGGGGGTATAGATTAAATCAGGCGCTGTACCAGTTAAGACGCCATTGTCGGGTTGGGTTAGGACTTGGAAGGTTAATGCATCACCTTCAGGGTCACTGCCGGATAAAGTGATCGTCGATGCCACGTCTTCGTCAGTGGTGATGCTCAAATCATTGGCGCTAGGTGCATCATTGCTGGAGTTAACTGTAATAGTTACCGTAACTACAGCTGAATCAACTGTGCCGTCATTAACATGGTAGGTGAATGAATCTGTGCCACTAAAATCGGCATTGGGTGTATAGGTATAGTTATTGCCCGAACCAGATAAGGCGCCATTGCTTGGCTGGCTATCCAATAGGTAAGTTAATGTATCTGCATCAACATCAGCACCACTTAATGTGATCACTACTGATTCATCTTCATTAACCGTGTAACTTTGTGCAGTTGCCGTAGGCACATCGTTAACTGCATTAACGGTGATACCAACAGTTGCTGTGTTTGAATCCAAAGAACCATCATTTACCAAATAGGTAAATAAATCAGTGCCATTGAAATCAGCATTGGGGATATAAGTTAAATCTGGTGCAGTGCCAGATAACACGCCATTGGCTGGTTGGATTAGGACTTGGAAGGTTAATGCATCACCTTCAGGGTCACTACCGGATAATGTGATCGTAGCAGCCACATCTTCGTCAGTGATGATGCTCAAATCATTGGCGCTAGGTGCATCATTGCTGGAGTTAACTGTAATAGTTACCG
>CALDFB010000158.1 GCA_937942365.1 uncultured Marinicella sp. | reverse complement strand
AACCATTGCCGGACTATAAGCACAGGATGGTTGATGAAAACAATGATGAACAGCGTATCAGGGAAGTACTGCAAAAAATTGACTTAGAAGTAGATTTGAGAAACATCATTTTACAAGCCACACGAAGAGACCCAAAGCAACGTTATTATACTGTGGCGGATTTGCAGCAAGATTTATCTAATTGGTTAGATAAAAAACCGGTTTTAGCCACCAAAGACACATTTTTTTATAGATTGAAAATGTTCGTCTTTAGAAATAAAGCGGCTTCTATGTTGTTGGTTGCTACCTTTTGTTCTTTGATTATGGGGGTGATGACCACGGTATATCAAAAAAATATTGCTGAAAATGAGGCTCATAAAGCCAATGAGGTAAAATCCTTTCTACTCAACGCATTGGCCAGTAATGACCCTGATATTCTTGCAGGGAGAGCTTTGAGTGTTAAAGACCTGTTGTTAGAGGCACAAAGTCAACTCGCACAGAAGCCTGTTGATGATAAAGAGTTACAGGCAGAATTACTACAAACCATTGGTACATCTTTAGGGAAAATTGGTGAGTTTGAACCAGCAATTAAGCAGTTAGAAGCAGCCAAATTGATGAGTAAAGATTCTGCAGTGACGGAAATAGAAATTATTGGTCTGTTATTTGAATCAAAACAATATGACATGGCCTTGTCACGATTGAGTAAGCTCTTGGCTATCATTGATCAAGATTTAGCAGATTCATATCAAGTAACTCAATTGAAGATAGAAGAAAAAAACTATTTAGGTGAATTTGGGCAAGCAGAATTAATTATCTGGGCCAAATTATCACAAAGTGAGATGAGCGTCGCACAAAGGATAGAGTTGAATTTAATGCTGGCAAATACATACCTTAACGGCAAAAAAAATACCGAAGCAGAGCAGCTATTACTCAAAACTTTGGATTTAAGTAGCAAAGAAAATGGTGATGTTAATTCCAAAACCATAGATATTATTCAAGATTTGGCTAGGTTTTATGAAAATCAATCTGAAAATGGTATCGAGCAATCTATAAACTTACTAAAACGCGCCATACAATTACAACAAGAATTGTATCAAACAGCCCACCCTAAACTAATCACCAGTCTGATTAGATTGGCAAATAACTATAAAGCTTTGGGTCAAGATCAGTTGGCTTATGCAGAGGCCAATAAAGCCAAGCAAATGGCGATTGAACTATATGGTGAAAAAAATATATTTGCTGCAAGGGCCGATGCAGCTTTGTCACATCTGGCTTTAAAATCAGGTGATTTAAATCAAGCAATAGCATTATTAGCTGCTGCAGTAGAGGTTTATGAAAATCATTATGGTGCAGATCATTTTGAAACCAATCAATACAAAACGAATTTAGCTTCATATCTACTTAAGGCGGGTGATGCCAACCGCTCATTAGAGTTGCTGAACCAGCTTTATCAACATCAATTAGAACAGTTAGGAGCTAAACATATGGCTACTTTATTTGTTCAATTGAATCAAATTAAAGCTTTAACTTTATTAAAAAATTATGAAGAAGCGATTTCAATCGGTGAAGAAATATTCCCGATATGTGAGGCAGAATTAGGAGCAGATCAAGCGATTACAGTTGGCGTGGTTTTGGCTTTAGGTGTGGCATATTTTGAAAATCAAGATTTCCGTTTGGCATTAGGCTTCTTAAGAAGAGGTGAGCAATCATTAATGGTCAGATCCAACCCGTCATATCATCAGGGGCTGCTTATCCAATTAATTACCACCTCAATCGAGACCGAGCAAGTTGACTTGGCGAAGTCATTTTACAATCAAGCTGCATCCATGTACTTGGGTGACAGTGATACGATAAGTGGTGAACTGCGAGAACAGTTTTCGGTTTTACAGGAGAAGATTGGGGAAATTTAATCTTATTAGTCATATTAGACAGCTGGCCATTGGCGTAGGCCAGCTGTTTATATCATGACAGTCCTTTAACTACATCGAGCGTGGCTTTAGCACGATTCAATGTATAGAAATGAATGCCAGGTACACCTTGGTCCAGTAGTTGTTGACATAGTTTGATGGTAAATTCAGTGCCAAACTGTTGAATCGATTTTCGATCATCACCATAGCTTTGTAATTTGTATTGCAACCAACGAGGCATATCAGTGCCACAAAAGCCACAAAATCGTTTGATGTTACTGAAATTAGTGATGGGCATGATGCCAGGGGTGATGCTGGTATCTATGCCTGCCTTTTCACAGTGATCTATGAAGTTAAAATAAGCATCGGGGTTAAAAAAGAATTGCGTGATGGCACGATCAACGCCCGCATCAACTTTTTGTTTAAAATACTTGATTTCTGACTCGAAAGACTCTGTTTCTGGATGTATTTCAGGGTAGCAGCCAACCGTGATGTTAAAAGTATCCGGGTATTTTTCGTGGATAAATTCGATGAGTTCATTGGCATATCTGAAATAACCTACTGAGCCCATTCCGGATGGGACATCACCGCGTAGGGCGAGGATGTCAGTGATGTCATTGTCTAAGTATTTTTGTAACAAATCTAGTATTTCTTGTGGTGTTCCACCCATGCACGAAAGGTGTGGAATAACTTTAGGTGTTGGGTGAGTCTTTAATTCCAATACCGTCTCTGCTGTGGCAGAAATGGTAGAACCGCCTGCACCAAAAGTCACAGAAAAAAAGTCAGGATGTAGTTTTCTCAATTTAGCTTGAGTGTCTATCAGTATGGCTTTCTGTTCTTCTGTTTTGGGTGGGAAAAACTCAAAGCTGAGGCCAAAATTAGGTTTGTTCATTGTTATCATACTCCAATAAAAAAGCCAGACTAACGCCTGGCTTTAAAACTAATCACAATATTTGTATTACTGCAAAGTATCATTAATACCTGTAGTGCTCAGGCTTATAAGGCCCTTCAACTTCAACACCAATGTATTTGGCTTGATTTTCTTTCAAAGTGGTGAGTTTGGCACCTACGCGTTCCAAGTGTAATTTAGCCACTTTTTCATCCAAGTGTTTAGGAAGTACAAATACATTGTTGTCATATTTGTCACCATCTTGAAATAATTCAATTTGTGCAAGAACTTGATTGGTGAATGAGTTTGACATCACAAAACTTGGATGGCCTGTACCACAGCCTAAATTAACCAAACGACCTCTGGCTAACAAGATGATGCGTTTACCATCGGCGAATTCTACATGATCTACTTGGTCCTTGATTGGATCCCATTTACAATGCTTCTCTAGAGAAGCCACGTCAATTTCATTATCAAAATGACCAATGTTACAAACAATGGCCTGATCTTTCATGGCTTGCATGTGATCATAATTGATGATTTGATAATTACCTGTAGCGGTAACAAATATGTCAGTGTCTGCCACTGCATCTTCAAGTGTGACAACTGGATAACCTTCCATAGAAGCTTGTAAGGCACAAATCGGATCGACTTCAGTGACTGAGACAATGGCTCCTAAAGCTCGCAATGAAGCCGCTGAGCCTTTACCCACATCCCCAAAACCACAAACAACTGCTTTTTTACCAGCTATCATGACATCGGTGGCGCGTTTAATGGCATCAACCAAAGATTCACGACAGCCGTATAAGTTGTCAAATTTTGATTTGGTTACAGAGTCATTCACATTGATTGCAGGGAAAGGCAAATCACCTGATTTGGCCATGTCGTATAATCTTTTAACACCGGTGGTGGTTTCTTCTGTAACGCCTTGAATTGAAGCCAAAGTTTTGCTGTACCAACCAGGTTTAGTGGTCAGGCGTTTTTTAATTGAGGCAAAAAGAAAAGTTTCTTCTTCAGAACCAGGATTATCTAGTATGCTCGCATCTTTTTCTGCTTTACTGCCCAAGATCAGTAACATGGTGGCATCACCACCATCATCTAAAATCATGTTGGGGGCACCGCCATCCGACCACTCCATAATGCGATGTGTATACTCCCAATACTCTTCGAGGGTTTCACCTTTCACCGCAAAAACAGGAATGTCTTGATCAGCCATGGCAGCAGCAGCATGGTCTTGTGTTGAATAAATGTTACAAGATGCCCAGCGTACATCTGCACCCAGTGCGCGCAGAGATTCGATCAATACCGCTGTTTGAATGGTCATGTGTAATGAACCAGCAATGCGGGCACCTTTAAGAGGTTGTTGGCCTTTATATTCTTCACGAATCTGTACCAATCCAGGCATTTCAGTTTCTGCAATGCGAATTTCTTTGTGACCAAATGCGGCTAAGCCAATGTCGGCAATCACATAGTCAGGTTGGATGTTTTTAACTGTTTCTGTTGTCATAGGTATTCTCTAAAATAAATTTTTGTATAAGTATTTATTACAAACCAGCTTCTGCTCTGAGCAGTTCTGCTTTATCAGTACGTTCCCAAGTAAAATCGCTGTTTTCACGGCCCATGTGCCCATATGCAGCAGTTTGTTGGTAAATAGGTCGCAGCAGATCTAGACTGGTGATGATGCCATAAGGTCTGAGGTCAAAATGTTCTCGAACTAATTTTTCAATGGTGCTTTCAGCAACTTTATTGGTGCCAAATGTGGTGACGCTGATGGATGTGGGTTCAGCTACTCCAATGGCATAAGAAACTTGAATTTCACAGCGTTCTGCTAAGCCAGCGGCAACGATGTTTTTCGCGACATATCGGCAGGCGTAAGCTGCAGACCTGTCTACTTTTGAGGGGTCTTTCCCTGAAAATGCACCACCGCCATGTCGGGCCATGCCGCCATAAGTGTCAACAATGATTTTTCGACCAGTTAAACCACAATCACCAACAGGTCCACCAATCACAAAATTCCCTGTGGGGTTGATATGAAACTGGGTGTTGGTGTCAATCCAAGCTTCAGGCAGAACAGGTTTAATGATTTCTTCCATCACACCTTCACGAAGGTCATTCAACGAAATATCAGGATCATGTTGGGTAGATAAAACCACAGCATCTATGGCAACTGGCTTATCGTTTTCATAACGAAAAGTTAATTGAGATTTAGCATCAGGTCGTAACCATTTGAGTTTCCCAGCTCTTCTTACTTCAGCTTGTTTATGCACCAGTAAATGAGAGTAGGTGATGGGTGCAGGCATCAAAACATCTGTTTCATTGGATGCATAACCAAACATCAAGCCTTGGTCACCAGCACCTTGTTCTTCTGGGCTTTGTCTGTCTACACCCATATTGATGTCATGAGATTGTTTACCTATCAATGACATAACAGCACAGCTGTTGCCATCAAACCCCACATCAGAATTATCATAACCAATATCAATGATTACCTTCCTGACCAAGTCATCAAGGTCAATCCATGTATTGGTGGTGATTTCACCTGAAACAATGGCGGTACCTGTTTTAACCATGGTTTCGCAAGCCACACGAGCCTGTGGATCATCTTTAATTATGGCGTCTAAGACGGCATCAGATATTTGGTCAGCGACCTTATCTGGGTGTCCTTCAGACACCGATTCTGAGGTAAATAAATAACTGCTCATAATGCTAATATATCTCTTAATACGGATAAAGAGATATATT
>CALDFB010000157.1 GCA_937942365.1 uncultured Marinicella sp. | reverse complement strand
GCGCCTTAAAACCGAAGCTAAATCCTTACCAGTCAGAGAACCACAATCATTACCAGAGATAGAACACTTGAATCAGTTTATCGTTTAAAAAACTGATCATCAACTCACTGATGGTGCATACATCAGTGATAAGTGCATCATTCGAATATCTATCTTGTAGGCACAAAACAGGCTCAAGTCAAGTATATATAAAGGTAAAGTACCCACAAAACACAATGTTTTATCCATTTCATCTTGTTGATATAAATAACCGCATTCCAATTAAATCTAACAGTATTTTTCAAGTGAACATTCATGACTGATTTTCATCACGGGCACATAAAGAAGCCACAAATTTTCCGGCTCTATAATGAGGATGTATTGTTTATTTAACTCACTACCGAATTATCACCATATTGAGCTTGCTCCAAAGCTGCAATGCGATCATCCAATGGTGGGTGTGTTGAGAATAGTTTTGCCAATGTGCCATTACCGCCTGAAATACCAAAAGCTGCAAATTCACCATCTAATTTTTTAGCTCCAGAGTTGCGTTGCAAAGCTTTCAAGGCGTTGATCATGTTTTGATTACCAGCTAATTTGGCTCCACCCTCGTCGGCATGAAATTCACGGTATCTTGAGAACCAATTAATAATAATCGCTGCGACAAAACCCAATACAATTTGCGCAATCATGGTTCCAATGAAAGAACCCATGGTATAACTGCCACCACGGTTGTCACGAGAAGCCGCTGCTATGGCATAACCAATGATTCTAGAAAAGAAAATCACAAAAGCGTTAAGCACACCCTGTAACAAAGCCATGGTGATCATGTCTCCATTTGCCACATGCGCCACTTCATGCCCCAAAACAGCCTCAACTTCACCTTTTTCCATGGTTTGTAACAACCCGGTACTGACTGCAACCAATGCATCATTTTTTTTCATCCCAGTTGCAAATGCATTGGGGCTTGGAGATTGAAACACACCAACCTCTGGCATTCCAATGCCAGCATCTTGCGCCTGTCTCCTGACAGTATCAATCAACCATTGTTCATCAGCGGTTCGAGCTTGTTCTATGACATGAACACCCATAGATTTTTTTGCCATCCATTTTGATATAGCCAACGATATAAATGAACCAACAGAACCCCAAAGTATGGAAAATACTGCCA
Source organism: uncultured Marinicella sp. (assembly GCA_937942365.1). Lineage (GTDB taxonomy): Bacteria > Pseudomonadota > Gammaproteobacteria > Xanthomonadales > Marinicellaceae > Marinicella. The sequence continues at coordinate 13,118 of CALDFB010000157.1, read as the reverse complement.
GAGCACGATAATCTAATCCATTTTGAGTCAAATAGCCATCAAACCCAAACACGCGCATGACTACTGAGATTACGGTCAATACAGCAACATTTGTAGCTACAAATAACAACACTCTTTTCATATTCAATTCCTTAGTTCATTCATTCAGATATATATAAGCACCTTTTAAGTAGGTACAAATCGGCAAACCTCAAGTATCCCGAAAGTCATAATCTACAATTTATCACGCTATTTAACGATTCAGAGTACAAATTTAAGTAATTACTCAAGCTGATTAAGCTATAATGCGCGGCTTTTAAAGCTTCAACCCGTTACATGTCTACAGAAAAAATAAGAAACATCGCGATCATCGCGCACGTTGATCATGGAAAAACCACCTTGGTTGATGAATTGCTTAAACAATCAGGTACCTTAGGTGACCGAGCTGACGACCCGAATCGTTTGATGGATTCTAATGACCTAGAGAAAGAACGTGGTATCACAATTTTATCCAAAAATACATCGATTGAATGGGAAGGTTATAAAATCAATATCGTAGATACACCAGGCCATGCTGATTTTGGAGGTGAAGTTGAACGGGTACTGAGTATGGTTGATTCTGTATTGCTGTTGGTTGATGCTGTTGATGGGCCTATGCCACAAACTCGATTTGTGACATCTAAAGCTTTTGAGATGGGATTTACACCTGTGGTTGTGGTTAATAAAGTTGATCGCGATGGTGCCAGAATTCAATGGGTGATAGATCAGACTTTTGATTTATTTGATTCACTGGGTGCCACAGATGAGCAATTAGATTTCCCCATCATTTATGCCTCTGCCATCAATGGTTATGCCTCAGAAGATGATGAAAACCGTGAAGGCGACATGCGTCCTTTATTCGAAACCATCACACAAAAAGTGAGCCCTCCTGATGTCGATGTAGATGCCCCCTTTCAAATGCAAGTTTCAACCTTAGATTACAACAGTTTTTTGGGCTTGATTGGAATCGGCCGAATAAAAAAAGGCACAGTGAAAACCAATACACCTGTGACGGTTATTGATTCTGAGCAAAAAACAAGAAACGGTCGTATTTTAAAAATTTTTGGGTTCAAGGGATTAGAACGAATTGAAGTGAAAGAAGCTTCAGCCGGTGACATTGTAGCCATTTCTGGAATCGACAGTATTGGCATTTCAGACACTTTATGTCATCGTGACCATGTAGCAGCATTGCCTCCGCTGACGGTTGATGAACCCACCATATCGATGTTATTTTGTGTCAATGATTCGCCTTTCGCTGGTAAGAGCGGTAAATTTTTAACATCCCGACAAATCAAAGACCGTTTGGAAAGAGAAACCACATATAATGTGGCATTGCGGGTTGAAGAAACCGCTAATTCTGATCAATTCAAAGTTTCTGGCCGAGGTGAATTGCATTTATCTGTTTTGATTGAAACCATGCGTCGCGAAGGTTTCGAGTTGGCCATTTCACGTCCACAAGTTATTTACCGCGAAATTGATGGTGAACTATGTGAGCCCTATGAAAACTTGGTAGTCGATATTGAACAAGAACACCAAGGTTCGGTGATGGAACAGTTATTGGGCCGTCGAGCCGAAGTTAAAGACATTGTGCCAGATTCAACTGGTCGTGTTCGTTTAACGTTCATTATCCCTGCACGTGGTTTGATTGGCTATCAATCTGAATTCAAAACCACCACTTCTGGATCTGGTATATTAACGCACGTATTTGACCACTATGGCAGAAAGTTGAACACCATTGAGCGAACCCGTAAAAACGGTGTTTTGATTTCTAATGGCACAGGTAAAGCCCTTGGGTTTGCACTGTGGAACCTACAAGAGCGTGGTCGCATGCTGATCAATGCGAATGTAGATGTATATGAAGGTCAAATTGTGGGCATCCACTCTCGTGACAATGATTTAACAGTCAATCCGTTGAAAGGTAAACAGTTAACCAATGTTCGTGCATCTGGTAAAGACGATGCAATCAACCTTGTTACACCGATTCAAATGACATTAGAGCAATCTATGGAATTCATCGAGGACGATGAATTGGTTGAAGTTTGTCCTGATGAAATACGCATTCGGAAAAGACATTTGCTTGAACATGAGAGAAAAAGAGCCAGTAGAGAAGCTTAAGCTTACATAGCACAACATAAAAAGCCACTTTCTTCTTGAAGTGGCTTTTATTTTTATACATTGAGTAATTAATTAAGACCCAATTTTCTTGATCTCAAACTGTTTTTTACTGACTGAAAAACTCATAATTTTTTTCAGCCACTAAGCCCAGCTTATCGGTGGCACGTACTGTTAATTCAGAATCACCAAGCGGCAAATCTATATTTTCTCCTGAATATGTAACCCAGCCTTGCCCTTCCCAACTGTAATCAATTCTCTTTAACCCTGACAAGTCATCATACGCAAAAATTTTGATTTGCGTTTCTGGCCCGACTATTAATTGATCTCCCTCAGCTTTTTTATGACCGCTCAGATCGATGGCAATTACAGGTCCATTTAAGTCTTCAATGGCAGTTGTTATCTCAAACTTTTGAGCCTCACTGCGATAACCCACCAGTTCATCTTCACTCTTAGCACCAATGCGGTAATAGAAAGTACCCAGCTGATTGAATGCCTCTATTTGCCATTGATTGTTATCAACTGTGGCTTGTTTGAGTATGACGTTACACGCTTTATCAGCACAAATTTCAACCAGATATTCTTTGGCATCTTTCACCGCAGACCAATTAAGCCAAGGGTTGCTGAAATTAAAGACCGCTTCACCTTGTTTTTTCACCAAAGGCGCCGCTAACAAAGGTTTAGCCACAGGTATCTCACCAGGTTTGACTGCTACACCCATCCCTTGTTCTACTTCTATTTCAGCCCCACCGTTAGCCACTTCACTGTTACCTTGATAAACCGAAATCAGCGATTTTCCTGCCTTGGAAATACCTGTGCGTAGCTCAGCAACTTTGCCTGCAAAAGCTTCGGGTTTTGAAACCATTTCACCAGTTACAATGGTAATTTCTGTTTGATCAGCTTCAATAGGCTCCCAGTTCAGTTCAGCATCACCTTTTATAATTTCAATGGTGGCGCTGTCAGTACCCGATAAATCTGTGGCTCTACTTTGTAGAAAAATCTGCGAATATTCTAAGACTTTTAATTGCGACTCATCATTAAATTCAAGCAATGTTGATGACTTTGCATAGGTTCTAACGCCTTCTTTTTGCACCAATTCATCGCCTTCTTGCGCAGATAACCAATCACTGTCAGCTGGTTTTTTTTCTACCCGATTAACCACATTAAATACCACGGCTTTTTCTGCCGGGATGATTCGTTCTTTAATGATGGTTAACTCTTGGCCAATTTTTAAATTATTTGGGTTGTCAATTTGTGGGTTAAGCTTCCAATTATCTTGCCATAAAATATCAGTACCTATATAGCTGCGAGTAATAGCATGTAAGTTTTCACCTGGTTGAACTATGTGCTTAACAGTGATATCACGCTGTTGAATATCATTGCTGGTTGCATCTGTTATCCCAAATACAAACACCATTATTGAGATTCCTAAAAATAATTTCATGGCCTATCTCTTCACCCTAACTTTAACGACGGTATCGAGCACATTTCCAATCCGATCAGTGCTTTGAACGTTGATTCGATAAGTTCCTTTACTGGTAAATCTGAACTTTTTCGGCAGCTCCATCCAATTGCGGTATTTACCTTTATATTTTTGATGATCAAGCCCAACCCCAGAGTCCATGGTTTGTATTTCAAAGACCTCATTAACAGCAACTTTGATATTTTTTACACCTTCTAATCTCTGCTTATCCTGAGTGATAATTATATAGGGCGCTTGGCTGTCTTCAGACCAACTGATGGTTTCAGTACTGGTGTTACCTAAGGTATCAACCACTTGTATGTTATCCCCTGAATTAATTATAAGTTGTTCCTCGCTTGCATTAAACGGACGCCCATTCAATAACATGTAATCTACGCCTGTGTTATCTGAAGTCGATAACAGGACTTGTGCTGTTTTACCTCCAAACCACTGATTATCTTTATATATAGCCGGTGCTTGCAATTGCCAGCTCAGTTCTGGTGGTTCAAAATCACCATGCAATGAGGCATTCAATTGAGTGGTGTTATTAAAATCATCTTCAGCAACCACCAAAATGCTGTCGCTGAATTGGCTGAAACCATGAACATACGAATTTGAATCAATCTGTTTTATTTCATCATTTACACTCAAGTGCTTAATCAAGCCTTCATTAACTTTTAACATAAGTTTGCTGTCCGGCCCGACAGTAATACCCTCTGAGTTTTGAACAACTCCCTGCCATTGAGTTGTTATCATTGGTGGCGTACGATCAACAATAATGGATTTACTGTTGTTCACTTTCATTGGTGTACCATCTGCCTCAAGATTCACTGACTGCAAATCACCATCTGCTTTTTTGATGATTAATTGACTTCCTTTGTTTTTGTAATCGACTGGTAAGCTACCTGTATTAAACACTCCCCCATCAAAAGCCCAAGAGTCACCGAGTTGTAGTTCAATCTCATTAGCTTGAACAGACCCTAAATAGGTTAAATTAATTAAGAGCAACAATCGTTTTTTCATTTTCATAATCACCGTCGTTTATTTGTATTTTGATGTCAGCATCTTCTGGCACCCATTTAATCGTAAAAGGTGTTGCCTGAACAATCTGTTCTGCCATCAACGATGCAGAACCAGGTCTTTTTGCAGGATCTTTATCTAGTAACAACTCTATTGTTTTGAACAGTTCCTCAGTACCACGCGTTCTGATCCAAGGAGGGAATGTGACCGTTTTATTCAATGTATTTAACTTGGTCTGACTGATTTTTTTTCCTTTGAATGGATTTTGACCCAATAAACATTCAGCCATAACTACCCCAACAGCAAACAAATCGCTTTTCAAACTGGCATCACCTTTCTGATAAATTTCCGGTGCCATGTAGCCATGAGTACCAGTCACATTATCAACACTGATTCCGCTGACTAAGGTAGCGGTACCAAAATCCGTTATTTTAATATCACCATTTACATCCAACAAAATGTTAGCAGGTTTGATATCACGATGTACAAAACCCATTTTGTGAGCCGAATTCAAACCTTTAAGCACAGCAATTGCAATTGAGAGCGTCAAGGACAAATTCAAAGATTTTTTTCTGTTTAACAGTGAGCTCAAAGATTCACCCTTGATGTATTCCATCGCAATAAAAGCTGTGTTTTTAGTAGAAACCACATCATATATGGACACCACATTTCGATGAGATATTTTGGCGGCCGTAATGGCTTCTTGCACCAAGGTTTGACTCATATTTTCCCTGGATCCAAACTTTTTACCAATTGGTAACGTTTTCAGAGCCACATGACGATCTAATCGAGGGTCCCACCCCAGAAAGACAGACCCCATACCTCCTTTACCGATGGGACTGATCACTTGATAACGATCAACAAAAATTTGACCCAAAGCATTTCTGTCATCAATATGCTTAGTCAAAGCATCAAAGCTTTGTTCAAGCGCCATGACCTCACCACCTCGCCAATCGGGTTGGTTATTTTTGCCCATTAAAGCACTTTGAGCCTTCACAATCCTTCTGATTGGCTTCACCCAAGAATAATAAGCCATGGCTAACAACGCAGCCATTACCAACAATACCAAACTGAAAGTAGTCCAAGCCGTCCGGCTCATATCAGCCGTTGTTTGTTCCGCAAATGCCACCGACTGACGTGACAGCACATACCACGGCAAATTATTAACCTTGGCAAAGGCTGCAATAAATTGGTTGTTTTTTTGCTCAGAAAGATTCGCTCCGCCATTGGCCACACCACTTTTAAATAGGTTCAACCATTCAACTGGAACGCCCTGAAATTCATCACCAGCATGTTCGATTAGCTGACCTTGTGCGTCAACTAGGCTGATACTTGCCGATTGGCCAAGCACACGCGGATTGAGCCATTGACTCATGTCAACATCTACTAACATAACTACATCAACATTTGGCCTCGCCGATGGCACAACCACGCCTAAATACTTATTATTGGATAGATCTAAAAGTTTAAAACCTTCTGATAGCTCAACAATTAATTGCTCGACATCAATATCAACAGACTCATTTTTACGGGCTAACTGAATAACCTGGGCGTTTGCTGATTGACTGGTTCCAACTTGAGTATTTATTGAAGAATCACGCAGCAACAATGCAATCAGATGAATGTCTTGATTAGAAACTAAACCTGCTTTCATTGAATCTGCAGCCTCGACTGAATCAGGAGTCAAATAAACGTTTGGGTTTAATGCCAAATTTGAAGCTAAATCACGGTATTTATTCAGGTAGGCCTCAAATCGATCTGCTGTTGCCAAAGAAATGATTAAATGATTTTTTTGTGCTTGATCAATAACCGCTGACCTAGACTGGCTGATTTGATACCAGGAAAGCAGAAATGGTAACGATCCCACAATCAAAAGCGTCAAAACCACCCAAAACATGATTGATTTATTGGTCAAATCTATCCCCACGATCAAAACTCATTGATTATATGATGATTAAGACACCTAAGTAAGTCAACAACTGTAAATTTTATACTAGCCGCAACATTATGTGAGCACTTACAAACTGAATACCTTATGGAAGATCAGGCAAAATTATTTACTTTCAATCACAATCTGAGACCTCCGCATAAATCTAGGTCTTTGGAAAAAAGCCAAAAGTAGGGATTTGCACTCAAATTTTTGCTCAAAAGATTTCGCCGATCATACAACGCAGACTCCCACCTGCCTTTTCTAATTCAGAAACATCTACGCCATGTAACACAAACCCCCAAGATTCAAGTTTGAGCCGTGACTCTCCCGACAACGCATCCAACGCCGTCTGACTGAAAAACACATCCTGATCTGTTATAGAAATACAATTCCCTGCAAAAGCGAGCTTTTCTTCATCAGAAATAAATAAGGTACGACCCGGGTAAAATTCAGATATCGCTGCTACCACCGCAGGATCTGCAAAAGACCCTTTATGGATCACACAAGCAGTCCCTGCTAAGCACGCCATAACTACATTGGTATGGTATTCACCTTCAGTTAAATCAAATTGGAACATTAAATCAGTGGCAAATGCTTCGTCCAAGGCCTTGGCACCCGCATCATCAACTCGCTCTGTCATTCCAACAAAACCAACGTTTCGAGCTCTGTCAGGAACCAAAACACCAGTGAGTTCAGCTACCGCATTAGAGTGGTTGATTTCAAATTTTTCATAACCCAACAATTCTCCAAAAAACTTTCTGATGTCTTGACGTTGTGTCTCTTTTTGGCGATTTTCATATTTCATAGAACCAATCACATAACGGCCCTGGTGCGTGGTCGCAAATGCATTATTGGGGAAAACCGCATCTGGTGTTTCTTCAGAACCTGGAAAAGTAACCACAGGAACACCCACATCAGTGATGGCTCGAGCTAACTGTTGATGTTGATACATGGCCAATTTCACATCCACTTGTTGGTCCATCAACATGTATTCATTGTCTTGTGCCGTTTGTTGATCTAGACGAAACCCTATTGGGCTGACCATAAAAGCCGCTTTCATACTTCCAGCTTGCTTTATCGCAAAATCATTTTGATCAAGAGCAGCTTTAAAATCTTTGACCGTTTTAACTAACATAATTCACCTGCTTTCTTGCTTCTTCGATCACCGACACATCTGTTTTTCTGCGCGGTGCTTGCGTTACTAAATGAGACTTCCACTTTTTATTTCCGGGAAGCCCGTGATAAAGGCCCAAAATAGGCCTAATTAGCCAATGCAAACTCAAGCCTTGGCTGATCATGGTACGACAATAGTCTATATATGCCAATAAAACTTCATCTCTAGATCGAGGTTGGCTATTCAGTGCATCATTGCCTAAACCTAAACCATTGTGCATTTCTCTGATCAACCACGGTGCATTCCAAAATGCCCGGCCAACCATAACACCATCAACATATTGTGTTTGCTCTTCGGCTTGAATAACTGTTTCAATACCACCATTAAGAACCACCTCTAAATCGGGGTTCAATGCTTTAATACGATATGCATAATCATATTTCAGAGGTGGAACCGTTCTATTTTGTTTGGGGCTTAACCCCTTAAGCAACGCCTTTCGCGCGTGAATAATAAAGGTACCACAACCCGCAGTTTTTACGGTATCAATAAAATTTGTGAATGACTCAAATGAATCTTCATCGTCCACACCGATTCTTGATTTTATAGTAACAGGAATTCTGACTTTTGATTGCATGGCATCGAAACAACTGGCTACTAGTTCCGGTTCTTTCATCAAACAAGCTCCAAAACGCCCTTTTTGTACCCGGTCACTAGGACATCCTACATTTAAGTTAATTTCTGCATAACCCATGTCTTCAGCAATTTGTGCACAATTGGCTAAATCCCCCTCATCACTGCCACCTAATTGCAACGCCACTGGGTGTTCTTGTGGCGAGAAACCCAAATGTTTTTCTCGATCTCCTCGCAAAATTGCTGGCGCAGTGATCATTTCGGTATATAGTAAAATTCTGTCAGATATCAAGCGGTGAAAATACCGGCAGTGACGATCTGTCCAATCTAACATGGGAGCTACAGATAAACGCCTATCTATCGAACTTTTCATTTCAGTAACAATCGTTGAATCAAATCTAAATATATACTTTCTAATTGCACCAAATGAGCCACCTTCTCACACTCATTGACTTGATGAATCGTCTTATTGATTGGACCTAGTTCCATCGTAGCAATCCCATGAGGTGCCACAAAGCGACCATCAGAAGTTCCCCCAGCTGTATTGAATTCTGGAATCACACCAGTGATTTTTTTAACAGATGCTTTCAAAGCTTGTTTATAAACTTCGTTCTTACAATGAAACGGCTCACCAGACAACTGCCAATCCAATTCATAACTTAATTGATGATGGTCCAGGATATGTTGTAACTGTTCAGCCAAGGATTGTTGCGATGATTCAGGAGAATAACGAAAATTGGCAGTTATTTTTAATTCGCCGGGGATAATATTAGTCACACCTGAGCCTGCATTTATATTTGAAACTTGAAAACTTGTGGCAGGAAAATCTTCATTGCCAATGTCCCATTCAAAGCGACTCAATTCATCAATCGCCCTGGCAGCTAAAAAAATAGGGTTCTGGGCGTTATGCGGATAGGCCACATGTCCTTGCTGGCCTTTTACAGTTATATTCACATGCAGAGAACCGCGTCTACCCACCCGGACAGTATCACCCAAAACAACAGAACTACTGGGCTCACCGACCATGCAGTAATCGAAATGATGCTTTTGTGCCATCAATGGCATGAATTTTTTTACACCATCTAAAGCAACACCCTCCTCATCACTGGTTAACATCAAAGCAACTTTACCAGGGTGATTGGGATATTGGCCGACGAACTTTTCTATCGCCAACACCATAGCAGCTATAGATCCCTTCATATCGGCCACACCGCGACCGAATAAAACGCCTGACTCCACGTGAGCTGATAACGGTTCATGATCCCAAGCCCCTAAATCACCAGGAGGAACCACGTCTGTGTGACCCAAAAACAGCAACGATGGACCTGGCGAGTCACCATGCCAAATCAACACATTATCAACTTCGCCGAAGCGATGATGCTCACCTTGAAACCCTTGCCCGCCAAGACGGTTCATCAACAACGGCTGACAACCTGCATCATCAGGTGTGTAAGAAGGTTTTTGAATGAGTTGCTTGGCTAAGCCAATGACTTCAGGTTCCATATTATCTCTTTGCTCTTAAAGACCTATGCGGTATTTTTTTGCTTCGAAAACCACCGGGCGCTTAATCAGCGTAGGGTTAGCGACTAATAACCCCACATTAGGTTCAATTTTCTCAAAGTCGCTTAATTGTTTCCAGGTAGTGCTTCTTTTATTCAACAAATCTGCCATATCGATATCCTTTAACATATCATTGACCAATGTTTCATCAATACCATGAACCCTGAAATCATGTAATTCTATTTCAATACCATCTGCTTTGGCTTGTTTGACAGCGGCTCTGACCTTATCACAATTTTTTATACCATAAATCATCATGATCTAAGCAACTCATTGATTGAAGTTTTCGCTCGGGTTTTTTCATCCACTTTTTTAACAATCACAGCACAATTAAGGGCATACTTACCATTGTCAGCTGGCAGTGTACCAGAGACCACCACTGAACCTGGAGGGATATACCCATGACTGATTTCATCGGTTTCTCGATCATATATTTTGGTGCTTTGACCCAGGAAAACACCCATTGAAATCACACTGCCTTTACCGACCCTCACGCCTTCAACCACTTCGCTTCTGGCCCCAATAAAACAATTGTCTTCAATAATGGTTGGTGCTGCTTGTAAGGGTTCAAGTACACCTCCAATCCCAACGCCACCAGACAAATGGACATTTTTACCAATTTGAGCACAACTTCCAACTGTCGCCCAAGTATCTACCATGGTACCAGCTCCAACATAAGCACCAATATTAACGTAGGAAGGCATACAAACCACGCCTTTACCCAGATAGGCGCCTCGCCGAATGGTTGCTGGAGGCACCACACGCGCACCTGTGTTTTGAAAATCTTGTGCATCTGCCTCACTGAAGCGACATGGCACTTTATCCCAATAATTGTGAGTTGTACCTGCCATCACTTGATTTTCAGAAATGGTGAAATATAACAGCACAGCCTTTTTCAACCATTCATTCACTTGCCACGAATCCCCTACTGGTTCTGAAACACGCAACACGCCTTTTTCAAGACCGATCAACGCTTGCTCTATTAATGCACCATATTGAGTTTTGAGTTCTGTGGCGCTTAAATCAGATCTGGCTGACCAAGCGGCATTTATTTGTGTTAATAAGTTCATATTCAACGGCATTCCAAAAATCAATCACGCATTATAAACTGACCTTTCTCACAAGTCAGCAGTATCGACTTTAAAAACCATCAACCACAAGCATGCATGGTTGAAATTCAGCACCCAAGGTGAAATCAGCGTTTTAATTCGACCTTTAGCTGTATTTTTTTAACAGAAATTTTGAATTCTGCCTGCATTGTCTGTAGAATGCTTCGGCTGTACATGCGAATTTTGCTGGCTTCCATTTGTGTATAACAAATAAAAACAGCTGTTTCTCCCTTAATATTTGCTAGGTGACACATACCTTTCACTTGGGCGGGCAGACGCAATTGGAGCTCATCATTCAGTTTTTTGAGCTGATTGGCACGCTGTATCAATCCAGATAAACTTTTATCTTGAGCAATACTGTCGGTGATGGAGTGAAACCCTCTGGACTTTCGCATGGGGACATTTGAATCTTTATAAATGAAGTAAGCAAGTTTTTTATGAATAAATTTACATTAATTAAACAAGAAAAAACAGGCATTGTTCAATATGCTTTGAGTGATAAAAGCATTCAACTGAAAATTATTTCAGCTTCAGCTTTTTTGGCTTTACTGATATTAGCTTGCGGCGCGCTATTCGGTAAATTTTTTCTGGCAAACACCAATGGTGACCAATCTAAAATTAAAGAACTTCAAGAGTTGGTTGATTTGCGTCAACAAGAGTTAATTGAACATAAAAAATCAGTACAAAATGACATCGACTCAATGACTTTACAAATAGGTAAATTAATGGCTCAATCCACGCGATTGAATGCCATTGGAAGTAGACTCAGCGAAGTGGCTGATATCAGCAAGGATGAATTTAATTTGGATGAAGAACCAGGCCTTGGTGGCGCTGACTTACAACCAACCGGTGACGTCAATACGCCACACACACTGTATGCTAATTTATTCAATTTAGAAGACAGCTTCGTTAAACAACAAGAGAAATTTAATATTTTGACTCAGCTGTTGAATGAACAAGACACAGAACAAAATGCGACTCCACACATCATGCCACTGAAGAAAGGTTGGATTTCATCATACTATGGCAAACGCATTGACCCATTTACCGGTCAACAAGCTAACCATCCTGGGATGGACTATTCAGGCGGTTATCAATCTGAGATTGTGGCAGCAGCTGACGGCGTAGTGGTTTGGGCTGGTAAACGAAGCTCTTATGGGCAGATGGTCGAAATCGATCACGGCAATGGCTTCATGACTCGTTACGCCCACGCAGAAAGTATACAAGTTAAACTGGGACAAAAAGTAACGGCTGGCGAAAAAATAGCCGTGATGGGTAAAACTGGACGAGCCACATCCGAACATTTACATTTTGAAGTACTCAAGAATGGACATAAGGTGAACCCACTACCCTTTGTCAACTCTTGAAACTTTAAAAATTGAAGCTACAAAAAAATTGCAGTTGAAATCATAAGGGCAAATAAATTCAGTTTTATTTGCCCTTTTACTTGAATAACCCCTGATTGAAACCACATTAATTTATTCATTGAGCACAAACAACATAAGATTATGGCTAAAAACTCATTATTCACCAAAGTATTTGGTAGCAGAAACCAAAGGTATATCAGACAACTAGACAAAGTTGCTGATCAAATTGAAGCATTAGAACCCAAATACCAAGCTTTGGAAGATGCCGATTTCCCCGCCCAAACCCAAACTTTGAAAGAACGTTTAACCCAAGGTGAAAAGCTTGATGATTTACTGCCTGAGGCATTTGCTTTGGTCAGAGAAGCTTCCGTTCGGGTGATGGGTATGCGTCACTACCATGTACAACTGATTGGAGGCATTGTTATTCATCGAGGCAAAATAGCTGAAATGAGAACAGGCGAAGGTAAAACTTTGATGTGTACTTTACCTGCTTATTTGAATGCCTTGGCTGGTAATGGCGTGCACGTAGTGACTGTCAATGATTACTTAGCCAATCGAGATGCCAAATGGATGGAGCCCTTATATAATTTCTTGGGAATGAGTGTAGGTATAGTCATCCCAAGCTTAACTCACGAAGCAAAAAGAGCTGCATACGCATGTGATATCACTTATGCCACCAACAATGAATTGGGATTCGATTTTTTGCGTGACAACATGGCTTTTAGCTTGGACGCTAAAGTTCAAAGAGAACCCTATTTTGCCATAATTGACGAAGTTGATTCCATCTTGATTGATG